>NZ_QUOK01000004.1:300000-392673 GCF_003390325.1 Rhodohalobacter sp. SW132 | reverse complement strand
GTTTTTAAAGGGGAGAGAGGGAGTAGGTATATCATTCGCCTGCATCGCCTCCGGTCGCTAAACCACCACGGCTGATTTCCCATCGGACGACTGTATCCATTATGGATAACTGATTTGCGTTGAGCTGATGTAACAGCGATTTGTCAAGGTTTTGAATATCCATTGTGTCGTGTTTAGGAGTTATGGTTGTTGTAATCGGCGATAACCTTGTCTAAATGCTTCTGGCCATGCATTTCCCGGTATCGCTCAACCGCCTCTTCCAGGAAGGTTCGGTGCGTGCAGCGCTCCCACCAGGTGATCGCTTTGATGCGCTCGATATAGCCGGTTGGCATGCGCACCGAAAAGGTGATCAGCTCCTCTGGCTGATCAGGTTGATTCGCCTGTTTCGACATGTCAGACTGATTTGACTGTTCAGGCTGACTGGGCTGATCTGACTGATTTGCACGTCGTGGCGGTGTTGACTGTCTTGGCTGATTTGGTTGATCTACATTATCTGGCTGTTTTGACGTACTTGCCTGATCTGCCTGTTTTGATTGAGTCGATTGGCCAGACTGTTTTGGATTTCCCGATGGATCAGGTTGTTCTGAATTTTCTGACGGGTCAAGCGGATCTGACAGGTTCGACTGTTCAGTCTGGCTTGACATTTCACTGGTGTCACGCTGGTCAGCCGATTCTGGCAATGGATTATCATCAGGTTTTTCCGGGGCATCCGGCTGGCTTGGAATACTGCTCAAAAACTCATCGAAATCAGGCTTGCCCATGACGTACCTCCAGCTCTTTGGCGAGGTTCAGGTAGTCGATCGCCCCGTAGGTTTTGGGGGCAAACTCGAAGATGCTGCTCCCGGCCGACGAGCAATCGCTGAGCCTGGCGTTGGTACGAATGGTCGTATCGAAAACTTTCCCGTTGAAGGTGCGAAACATAGCCCGGCGGATCTCTTTGTGCTGGTTCTTTCGCGCGTCAAAGTCCGTGATCACATAGCCAAGAATGTCCAGGTCAGGGTTCAGCCGCTTTCGGATAAAGCCAAGGATCGAGTGGATCTGCTTGAGGCCCTCCAGGGCAAAATACTCCGGTTTGACGGTGATGATCAGCCCGTCAGAGGCGGTGTAGGCGTTGATGGTCAGAAAGCCCAGGTTAGGTGGGCAGTCGATAATGCAAAAATCGTAATGGGCCGATAGTCCCGCCAGCTTCTCCGAGAGGATCATCTCCCGGCCCGGCACCCCGGCTAGTTTCTGTTCGGCGTAGGCCAGCGCCTGCCCGGCCGGTAGCAGGTCAAACCCTCTGGCTGGCTGAATAACCTCAGATGGCTGAAGCTCCGGCTGGTAGTACAGATCGTCCAGCGTTCGCTTGTCCTCCTCATGGGTCACTCCCAGATGCGTGGAGGCGTTACACTGAGGGTCGGAGTCGACCAGCAGCACCCGGAAGCCTCTGCGGGCCAATCCGGCCGACAAGTTCACGGCGGTCGTCGTTTTTCCGACACCTCCTTTCTGATTGGTAATCGATATGGTTTTCATCATGATAGATTTGGTGAAAAGTTTCATTTGTCTGTGAGTCTTGAAGTAGCTGGATTTCATAGGCCTACTGGGTGAGTGATTGCTTTCCAGCTTGGCAAATAGCCATCGTAAAGCCTTCACCCCGTAGAGGCCACGCAGCAAACGACAGTGCCTCGTCACCCCCTCTACCCGGACACATCGGGCCACAAAGCTCTTGAGCCAGGGAGGGGGTACCGGCGAGAATGCCACCGCAAGCATCGACTGGCCCGATAAGAGGACGAGCCCCTGGATTAGGTTGAGCTGGCGCGCCCATTCGAGTCCGTGCAGAATACCACGGCGTTCCTTTCAAGCTTCTGTGTCTTATTTGTATTCGTTTATTCATGTCCTGCATTGATGGTTGAATCAGTCCGACTGAGGTCTGATGTTCTTTCTTGTTTTATATTTCAGATTTGAGGAAACCAGATCCGGCCTGACCTCTGTATGTACCCCGCTGCGGTTTACTTTAATGAAGTAATGCCCCATAGCTTTCCGGTACTTATTGATTTCCCATATGTTTGAAGACCGATATTCAATAGGGGCTTCATTCTTTTTCAGATGTATGAAGCCATTGGCCAACGCTCTCTGTTTCAACCTGTGACAGGTAGGTATAGATAGAGAAAGGATCATATTCAGATAGCTCGCTGAACATTCTATAAATTGGTGGGAAGAAGGTGTCCTGGTATGAACGTCGGATTTTCCGTTCAGACGACCTTCCTCCCATTTTCTTCTAAATGCTCTGTTACCAACGATTGCTGCAGTACAAAATCCCTGGAGTGTTTTAGTATCCTGTAAGTTGGTTATGTATAGCTTGGCTGCACTTCTGGATCTGAACCCTTCAATGGCTCTGACATTTTCAAATCCCCTGATGAAATAGGTTTTTGTGGCTGGGTTTTGCCCAACCCAGTTTCGTTTCATAAGACCTTTCAAATTCCTGTACATCGTCCTGACGGATATGTCAAGAGCGCTAGAACTGCTCGTTCTTAACTCGGTGTCCATTCTGAGCAATCCGCTTGAAACCCAGTTCAGGTAGAGGTACAGCCTCAACTGCCGGGTAAAATTATTCTTCAACGTGAATTCACACAATTCAACCGGCACCCATAAGTAGTCAGATTTTGTAGCATCACGTTGGTGATCAATCATGGCTATTACGTCTGGTTTTGTTTGAGCAGGGTTTCGATATCGGACACCTTGTAGTAGAGTTTCAGGCCAATTTTGCTATAGGGTAGCAGTCCGTCACTGCGGTAGCGTTGAAGCGTTGATTTGGAAACCCCCAAATATGTCATCGCCTCAATATTTGTGAGCCACCGCTTATCGTAGGATTCTTTATTCGAAAGCTTGTTGTTAGATCGGTCCAGCGTTTGGTTGATCTCTTTTGCGAAGTCATATAGCTCTTCTAATTCCGAGCGGAGCTGTGTAAGTACGTCCATTGTTTCACCTTGGTTTTCGTTGTAGTTGACGTACCTAAGGTCTCGCTACGTGCCCTGGGATTCCAGAGGACATTGTCAGAACAGGGCTTGGACAATGTCAGGTGCTTAATAAAAACAGTGACTTACGTGGCGGGTGATTAAGAATTGACTGCAAAAAAAGTTCAGAAAAGTTTGAGAATGTTGGAAAATGAATAAATCGGTTATGCTTTGGTGCTGACATTTCATTGTTGAACTTGAAACTTGTGACGTATTACGTGGGCTAGCGATTCAAGGTTTTGTAGCAAGTTGCCTTCGAGAGGAGAAAGAATGAATGAATTTAATTTCAACGTAGATAAACTGGTATCATCAAGGCTATTTATTATCTTATGAGAAAGGGGAATATTCTCTGCAAGTAATTGGAGTTTCAATCTCTTTCCGTCCCTATCCACTGCTTCATCATTTTCTTTAAAATCTATCCGGTTGTAGCCAAATAGGCATTAATTTGGGCAGTTGACATGACAGTGGTAGGAGAAGCCAGCTCAAGAAATAGTATTTGGGCTTTAGTTGGATGAAGTATTGATCTTCAACCTTACTAAGATTTAATCGGGATGATTTGCTGCGCTAAGGTTAGTTTTAAAACAGTACTATTGTAGGTGTGAAAGAATTGTTTGTTTTTGACCGTTGAAAGAGAGCATTGAGTAATTGTTAGTGACATTTTTCGATCATCTCGGATAATTATAAAAAGGAATACTAGGCTCAATCTTGGGCCAAACCCCATACTCGATTATAGTGCGCTTTGTTTAAAAAATAGATAAAATAAATGAGTGAATTTCCATTCATAGGGAAGAAGAAAAAGTGGCATAGAGAGGATTCAGAGTTAAGTTTAATTATTCAATTCTGTTTTCCACAATTTCCCGGAATTCCGGGTACTCCCGAAGTGGATCCCATGTTGGCGATAATTGTAAATCGTTTTTTGATACAAAACCGGGCACTGAGAGTAAAAACTCAAGTTGATCTATAGCCTTGCCGTGTTTACCTGCTAATGTATATATTTCAGCCAAATCTAATGCAAACCATGCTCCCAGATAAGTGTTTTGAGCATAGGGTACCAGGTCAATAGCTTTTTCTCCTTCCCGGATAGCATTTTCAGATTCACCTATCCTAGCATACACTTTACCTAAAATCGTACGATAGCGTGGATCATTCGGATACTTATCACGTAATTCTTCCAGCTGTACTTGGATCTGTTTGTAATAAGTCAGAGACTCCACTCTTTCACCCAGTAACTGAAGAGATTTGGCGATCGGATAAAGCCGGGGTATAAAACTATTATCAGTATCAATGGCTATTTCCGGTTCGATACTTTCAAAGACCAGCAATGCACTTTCCCAATCCCGGTTATAATAATTGAAAATGCCATAAAAATAGATTTCCAGTTCCAACATCTTCGACCTCTTTTCTCCCCAGGTTTTAACCTCATTAAAAGAACCATCCCTATGATAATTTATATAAGCTTTAAACATATTGAGGGGCATATCCGGAAACCGATCAATCTGTCTCATGACCTTCGTTTCTGCTTTATCATATTCCCGGGTCCAAATATAGAGCCAGGACAGCTCCAGGTGAGGGCTAATATTTCGCGGATCAAGATTAAGCGCTTTTTTCAAATGTTTCTCCGCTTTCTCCCAGCTTCCTGCCCGTCGGTACGTTAAACCCATAAAAAGATGTAATTGAGGATGGTTAGGGAATTTTTGCAGAGCCGATTTGAAATATGTTAAAGGCCGATTATAATCCATATCCGACCAGTAATAATACAGGCCAAGTGCAAGGTGAGTTTCAGGTAGTTCCGGGGCCAGTAGATGCGCCTGTTCGGCTGCTTCCTTTATTTTTTGTAATCGCTCAGGCGTCTGACCAAAAAACCAGTATAGATTTGAATACGTTATCGCAAGCAATGCATAAGCTTGGGCAAATTCCGGATCTTCTTCTAGAGATCTTTTGAGCAGTAATTCTGTGGTAAGATAATGATCCCGCAGAGGCCCCGGCCGGCTGTTATATTCAAGGGCACGAATATAGAAATCATATGCCACTGAACTTTCGGTCAACTGCTCATCTAGGCGATTTTGTTCATCGGACGATAGTTTTACCTCAAGAGCTTCTGCAACTTCACGTGCGATGCGACCCTGAATATCATAAAAACTATCAATGTCATCTTCATAGGTAGCAGACCAAACAGTTGTTTTGCTCTCTGTATCGGTTAATGTAATCGAAACACGCAATTTTTCCCCAAATCTTTGAACTGCGCCTTCCATCACTGTTGTAACTCCAAGATCTTCACTTATCTGCTGCAAATCCCGTTCCTCAGGCGGATAACCGGTCACGGAGCTATGTGCAAAAACTGTGATAGAACTGATACCCGCCAGTCGGTTGATAATCTCCTCGTGAATACTGTCGGAAATATATGTATGAGCAGGATCGGGACTCAGATTTTCGAGCTCAAGTACTACAATAGAATTATGCAGATTACCGGCTGCAGATTCATATCCCGGAGACAAAAACCAGGAACCTGAAAAAAAAACCAGTGCTAAAATAACCGTTCTGCTTACCACTTTGGTGCGTAAAAGAATTGAATATTGCGAGGTATCAGGTGCCTCAACCAGCATGGGTAAAGTCCCGGCACAGCACTTTAAATCCTTAACAAGATGATGTAGTGATTGATAACGATTATCCGGATCTTTTTCCAGAACCCTGTTAACCAGGGTTGACAATCCTGCAAATTTTTGCGGGAGAATTTCCGATAGAGCAGCCGGATCTTTGTTCACAATCGAATAGATTGTATCTGATTTATTCTCACATCCAAATGGGTGTAAACCGGTAAGCATCTCATAGAGTACAACACCTAAGGAAAAAATATCTGATCGTTGATCAACCGATCCTTTTTGTATCTGTTCCGGCGACATATATGCTAGAGTACCGAGTTCATGCCGGTCCTTTGTCAAATTCCCAGGCCCAATAAATTTTGCAAGTCCGAAATCCGTTACTTTGATTCGATTTTTCGAATCCACCATAATGTTTTCAGGTTTGATGTCACGGTGGATGATCTCTTTTTCATGTGCTTTCTGCAGGGCTTCAGCAATCTGTATGGAATAGTCGATTGCAGTTTCAATATTCAGTTCTGAAGCATTGGATTCCTGCATTTTGGGAGTACAGTCATCGGGAGTAAGTTTTTCCCGTAATGTTACCCCGTCAATGAATTCCATGACAATGAATTGCTGTCCGTCGTATTCATTGATCTGGTAGATTGTACAAATATTAGGATGGCTCAGAGCAGCGGCTGCCTGCGCTTCAAGTAGTAAGTGCTGCTTGTCATCCTCCGATTGCAAGAATGGGGGGTTCAGGAACTTCAGCGACACTGTTCGATTCAGTTTTGTATCATAGGCTTTGTAAACGACCCCCATGCCGCCGCTGCCCAGCTTTTCAATTATATTGTAATGTGCAACTTTTTGCCCGATGATCTGAAGTTCGTCATCTTTATTAGCGGCAGGCTGTATCTCCAATAGTTCTTCAAATGAAGGTGAAACTACTTTTTCGGAAATATCTCGGATGAATTGATCAGCTGTGTCACTATGGAGAAGTAGGGATTCAATTTCGGTTCGAAGGCCCTCATCGGTTCCGCACTCACGGCTAAGAAAACCGAAACGTTTTTCAGGTGGCAAGGCTAATGATTGCTCGATCAGTGTTTCAATTTTTAACCATTGATCCAGTTTTTCCATTAGATCATGCGATTAATTCAACAGTGATTAGTACCTGCCGACACATGGAATAAATATTCCCTGCGATATTTGAGACCCCTTCAAATTAATCTCCCCAAATAAATCTCAGGATTTCATTCCTGAATCCAGTTCACGGCACAACCAAAGCCGGGCCGTCTTCCAGCTCCGCGTCACCGTAATGGGTGAGATCCCGAGAGCCGCAGCAGTCTCCTTGATTGACAAACCTCCAAAAATCCGGCATTCAATAATCCGGCTTTGCCTTGGGTATATAACGTCAAGTTTCGATAAAGCTTCATCAAGTAAGACAATGGTTTCAATTCGCGTGCCCGATAAAAGCTCATTAGTAGCATCAGAGAACTCTAACTGCCCCAATGTAACTTTTTTCCAGTCACCGCCGCGTTTTAATCGGTTACGGTCCCGGGCATAATTTATAAGGATATGACGCATCGCCCTGGACGCTGTCGCTACAAAATGTGCTCTTGATTCCCAGCTTTTGTGTGACTGATCGACCAGTTTGATGTACGTTTCGTGAAGGAGGGCAGTTGTGTTAAGGGTGTTATTTTGCTGCCACTTGACTCGCTGCCCGTCCGCAATATTATACAGTTCTCTGTAAAGAAGCTCGAAGAGCTCATTGACCGCTTCCTTATTACCAGCCTGGTAATTTCGAAGTAGTTTTGTAACAGTCTCTTGTTGGGACATCTTCATATGGTTATTTCTGAATCCCATAGAATTCTCTCTATAAACTGCCCAAGCCACCTATCATCCCGAAATGATGCAAACACACATGATTCGGTGTATATAAAAGAGAAGACTCATTTTTCTCCGATTGCATTTACAGAAAAATACCTGAATATGCTACAAAAACTTAATTAATGAACCCGTAATAAGCAAGCAGAGTAGGTTAATAAACACGTTTTAGGCAAGCTTTAAACCAAAGACAGCTATTATAATATATGGCTGACTTCCAAGTGTGGACAAATAAATTCTAAACCTGAACCGATTAGTGGAGACCAGAGACCACTTAAATAAACGGGGCGTAACTGAAAAGCCTTAAGAGTAAGACTAATAAAAGTAGAATCGTTATGAAAAATAAAGACAACACTGGTATTGTAAACCCTTTTGCTTTAGCAGAATTAATTACTAGTAAGAAAATTAATTGGGATAAAGTTGAAAATCCGAAAGCAATTTTGGAAACAGTCCTTCAGACCCCTTATCAGGAGTTATTTGATCCAAAATTTAACTCCCCTTTATTCGCTGGACTACAATTGAAAAGAGACTTTTCGCTTGAAAAGATTGCTCAAGATGATATTATAATAAGGAAAGTTGGGGACGGGGTTGAAACAGAAGCCGGAAATATTGATTCAATTGACAATTTAATTAAATTTCTCGAAGATAACCGTGATAAGGGAATCAACATTCGGGACTTAGTGAGGGATCCTTCACACAACCTTAAACTGGAAATAAATTTAGGTTCGAGCATACCGCGTAGGCTGTCTAATAAGGAATGGCCTGAGCATTTATCTAATCTAGTTTTATTAAAAGACAAAGTTAGTAATAAAAAGAAAGAATGGGAACCTGAGAATATTCTTTGGGAAGATCCGGGTAATTTCTTTAATAAAGCTGCTGATTTTTTTGATCCTATACAAGGGGCGGTAGCTAACTGTTATTTCATTGCTGCACTATCCAGTGTAGCCTGGACCAGACCTTATTTAATTGCTCACAAAACAAGATCCACCGGTACTGCCCAAGAAGAATTTACCTGTATGATAAAATTCCACCAAATAGGCAGCATAGGTTCCAAAAACCAAAAAACTGCTGAGATTGAGGTTAGTGAAAAATTACCATTAAATTCGTCAACTAATAATTTTGTTTATTGTCGATCCTTTGATCCCGGAGAAATATGGCCAGGGGTTTATGAAAAAGCATTTGCAAAATGGATTACCCAAAATACAACTGATAAACCTGATATTACAGCAAGTGGATGGGGAAATCCGGTAACTGCGGTTCAACAATTAACAAATGAAAAGAATGTTACAAATAGGCTTACAAAAGATCATTCAGCCACTAATCTATGGTCATTTATTAGAGCTAATTCAGTAAGTAGGAAAACCATACATCCAATGGTTGCAAGCACATACTCCAGTGGCGATGCATCTCCAGATAAGGTAACTTATTCAGATTCTAATCTGGCCGCTAGTCACGCATATTCAGTTTTGGGATGGTTTTATAAAAATAATAAACGTTACGTAGTACTAAGAAACCCTTGGGGAATGACTTGGGATACTGATTATACTTTAAGTGGTAGTTGGCTTGCTAAACATGTGGATTGGTGGAAACCTATTGTATTTGGAGCAAGAGGAGTGTTTGCTATTGAAGCAACAACTTTCAAAAGCTATTTCAGAAGAATTGCTGTAGTAAAACCATAAATTCTATCTAACCATCCCATAAGAGCCTGTATATGACAGTAGCGGGTGAAGCTAACACTGCTACTGCATATGCACGCAAAAAGTTAAAATAATTTCTAATCTAACCATAAAGAACCTTATGATCAGTACTTTAAGAATATGCCCGCTTATTACATTTTAGAATTTTTCAGGACCAACGTTGACTGTTAAATTTTAATAAACGATTATAATTTTGATCAATATCTACTTGCCATTTTCATTTGAATCTAGCTTGCCTTACTTCGAAAAGATATACCAGACTTATCCCCACCTTCATTAGCTGTGTAAGTTAAAGTATCAATGAATTCTATAAAAAGCAGAACACCCTAACCGGTACATACATCTTACTTGATAGTTGTGTCAAAATTGAAATCACTAATACTCGGAATAATAAGTGATTTCAAAAATGACACAAAACAGTAAATGTTTATTTACCATCATTTTCTATATAGGATCAAAATGTCTCTTTTCCTTACGATCTATTTAAACTTCTAACCGTTTTTTCCAAGTGTCATATGTATTAAGAAAAGCAGCTTTGGAATTATGGAATTGCTTAATTTGTAACCTGTAACGAAGGAATAGTTCTTTCTCTATGATTTCAACTGCATCTTTTCTTTTCATCTTAGTCCCATCTTTACGCTCCTTAGTCAGCTCCTCAAATATACTATATCTACCTTCAGGAGTTAATAGATCTATTCCTCTTTTTACCTCATCAATTTTTTCTTTTGTGATTATTCGATGGCACGCATTTTCTAAGTCGTGCATTTTATCCTGAAACAAATGACTGTGATAATTATTCTGGACGACTTGTAACGCTCGCAATCTCATATACCCTAGCTTCACCGGCTGGTGATGCTTAATACTTCTATGTAAAATAGCCTCAATCTCTTCTTGTACTTTTTTATCCAGGGAATTCATAGGTAAAATCGAGTAAGCTAATTGTATATCATCCAAAATTTCAAAAAATGTTTTTTCTGTCAGATTAAATGAATCATCTGTTTCAGAGTCTATGTTTTGAAGTATTTCATTAATATGCTCATAAAAGCCCATTAATTTTTTATTAATGACTTTAATATGTTTTCCAAAATCCTCTATGAGTTTGAGAATTCGTTCGGGGTTTTGTTCCAATATGCTTTTGTAATTATTGAGTGTACTGGAAACAACTTTTTTCAAATGATCGATATCATCACTCTTTAAATCTCTGATATATGGATTGACCGTTTTATTGATGTCGAACGTTGACTTATAAGCTTCACTTTGGTCAAATCCATAAGCCATTACTGGCTCTGCTACATGATTTACTAAATTGTCGTCTGGATAAACATCATCATAACTATTTATTCCAATGAGGTCATCTAAACTGAAGGTATATTTTGCATTATCGGATTGAATTGAATCATCTACGTTCATATTTGGGTACTTCATATTGAATTAATTAAAGAGACTTTCCATTTTAGAATCCAGGTTTGCACGGTCAAATTTCTTCAATTACTGTTCGGTAACTCTGATGTTTGTATGACCTAAAGCCTTGGATATATCGTTAATTCTCCAGCCCTTTGATCTTGTGAGATCGGCAAACGAATGTCTGGCCATTTGGAAGGAGATTTCAGTCCCTGTATCGACAGGTTCGCAAATTTGTTTAAGGTTTTTTTTGATTAATTCAGAGTTAGGTGAGATATCGTAGAGTTAGCTGATTTCAGCAGGTAAGTGTCTTGGATTGAGTTCGGATGATGTTCTAACCTGTTTGAGTAATATTTCAAGGGACGGATCAGTTCAGCGAGTACACGTATGATTTTGTTCCGTCCCTGCAGCCGATACCAAGGCCCGAGGGTATATTCAGGTCGACGAATTGCCGATTAAGGTGCTGGAAAGCCTCAAAAAAGGGGCCTGCCATCAGGGGTATTTTTGGGTCTACCACAGCCCGATCGAAAAAACAGTGCTGTTTGACTATCAGCCGACCCGCGGGGCGCCCGCCCCTAAACGACTGCTGGATGGGTTTACCGGATACCTGCAGACCGATGGCTATGTCGCCTATGAGGAGGTTGGCCAGCGCAAGGGCGTGGTACATCTGGCGTGCTGGGCGCATGCCCGGCGGGAATTTGAACGCGCACTGGACAATGATCGCGAGCGTGCCGAGACCGCGCTGAGCTGGATTCAGGATCTATACGCGACCGAGCAGCAGGCCCGCGAAGAAGGACTCTCGCCGGACGAGCGTAAAAAGTTGCGCCTGGAGCAGTCGCTTCCCATTATCAATACGCTGGGATCGTGGATTCACGAGGAGGTAAAAAGGGTATTGCCCAAAAGCCAGATCGGTAAAGCCATGGCCTATAGCGCCAAGCGGTGGGATAAGCTCAGCGAGTATTTGCATGACGGGCTGCTGGAAATAGATAACAACCTGGTGGAGAATGCCATCCGTCCGCTGGCGCTGGGCAGAAAAAACTACCTGTTTGCCGGATCGCACAAAGGGGCCCGGCGAGCCGCCATGGTCTACTCGATGCTGGGAACGTGTAAGCTGCATGGGGTAAACCCCACGCAGTGGCTCACCCACGTGTTGGCCTACATCCTGCAGACCAAATACAACGACGTACGATCTCTCTATCCTCAGAACTTCACTCAGCCATAGCCAAACGGCCGGCTACATTCAAGATGTAGTTGGTCGGGTGGATACATTGTTCTAAACGAAAAGCGCAGTTCTTTGATAATCGGAATTTGGCTTTCCAGCCTTTACTTGACTAGTTATGTTATTATCTTACTACCTATTAGATATTTCACTTGATGCTGACCCATCCCGCAGGAGTTGCATCATCACCTCCTTTGGCATGGCCTTTCTTTCGAGGCAGACTGGCTAAACTCAAAGAAGCTCTATCAGCAACTGGCGAATAATGGCTTCCTGCTCTCCAGCGTGACCAACAAGTGACTTCCACCCTTAAATGGAATGGCAACCATTAGCGTAAGCCAAAGACACCTCTGTCGGGCACACACAGGCCGGTTCAACTCGAACCCCATCTATGGCATGTTTTCGGCGAACGGGTTGTACTTTACCAATCGTTTTATAACATTAGAAATTGTATAAGCTTCATCTTATAATTATAGGCGCTCTGGCGTGAGGCTAATTTTAAGTCATGAGTTGATTATTCATGATCCTGATGTTTTTAAATTTATATTTGTAAGTTATTTCTTTAAATATCACCTTATTTAATATTAGAGATCATTCTACTTAAATAAAGGTGAATTGTAGCTTAGCAGGATAGAGAATTAAAATTAAACTCCTGTAACATATGTATTTGTAGCATTTTGACTGAAAAAATACTCTTGTTAATAGGTGCATAGAAATACGCTATCTATAGATCATCTTACTGACTACTTACCCTAAATGGAATAAATTACCATCAGTCAGCAATAAATAGATTTTGAGATGAATAATTCAGTTAAGGAGAAATACAACGCAAACGTTACTGAACTTCATGACGTCTGCAGTGAATTCAGCAGGATGGTTATTAGCTTATTTAATATAGAAAAGCAAAAGTTTGAATATTGCAGTAAATCAGTCAAGCAAGTGCTGGGCTATCGTCCGGAAACGCTGATCGAATCGGGCTGGGATTTCTGGTACTCGCTGCTGAAACCGAAAGAACGTTTGGTGGTCAGCCAGAAGCTCAACATTGCCATTTTCGGGGATTTCGCCCGGCCGGGTACATACAGTTTTGCCTACCATATTAAAAAACCCGGCGGCGAGTGGATCAGTGTTAAACATGAAATTTACCACAAACGGTATGCGGAAAAACGGATAGCCCTGAACCTGCTATATGATAATACGGAGCGGGAGCTGATCAACAGTTATTTGGACATTTCACAGCCGAATGATTCCGGGGCGGATGGCAATGGAGTTGCAAATGATGTTACTGATCGAGAAAAACAGGTACTGAAACTGATTGCATGCGGATTATCATCCAAGCAAATAGCCAAAAAGCTCTATTTAAGCCAGCATACTGTTGTCTCTCACCGAAAAAATCTGATCAAAAAATTCAGGGTCAAAAATACGGCTGAGCTCATCAAAAAAGCTTCGAAAATAATCTCTCTTTGAATTGAAAATCACCATTTTTGGGGATTGAGATGAGTTAAATATTTAGTTAAGCTTTTATTATTGTAATAGATGATTTAAATCAATTAGATCGTCTGTTTAATGGCAACTAATTATCAACTGCCAAATAATTCTTGGGGTAAACAGCTATTTCGTATATGTGTAAATACTGCGCTGATACTAACTGATCAATAAAGGGAATGCGATGACGGATTTTGATCCGAATTCAATTGAACATGATGTTCGGAAAAAATTGGACACCGGTATTATTCTCGAACTAATGGGGATGACATCCGGTGGTGAGGTGAAAGAAAATATTCTGAATGTCATGGTAGTATATACAGGTGACATTAATGCGCTTAAAGCGGTCGGTCTGCAAGTTGGGGTAGATGCACAAGGTGTAGTTTCAGGTAAAATTGTCCTGGATAAGGTTATTGATTTGGCACGTCTGGAAATTGTTGAGAAGATAGATCTTTCTTACCCCATCAAGACTGAGCTCGACGGTAGTGTACCTGCAGTTCAAGCCGATCAGGTGCATAATATGGATCCCAGTCTTACAGGTGAAGGCATTATTGTAGGTATCATCGATACCGGTATTGATTTTATGCATAAATCGTTTCGTGACGATGATGGTAAAACACGAATCTTAAGAATCTGGGATCAGTCATTAACAGCACAATCAGAAGAATCGGCACCCAGTGAAATTTCAGGTGCCAGTGGTGTCGAATACACGAGCGACGATATTGATTTTACTATCGATACAAATGAAGGAGGAACTTCGTCCGTTTCCGGGACGACAGTACGCCATCGTGATTCTAATTCAAATGGCGATCCAAGTGGGCACGGAACTCATGTAGCTGGGATTGCGGCGGGTGATGGTTCACAACCAGGGAATTGCCGCGGTGGCGATACGTATGTCGGACTTGCTCCAAAAGCCGATATCATTGTAGTCAAAGCAAGTAACACGTCGGGAATTGCTGATGCAGTATCATATATATTTGCCGTAGCAGATACGACGCCATGTGTCATTAATATCAGTCTCGGGAGTAATTTTGATGGTGGTGCAATTGGTTCACACGACGGGACACGTGCTGATGAACAGCGTATTGATAATGAACTGGGTGGAACTGAAGGACGTGCAGTAGTCAAATCAGCTGGAAATTCAGCAAATGATAAGCGTCATGCATCAGTAACGGTTGCAGCGAATGATTCTGAAAGCTGGACATTTACAGTTCCCGCGGGTGATACGGACGCTAATTCTATGGGAATATGGTATTCTGGTGCGGGACGGTTGGATTTTTCATTAACCGATCGCAACGGCAACACTGAGGGGCCTGTTTCTCCAGGAAATACCTTGACTTTGAATTTTCCGGATGGTACAAATGTAGTGGTTAACTCCCAATTGAACCGGCCACCGGGACAGGATGTATTTGGTGATCCCCGGAATATGCATAGTGTTGATATCAGAATGCTGCCTCCTGGAAGTGGGAATATTCTGGCCGGTAACTGGGAGATTGAATTGGAGGAAACATCTGGAAATGAAACTGATGTTCATTGTTGGATTGGTGATACTGGTGATAAAGTCCCCTTCTTTGTTGAAGCCGATCGGGATAAAAGTACAACCCTGACGATGCCGGGTACCGGGGCTAATATTATTACCGTCGCAGCTTACAACCATGAATCGGGTGACATTGCCGATTTTTCTTCTCGTGGTCCTACAATCGACGGGCGGCAGAAGCCGGATATTACTGCGCCAGGTATAGCTATTGCAGCACCCAAAATTTTAGAAAGCGGCGGCATTTGTTCTGACTGTTGCTATTCGTTTTATATTGATAAAAGAGGCACGAGCATGGCCGCTCCCCACGTCACTGGAACCGTTGCCCTCATGCTTCAAAAAAATTCAGAAATTAGTTTTCGCCTTATCCGCCGATTTTTAGAAAACGGGGCAAAAATTCCATCGGGACTCAGTGACTCTGATATGCCATCCCCGGTGTGGGGCAAAGGTATTTTAAATTCTTTAAATGCTGTTACCGAAACGATTTCTCCACCGGGTGGAGGAGGTGGAGGAGGTGGTGGAGGTGGTGGACCATCTGCACCGATACTCGAAAGTCCTGTCTATGCTATGAGTGGTTTATTTAATTGGCCTTACACCGATTTCAAAAAAGCATTGCACTTACTTAATGTAAGATTGAATGAAAGTAAAAAAGGTGTATTACTGTCAGCCTTGATAAGTATTCATTTCGATGAAATCTTCCATCTTATCTCCACAAACAAACGCGTAGCCACTATCTGGCAACGGTGCATGGGACCAAGCTTCGTACAGTACCTGCTTAGAACCGCACAGAATCCGAATACCAAATTACCAAAAAATCTGAGCACCAGAGATGTAAGAAAAGGCTTTGACAGGTTTTTTGAAGTACTTAAAAAATATGGCAGTGAATCACTAAAAAGTGATATCACACGTCATGCCTCATTTGTTTGCTCATTAGTGGGGAATCGTTTGAGTTCGCTAAACCTACAGGATTAGTTTCTAAATCAATCCATGACGGGAGTTATATTGTGTCCGAAACAAGTACACTATCAATATTGGCACGCGAATTAGGAATCTCGCTACTGCCATTAAAAAATAGACTGGAAGAAGCAGGATTTGTTGGTCTGATTTCCGAACTCGGCTTACAACTCCCGCCCGTTATCGCAGAGGCATCCCCTGTTATTTCAGAAAGTAGTAACATGGCTGCCAGTTTATCGAGCTTACCTGACGATATAGAAACGTTGGTGAATGCAATAGATGATGAGGATACCGAGCAGATGTTAATCACATCTATGAAGCTTACCAACACATTTGCAGATATCATTAGTTCAATAGATAAATTTGCCGATTCTATTGACTCAATTTCATCATCGAGTGGTCTTTCAACGGATGAGAAAAATCAACTCTCGGCATTTACGGAACATCTGGCTCGCCGACTACTGGATTTTCTGATTATCGAATACTTCAAAACAAAATCAAGTGGAACCGTAGCTACACTCGGAGTACTGGGATTAATAGATGATTACAAAGTAGAACCTAATAGTTCAGATTCCTTGCAACCCCCGTATCAGCATCGGGCTATAAACTTCGATAATATTAAAACACTGGTTTCGGATCCGGAAAATTACATGATAGATGTATTTGATTTCGGCAAACCTGATTTTGATGGCTCTCAGTTATTTCCTAGAATTAAAAATTTCCTCGAAAAAACCGATGTAGATTCTATAATTGTAGAAACGTCAGGGTTAGATCCGTTTTTAGAAGCCTATCTATTCAGATTGTCTGTACTTAGTTCGAAATCACCACCGGGGCTCGATGCCAGGTTACGATTACCAGCAGTCGAAGATTTTGAGCAAACATATCGACTAAGTGATTTATGGTCTCTGGTATTAAAAGTTGCTGCCCGTTTTAATTCTGGCTTATCCATTCAGTTGGCACCTCCCCTGAACGTCGATTTCGATCTCCTGTCGGGGTCGGTAGAAATGGATGTCAGCGGCGGGTTTAAAGCAGAATACCCGGATAGGCGAATAGTATTGCTGGCAGAGCCGGGACTACTTGAACTGGGATTACAACGAATCGGATTGACGATCGGCATAAATTCTATTGTAAATGCTGATAGTAAAGCCGCACTAGAACCCTTTGCCACAATAGAACTAAAAGGGGCAAAACTGCAAATAGGCAGTTCTTCCGGAGATGGTTTTATACAATCCATCCTTGGTGAAATTAATTTAGAAAGCGATTTTGATCTTGGAGGACAATGGCAGCCAAGCACAGGTATGCAGTTTCACGGAAGTGGTGGTATCGAAATTTCGATACCTACATACATTGATTTAGGGGTTATACAGTTAAACACTTTTCACCTAGGTGGTACCATCTCAACTGACGATTCTCCGATTAATTTTGAGACCTCAGTTGACATTACTACAAAACTTGGGCCTGTCACTGGTGTTGTTGAACGGATGGGAGCTCAACTTGGAATTGATTTCCCCGACGATCAAAGTGGCAATCTGGGACCCCTAAACCTGACCTTCACCTTCAAACCACCCAACGGTGTGGGTCTTGCGGTGGATGCCGGACCGGTGAAAGGCGGCGGGTATCTATTCTTTGATTTCGACCGCGAAGAGTATGCGGGCGCCTTGGAGTTGGTTTTCAGCGACTGGATCGCCCTCAAGGCGATCGGACTGATCACGACTAAAATGCCCGACGGTTCGAGGGGATTCTCGATGCTCATCATCATTACGGTGGAGTTCGGTACGGGTATCCAGCTCGGGTTCGGATTTACCCTGAATGGTGTTGGAGGCCTACTGGGTATCAACCGCATAGTGAGTATTGAATCACTGAAAGATGGCATTCGGACGGGATCAGTGGAAAGCATTATGTTTCCCAAAGATGTGGTCGAGAATGCGCCCCGTATTATCAGTGATCTGAGAAAGTTTTTTCCTCCTCAAAATGACGCCTTCCTGGTGGGACCCATGGCAAAAATCGGGTGGGGAACTCCAACCCTGATAGATATTTCAATCGGAATTATACTAGAGCTCCCGAATGTGGATATCACCATTCTGGGTGTTGTTAAAGTTATACTTCCGGACGAAAAAGCGGATGTACTGCGCCTGCAGGTGAACTTTATCGGCCGGATCGAGCCTTCTAACGAACGGCTGTGGTTCTATGCAGTATTGTTTGATTCTAGGGTTTTGTTCATCACGCTTGAAGGGGGAATGGGCCTGTTGGTTAACTGGGGCAACAATGCTAATTTTGTGGTGAGTGTCGGCGGCTTTCATCCCCGGTACAAACCGCCGCCTCTGCCGTTCCCGGAACCTACCCGGATTTCAGCTATAATATTGAATGAATCCAATGCCAAAGTACGCATTGATGCGTACTTCGCTGTAACGTCTAACACAGTGCAGTTCGGTGCCCGGGCCGAGCTGTTTTTTGGAGTGTCAGAATTTAAAATAGAAGGATTCCTTGCTTTCGACGCCCTGTTCCAGTTCGATCCGTTCTTCTTCAGCTTCTCCCTTTCCATCAGTCTGTCCGTCAAGGTATTCGGGGTTGGAATGTTCAGCGTCGGGTTCAGCGGAATACTGGAAGGACCGACTCCCTGGTATATCGAGGGGAAGGGAAAAATCAGCCTGCTGTTTTTCAAAATCAAGGTACCGTTCAGCCACACTTGGGGTAAAGATGAGGATACCAAGCTCGACCCGATAGCCGTATTCCCCCTGATCGAAAAAGAGTTGAACGCCCTCACCAACTGGGAGGCCTGGTTGCCGGAAAGCAGTAGCACGTTGGTTTCGCTCAGAGAACTGGGCGAATCGTTTGAAGATCAACTGGTCCTCCATCCGATAGGCACTCTGCGCATCAGCCAGCGTAAAGTACCTCTGAATTTCAATATGGACAAAGTAGGAAACCAGCGTCCTTCGGATGTGAATAAACTGAAGCTTAAAGCCGCCGTGAACGGGGGCGGTAATATGGTGGTGTCGGACATTGAAGAACAGTTTGCGATCGGTCAGTATAAGGATATCGAAGACTCCGGCCGCCTCTCCAGCGCCGCTTTTGAACCGCTTAACGGCGGAGTGGAAGTAGCGGTGGAAGGAGAACAAATTAAAACCAGCCAGGCCGTGAAGCGGGTCATCCGTTACGAATCGATCATTATCGACAGTTATTATAAGCGGTTTATAAAACCCTTCTTCAGTTTCTTTGCAAACGGATTCAGCTTCCTCCATGAAGCGCTCCACCAACACTTTTTGGCCGGTAGCGCGGTACGCAAATCGGTACTCTCGAACCAGCATAAAAAACGGATGCAGCCTTTTGATGAAGTTATAGAAGTTAAACCACATGAGTATTCTGTGGCGTTCAATACCGATAACAAACCCATGGGGGAAAATGGAACGGTCAAGTCATTTACAAGCCAGGCCAAAGCGAAGGAATTTATGGAGCAAAAAATTCATAACGATGCAAAATTCGCCGATCAATTACATGTGATTCCCAATACCGAAATCAATACCGCAGCATGAGTACGATGGCTACATATTCGTTTTTACCATGGGTACGCCAAGGTATTGCCAACCAGATAGAGGGACAGTCTGGTAACCGGGCCACCATTCCGGTTGAACTAACGCTTGTCGGTGAGACCCTTGACAACGGTTCTGAAACACGGCCGCCCATAAAGAAGGATATAGAAATTTACGGCCCCGGTGATATTACGGGTATCGCTTCGAAAGCGATTATACGGATGGAACCCGGAAATAGGATCACCAATTTTGAGCCCAATTATCTACCGTTTATCGAATTCTATGATGAGGATATGCCGTGGAGATATTCGCCGGTGAAACCTCAGGAACACCGATTATTGCCCTGGATAATGCTCGTGGTGTTAAAAGAAGATGAGTTTAAAGACGGTAAGAATATCAAAGAAAGGCCGCTGCCTTATATCCGGCCGGAAGCGAGGGCGAAATTCCCTTCGGCCGATCAGCTTTGGGCCTGGGCGCACGTGCATGTAAACAAGACTGTAATCGACGAGACGTTCCTGTCGGAGGACGCAGAAGCGATCCAAGAGCAGTTGGCCAGCGTACTTGATGAAGACCCGGACATGGCATATTCCCGCATTATGTGTCCCAGGAAACTGGAGGCCAATACCGCATATCACGCCTTTCTGGTACCGGTTTTTGAAAGTGGAAGGCGGGCCGGAGTAGGTAAAGACCCGTTCGATGCGAATGCCGATGAAATGGCGTGGAACGACGCGAACCCGGATGAACTTCCGTATTACCACCGCTATTATTTCCGCACAGGAACGGTAGGCGATTTTGAGTACCTGGTGCGGCTGCTGGAACCCCAGCCGGTGGACAGCCGAGTTGGTCTTCGCGACATGGATGTGCAGAAGCCGGGGGCCAACATCGAGGGAATAAGAGATGATTCCGAGGTGAGTGAAGAGCAGAAACTGGATGGAATTCTGAAGCTGGGCGGGGCATTGAGAATACCGGATATTTTTTATTCGCCCGAAGAATTTGCCGTTGTTGAAAAATACCGGAAGTGGGCAACGCTGAACGGCACCGAATCGTACCCGCATCCCTTTCAGGAAGATCTCGCTGCATTCATTAATTTGACAGACAGCTATGAAGTGGTTGACGCCGGGCAGGCGAATAAGGATTCTGGAATTACAGAAGTATCTCTCGGCGATGAGGTAACGGAAATTGATCCAGATACGGATTACGATATCGAACACAATCCGGACCCCTTGATTACTGCTCCGCTATATGGTCGCTGGCATGCGCTTGCCAAACGACTGTTGAAAGAGCGTGAAGGCAGCGACATCTCTCCCAATAACAACTGGATCCACGAGCTCAACCTTGATCCCCGGTGGAGAGTGGCATCGGGATTTGGTACAAAAATAGTGCAGGAGAACCAGGAAGATTACATGAAAGCCGCATGGGAGCAGATAGGCGACGTGCTGGAGTCGAACAAAAAAATCCGGGGTGCTCAATTGGCGAAAGAGACCACTTACATCTGGCATCAAAGCCATATGAAAACTATAAAAGAACAACGTCCCGAAAAGTGGGCGATGTTGGCGGCTCCACTGCATAAAAGGGTTACCCATGATTTTGAATTTCAGGAAAACGGAACCGTAACGCACAACCGTCATACTATCTATCACCAAGTGAACCGGAGCCGAATCCCGCGGGCAGCACTCTCGGTATCGATGCGCAAATTTACCCGTCCGCGTGGCACACTTATGAAGCGGCTGCCGTTCGATGATGATATTACACCGGACAACCTGCTCGACCGGATTAACAAAGGTGAAGTGAGTGCAGCCCCCGAACGGGAAACGCCTCCCGAGATTCTCACTCCCAAAGATTTGTA
Source organism: Rhodohalobacter sp. SW132 (assembly GCF_003390325.1). Lineage (NCBI taxonomy): Bacteria > Pseudomonadati > Balneolota > Balneolia > Balneolales > Balneolaceae > Rhodohalobacter > Rhodohalobacter sp. SW132. The sequence goes on along the minus strand of NZ_QUOK01000004.1, from coordinate 371,563 downwards.
TGAAGAGACAAGACCCAAAAACGTACCCGGGTTTGTTATCGACCTCCTGTCGGAATATCCCTGGATGAAATGGTTTCCCCTGCTCCTGGCGATATTATTATTTATTATTTTGATCTTTGTGAATCCTGGCACAACGTTTTACTCTGTGGGGATAGTTTTTGCAGCCGCAATGGTGTACCTGTACAGGCGTTTTAGTACATGGAGTAAGCAACAATCGGCTGCTGAGTCGGTCCTGGAAGAAAACCAGACGCCGGAAGCGGTGGACGATCTGCCACGGAGTCCCGATTTCAGGATTTCCACGCCGGAGGAAAATTTCACCCCTTCCCGCGGTACAGAAGACAGCGAAGAAGCCGGGCGGTTCAAAAAGGCGCTTAAAGATGCCTATACCTTCGTCGAAGAGTCGGTCAGGCAGAGTCAGTCACAGCCGAAACCAGCCCTCGATATATCTTTGGTCAATGATGTCATGTTTGAGTCGCTTGACCCGGAGATTACAATCCCGCGTTGGGTGTGGGGAAGTGTGATCATTCCCGACAGGATCAGGGACCAGCTTAAAGAAGAATTTGTAGAGGCGATGGCCTATCCTGAAATTGACCTGCCGATGTATAAACCGCTGGTTGATCAATCCTCCGAACTGTTTCTGCCCAATATCAACCACATAGCGCAAAATAGCATCTCTATTCTGGAGACAAATCAGAAATTTATCGAATCTTATATGGTTGGACTGAACCACGAATTCGCCCGGGAGCTGTTGTGGCGCGAATATCCCACAGATCAGAGAGGCAGCTATTTCCGTCAGTTCTGGGAAGCCCGAGGCTATTTCGATTCCGAAGACCTCACGGAGGAGGAGCTAAAGGAGAAACTGAAAGATATTCCCCAGCTTCATCGCTGGTCGAAATATTCCGACCTGGGTGATCACGATCATCGCGAAGCAGAGGGAGAAGATGAGGAAGTTGTACTGGTTATCCGTGGCGAACTGTTGAAAAAATATCCTAATGCCGTCATTTACGCGCAGCGGGCCGTGTGGAAAGATGAGGACGGAGAGCACGTACTTAACGGAGACTCAGATGCCATCGATCCCACAAAAGAACGCGACCTCCGTCCGCTGTCGGAAGAGGAGCAGGGAAATCCACCGAGAACAGTATTGAAATCTCCGTTGTATGAGGCAAAAGTTGAACCCGATATCTACTTTTTTGGATTTGACCTGACTGTGTGTGAAGCAAAAGGAGGAACTGGCAAGGAGAGCGAGCCGGTTGACGAACGATGTGCCGGAGAGGGCATTACCTGGGATGATCCCGGCTGGTTTTTCGTAATCAAAGAGCGTCCGGGTGAGCCGCGATTTGGCCTGGGTGCTGGTGATGAAAGCCATATGGAAGATGGAAAATTGGAAGTGTGGAATGATCTCGGCTGGATCGATATCGATTCAGGCGAAGGGTTTATAGATATAAGTGGCGATACGCCAACTATTACGGTCAACCAGATCCTGGAAGATGGAAGCGTGAAAAAAGAGCAGCAGAGTGAAGATCTACATATTGAATGGAATAAAGAGATGAGCTCGGCCGAACTGGCCTATATCCTATACCAGGTTCCGGTGTTGGTGGCGATTCACGCTACTGAAATGCTGCCTGATATCGATGAATAAGCCGAATGTATTTTTTTTGCATCATGTAACTGATATCCAATGATTAGTATCTGTTTATATTTCGCGTTTTTGGAATGGGAACAGGGTGGGGCGAAACAGATACTTGCTAATGTTTATGAACATTTAAACTTAACCTGACAGAAATGCCCGAATTCAATCCACTGCAACAACAGATCCGGGATGTTCGAATCCAGGTGGAAAGCGAAAAGAAGGATGTTTTCCATGCAAAGGAACGCCTGAAAAAACTGGAAATTCGGAAAAAAAGTGTCAAACGCAGTAAAGGCGAAGAAAGCAATGAATTCGAGGCTCTGCTGGACCGGGAGCGGGAACTGAAACAGGTGATTTCCCGAGGCAAATCCCAGCTGGCAGATACGCTGGGACAGAAGGCCTCGCTGTTTGAAGAGTTTCAGCCTTTTGCCGACCCGCGGAATAACATGGATAAACTCTCCGATGAATATCCGCTGCTGCTTTTACCTGTGCGGCTGGAAACCCGTTTCAAAAAAACCAACGGGGAATCCGGCGATCTTCAGCACCAGCTCTGGGTGCGTATTTTTCCCGATGAATGTTCCATTGACACATTTGACGAAACCCTATCCGAAAGCGAGCTACAGCAGATCAAAAATTACTGGATCTCTATATGGAAAGCGGGTAAGCCCGGTAACGATGCCATCAGATCTTATGTGAAGGAGAAGGAGATCGGAGCCTGGCGTAAACTGATGGGATTTTTTAATGCGGGCCGGTCGTACTGGCTTACCCAGCAATATAAACCGGTCAATACCGAACAAAACAATAATGATAAAAAACCGAAACGCAATACCGAGTCGGATATTCTGCTGGTGGTACCCACGGAGGAGCTACCGGCTACCGAAGTTCGGGACGCCTTGAGTCAATATTGGCAGAACATCCTGCTTGCCGGAGACGATGCCGGTGCGAAGGACGAAGCGTTTGAACAGTTAACAGATGCGCTGGCAATAGATGATGAAGCAGCCAGTCGGCTTACCGAACAGTATAAACCCCAGAATATCGATCTGGAAGAGCCGAGCGAAGATGTGACGTCCGATGATATTTCGGTGGCATTTTTGCACTTCCCAAAAACGGAGAATACCGACACAAAGCTGACGGCATGGGCGCAGGCGGCTAAAGTCTCGACCTTTCCGGAAAAATTTGTGTTGCTCGGCTTCCATGGCGACAACAGTGAACCCGTTATAAATGAGCTGGGAGAGCGCATTCCGGATCCTCTGATTGTGGGACCCGATACCCGCGACGATGTCGATGCTCTGTTGCGTGATGTATACGGTGATGAGTTTGATGAACTGTCCGACGACGAAAAAGCGGTCAAATATATAGAATATCTGTCGGGGCAGGCCGAAACCAAGTGGCTGTTCAATTTTGATGAAGCCGTCGATATGGGATTGGGATTCAAAGTTGATCTCACTAAAGAGCAATACGACCGCGGTTTCGACCGTCTATTTGTGCTGGGAGTTAAAATTGCCGCCGACGAACAGCAGGGCAAAGCCGAACTGGAAAATTTGATTCGTAATCATCATTACGGAGACAACGGGTTTTCGATACTGCCCCAGGGTACTCCAACGAACAATACCGAAGACGATGGCTCCGGGTATTCCGAATCCGAAGACGCCGAGGAGGCCTATGAGAGGTATTTTGAAGAGACGAATGAAGACGATCCGCATGAAAGAAGCGAAAAACGCGACGGACGCTGGCTGGCGGAATTGCTGGGAATCGACATAGATGAAGCTTCGTTGAAGCTCGTCGAAAATTATTATCAGACCGATCAGCGTGAGGCCTCGGATATGAATACGGCCCTGTGGAATGCCACCATCGGATATTTTTTGGAGAGTATGGTAACCCCCACAACGAACGAGTGGGAACGGGATTTGACCCGCTGGTTCCTGATTAATCATGTCCGTGGCCGCGGCCGGTTTCCATCTATCCGGGTTGGCGATCAGCCCTATGGCATATTGCCGGTAAGTACGATAAGTGATCTGAAATGGCTGGATCAGCCGCGCACCTCTTTTGCTAGGGACTATTCCGATCACATCCCGGTACTGCAGGATATGTACTCAATTTCTCAGAAAGTCAGAACGGACTGGGAAGATCTTGTCAAACAGGTGGCCTACGTCGGTAAGGAGGGAGATGCCCACCAGCTCCTGCTGCAGGCTCTGGGTCTGCACGCCACCTCTGTAGAATTTGACCGGCGCGTTGCACAAAGTTTTCTGCAGCATATTAATTCATTGAAGCTTAAGGGCCAATCGGATGATCTCATCAAGCAGCTGGCAGAATTTTTTGAAACGTTTTATAAAGCCCGCGGTATTCAGCTCCTGGAGGATCTGGGATACAACCACGATATGAAAGAGGATCCGCAGATCCCCATCCTGGAAAAGCTTTTTCTTACCGCACAGGAGGATGTGGAAAAACCGATGATTGACGACAATCCGCTCAGTGAAACGAACACGATTCGTGCCTATACGGAAACCGGCCAGAACTATATTGAGTGGCTGATTGAGAACGCCAGGGAAAATCATCGCAATATCAGAAATCAACGCGGATTTGCCGATAATAAGAAGCCCGATGCGTTGCTATACGATATGCTTCGCCACGCCCTTAATCTCGAGTTCGGAAACACCAGTCTGAATCTCTATCGCAATGCCGAAATTCTGAACCGATCCGAAGCGGCGTTCGCCAGGATCGATACCAATTTCATCGATGTAGAAGCTAACAAGGCCGAGCTACAGAGTAAGTGGGATCTTATCTACAGGAAAGAAGACCGAATAGCCGGTGATACCATGATCGCCGATCATATTTCCGAGCTGCTGAAAACGAACGTCGTCACCCCGCAATCTGGACAGTTGCACGAAGTAGTTGCAGCGCTCGAACGACTTAAGGATGTGCCGACGGCGCGGCTGGAACGCTGTTTCGCAGAACATCTGGACTGCTGCTCTTACCGGCTGGATGCCTGGATGCTGGGTTTTCTGCATCTTCAGCTTCACGCGATGCGCTTTGGCAGCGAAAACAACGATGAGAATGCAAAAGAGGGGATATACCTTGGCGCGTACGGATTTGTCGAAGACTTGAGGCCGAAAGAAAAAACGCTTACACCGTACGAGCCGGATCCCGATTTAAGGGATTTCTTTGATCCTGAAGGAAAAAATGATATTACAAAAGACGATACCAACGCGGGATATGTTCTTGCCCCGTCTATCAACCACGGACTTACGGCAGCGGTATTGCGAAATGCCTATATATCAAACGCCTCGGAGTTGGAGAAAGAGATATTTAAAGTAAATCTGTCGTCCGAACGGGTCCGGATGGCGATGGAGATCATCGAAGGCATGCAGGAGGGACAAAGCCTGGGCGCACTGCTGGGATACCAGCTTGAACGGGGGCTGCATGATAACAACGATGAAGAACTGGATGTCTATATTTATGAGCTTCGCAAGGTGTTTCCGCTGATTTCAAACCGGATGGAATCGACCGCGGTCGGGGAAGATGAAGACGAGCTGGATGAAGACCGGGCGGTCGGGAAAATAGAAGCCCGGAATGTCGTTGACGGATTGTCTTTGCTGGAGCATGTCAAGAAGACCGGAAATGAGATTTATCCGTTCGGCTTTCCGTTTGAAGACAGACCCGTCGAGCTGAAATCGGCTTCGTCCGATGAAGAAGATGCCATCAACGCAGAAGTGCAGCGGCTTATGAATATCCGGGATGCGATTGCCGATGTGGCGATGGCTGAGAGCGTTCATCAGGTGGTACAGGGCAATTACGACCGTGCCGGCGGGGCCTTGGATGCCTATAGCAAAGGCGACTATCCCCAGTTGCCGGATGTCGTTCAGTCGCCAGGCAGCGGTACAACCCTTACCCATCGCTTTGGCGTGCATCTGCCTTCCGGCATCGATCCCGCTTCGGGTGTAAACCCGAGGAGTAAGGCGGAACCCGCCGTCAATGCCTGGCTGGAGAATGTATTACCCTCCGTTTCGGATATCAGTTGTGTGATCACCTATCGTATTCCTGATTATAAAGATGACGATATTGCCGGCGCAGATGTCGAAGAAACACTCTCCATGGATGATTTGGGGTTGGTACCGATCGATCTGCTGTATATGCTAAGTGTCGAAAGCGAGAAGAACCTTACCGCTCTGGATGAGTATATTTTGCAGGCTGCATACAGGGAATTCGGCCTGCCCCCGCATGCGGTTATTGAAATCAATTATACACAGTTGGTCGAAAACAAAGTTACCTTTTTTGAGATTGCTTCGATAGTTTCTGATCTGAGAACGTTGATCGTTTCTTCACGTCCGTTGCGGCCCACCGACGTAATGCTGCAGAACGAAGCGAGTGAAGAACAGGATGCTGCGGCCAGCATCGATACAAACCGAATTACACTGGTAAAGGATTCCCTGGAGAATATTCTGGATGATCTGAAAGCTAATGTTATCGATAAGCTGGATGCTTTGATTGACGAAGAAGATCTGGAGGTGACGATGGGAAACAAATCTGCTATTTTAGCGAATTTTGATATCATATCAGACGAATTTATAGATCATCTAAGTCGGCTTGGCAGATTCGGACTGCCGGGTGCAGGATTTGGACATGTCTATGATCGTAAGCGTGCGGTTTACAACACGGTGTATGAAGAAGTGGTAAAATACAAAAAACGGTGGAATGAGAAGCTTGACACATACGACGATTTGGTTAACAATCGGTTGCCGGTAGCCGTGGATGACGATGAGAAAATTGAAATCCTGCTCAAAGCCGAGCGGGTAATCAGTACGCAGTACACAGGAACGGTCTCATCCTTAACCGATCTTAAAACCAACGTCGATGATAAAAAGGACGATTTCGACGACAAATACACAGAATTACAGAACTTCCTGACCGACAGCCACGCCAACATATCTGATCTGTTAGAGGCCGTTATTAATTTAAAAATTGGGTTGAACTCTTTCGACCATATGCCGCTTGAAACGGATGAAGATGAAAAGCAGGTGGTTATACTTTCTGAAGATATACTGAAGCAGGCTGTCAGACTGCATAAGTCGGTGTCGGAAGATTTGGCCGAGGTAGATAACCTGAAACAGGAAGCGGAAGAAGTAGCGGCAACCGATGAAAAAATAAATAAGCTGACCGAAGCCGCAAGATTGATGCTGGGTGACGATTTTGTGATGGTACCGGAATTTTGGTTTGGGGCCGACCATGAAACAGAACTGCAAAATTTTCTTAAAGACCCGGATCAGCTGCTGGATTATCAGATAAATGAACAATCGAACGACTTTCCCGTGGATGACTGGCTATACGGAGTAGCCAGGGTTCGTGAAAAACTGAGCGCTTGGGAAAGCCTTGTTATGACAGCAGAGGGCATAAAAGATCAGACGCTAAACCTGACGCCGGTGCAACTGCCCTATATCGAAAACGATAGCTGGCTGGGACTCTCATACCCGTCCGACTTGGAAATTGAAAGCGACAAACTTTTATATACAGCCTATATGCCCGGATTTAATCCGTCCGAATCACAATGCGGGTTGATGGTCGATGAGTGGACCGAAGTAATTCCCGCTAAAGATGAAACCAGCGGGTTGACTTTTCATTACGATCGTCCCAACTGCGAACCGCCGCAGACGATGCTGATGGTCACTCCATCGGCATTTACTGGGGAGTGGACGTGGAAAGAAATCGTTGAGTCGCTTCACGAAACCCTCGATCTTGCGAAACTGCGGGCTGTAGAACCCGACCAGATCGATCGAACAGGATACACACGGTTCCTGCCCGCCACCATTGCGACGATGACGGTTCACCCGGTCACGATGTTTTTAAACTATGGAATAAAAGCCAACCTGGAAACAGAAAATCCTGAAGACAATGGCTAAACTAAATAAGATAAACAGCTATATACCAACATTGACACTTTGGAATCGTCTCGAAGGACGACCGCGCCGCGAAGATTTTGACCGCGCATTGAAGGCAGAGGTCCGCGATGCGTTGTGGATGGTATCCAAACAGTGGCAGATGGGGGAGTTTATAGGTGATGATGCGGGATCACCCGTACTGGCTAAAGCTCATATGGAGACGACCTCCCTTACCAAGTATAAGGCCGGTGATGCTCCCGCTACGGCGATAGAAAAAGATATTCCACTGGAGGTTAAAGTCGAACATCAACAAATACCTTTCCGGCAGGGATCAAAAGATATCGCCCTCGACATCCGCTTGTTAATGGGAAGGCAGTGGCTGAAATGGATAAACCGGATAGATTCTGACTTGAAGCAGGAATATATCGATAACTACCAAATTGTTCAGCCGGATTCGGAGAGCGAGTCCGATGCCCATATCTGTGCTCATGTTAAAACCTGGCAGAAAGTTACAGCCGTAGCCGGACGCTGTATGGACGGATACCGTTTTTACCGGTTTCTGAAAGACAATCCCGGCCTACCTTCCTATCACGATATCGAAGGTGTAGGGGATGCTCAAAAACCGGAAATTGATGTTGCTGCAGATAAATTCATGGAGTGGTATGAACGGCTGTATTACCAATCGCACGAGCAGGATAAAGAGAATCCGTCCTGGCAACCGTCGTATCTGGAACATCAATTTGCCTGTTCGGCCCCGAAAGGCGAAGAAGAAAGGGTGCTTACTGCCGACGAGTACTATCACGGTCACCTTGACTGGTATAACTTGGATTTGGACAACGAGACGACATCGCTTGGTGACATCGATTCATCCGGTGAAGACCCGGAGGGAAGCATCACGCGAACATTTATTCCCACATCCGTCACATTCGGCGGCATGCCCCATCCGCGCTGGTGGACCATGGAAAACTGGAAAACCAATATCGGCTTCGTAAAGCCCGATACAACTGATCTGAACAAGTTGCTCCTGCTTGATTTCTTTCTGGTTTATTCCAACGATTGGTTCCTGGTTCCATTTACCCTGCCGGTGGGGAGCCTCGGGAACGTCAGGGGGTTGACGGTCACCAATTCATTCGGAGAAAAAACGTGGATAGAAGCCGCTGGATCGGGATCGAATGAAGACTGGCATCGCTGGAATATGTATACTCACAGTATCAGAGGCAGCGAGGAAGTTCCGGCCGACACGGGACTGTCAGTATTGCCGGTTGCCCGAAAAGTGCTGGAGGGCAAACCGCTGGAAGAAGTTTATTTACTACGCGATGAGATTGCCAATATGGTGTGGGGCGTTGAGTCGAAGATCCCGCTTATGACTGGTAAAAGTAAAGCCGGACGGGAGGCCGGACATGAGATCAGAAATAAACTGCAGCAGTTGACGGATCTGGAAAACTCCTCTGAACCGACCGAAGAGATTGGATCCAACGCCAATATCCGGTATCAGGTTGTGAATTCTGTCCCGGAACAGTGGATTCCTTTTATCCCGGTTCACAAAAACGAAAGCCAGAGGGAGATTGAATTGCAGCGTGCGGCTATGCCGAGGATTTTGAAAAATGATCCTAAAATACCGAAGAAGATTAAACCTCGGACTTCGCTGCTACGCGAAGGGTTGGACCAAGAGAAAAAGATCCCATATTATATTCATGAAGAAGAGATCCCAAGAGCCGGTGTCAAAATTCACAAAGCTTTCCAGCGAACTCGGTGGTATAACGGAAAAGTGTTTAACTGGCTGGGTATCAGGAAAAAAACAGGACGCGGAGAGGGACATAGCGGTCTGGCGTTCGATCAGATCGTCCCGGTGGAAAAGAAAGATTCAGAATCTGAAATTTAGGATTAAAACAGAACGACCAAAGAATTTATTAAATTGATAGATGATGGTTGCAAATAAAGTTAGAATCCTACGTGATAAATTAAAGATTGAGTATAAAAATAAGATGTCTCATCAGAGTAGTTTTTATCATATCACCAATTCAATTATTTAGCCCAATAATCTATATATAGTCACTCCTGTCCGAACATTTTCTGAGATTGACATAGAAAGTACGTTGACTTTCGTTAAACGCATATAATTTACAAGATTCTAAAATAAAAACTACCCGAGCGCCAGCGATTGTTGGGTGGTATCCGGTGGTGGCTTATGCTTCTTTTTGGCTTTTTGTACAGTAATCTGAATTTCGCTGGTGATGTATTCCAGACGATTATACTGCGTCAGGCATACTCGTATGAGCGTCACAAAGTGTCCAAAGCAGTGATAGACTTTGCTGATCGACCGGCGAATGAGTTCCAGCAGCAAGTATACAATCATGGCAACGTAGATCTGAGACTTACAAGCGTTCTCGCTGGTGCCTAAAAACGTTTTTATTTGCAGGTTTTGCTTGATGAGCTTAAAGAAGATCTCGATTTGCCACCGCCGTTTGTATAAGTCGCCAATTGTGGCTGCCGACCATTGCTTATTGTTGGTAATCACGACAATGATTTTGTTCTCATCGGCTTTATAGATGGCCACCCGTCGCAAGAGAATCTGATCAATTCCCGCCTCTATGGCCGCTGTCCCGGTTAAATAAATACGTTCATCTTTTAGAATGTGCTGGTCTTCCTCCTCGGGAAGGTCACATTCGCCAATCGACTCATACACTGTATTGGACTTCATCCGGGTCACGAAGTAATTTTCGTCCTCGATGCGGGTAGCAAGCAGCCCGAAATCAAAATAGCCCCTGTCATCCACAACGATCGTACCGGAGCAAATCCACCGGCCGGTTGGTAGGGTGGAGACACATGAATGCATAAACGATTGTCCACTTTATGTTGCAATTCCAAATGGCTTCTCCGAAACCTTTAAAAGCAATGCATTATATTTACCTAATTTTTGGGAATGGTGAGTGAAATTTTTGTTTCTGAACTTTATTTACTTTTTCTTTCTTCAAGAATCTGAGGCTTACTTTATCGGGGAATTTATATGTCAGACAACAATGTCGACCCTTCATCAAACTACCGCAGTGGCAGCAATAATGGGAACAGGGGCTATTATTCAAATGGCAGCCAGCAGGGGCGTGGGGATCGCGGGCACTCACCGGACGACGAAATTGACCTGAAACATCTCTTTGCCGTACTCATGCGGCGCAAGTGGGCTGTGATCGGCATTACGTTGCTCTTTACGATAGGTGCCCTCGCCTACGCCTATAATACTATCCCGGTATACGAAAGCAATGGCACGCTGCTGATTACCGAATCGCAGAGCAGCCGGGGACAGATAGGGGGCGATCTGTCTGAGCTTCTGAGCGCTACCTACGGTTTTGGTATGGGCAGCACGCTGGGCAATGAGCTGCAGATTATGCGCTCACGGCGGATGTCTAACATGCTGGCCGATAAAGTGATGCAGCAGGACCTGATGGAAAACGGCCAGCGGTTTCCGGTACTCTGGCAAGAATATCCAATCGATTCAACGGTAGTGAGTGCCGGTGCAGTTGCGACGCGGATACGGAATAATATCTCGTATGGCAGAGTTGACCGCGACACGGAAGTGGTCGAAATCCGCTTCCGCAGTTACTCGCCGATGGAAGCACAGTGGATGGTGGACGAGGCAATTAATTCTTATTCTGAACTTTCTACAGACCAGAACAGGATGGCGGCCAACTCTGCGATGAGGTTCCTGGAGGACGAACGGCGGCAGATTGAGGAAAACCTTCGGGAAAAGGAGGAGCAGCTGAAACAATTTATGGACCGCTCCGGCATCGTGGCTGTGGACGGACAGACCCAGCAGCTGATTACACGTATTTCAGAACTTGAAAGTCAAAAGCAACAGGTGCGTACCCGTCTTGTGGCAATCAATACGGCGATTGAAAACTACGAACGGCAGATTGATGAGATCCGCCCCGGCCTGGCCCAGCAGTTTGCCGAGGGTGTAGGCTCAAGCATGGAGCGACTTCAGTTTCAGCTTGCCGAACTGGAGACCGAGCGAATGCTGCTGCTCAACCGCAATCCCGGACTACGGGAGAACCCTGAGCGGGAGCCCCAGTTGGTACAAATCAACAATAATATTGCGATGCTGAAGGAAGAAATTAACCGCGTGGCATCACGGCTGGTGGATGAGTCGGAAGAGTACCTCACGTTTCTGAGGAGCAGCGATGGCGGTATTGCAGGGCGATTGCTGGATCTCCGGACCCGCCTGATTGAACTGAATGTGGAAAAAAGCCAGCACGAGGCGCAGCAGGAAGTACTAGACGAGCGGCTGACCGAGGAGAACCGGTTTTTTGAAAATCTGCCGCAGAATATGGTAGAATTTGCCCGCCTGCAGCGTGACGTGCAAATAAATGAACAGCTTTTCCTTACCGTATCCGACCAGTACGCCGAAACCGCGTTCTGGGAGCAGACACAGTTTGGCCTCGGCCGGCCGGTGGATTACGGGATGATGCCGGGAAGACCGGTGGAGCCGCGAACCCGTATGATCGGCCTGATCGGCCTGCTGCTTGGCGGCGTTGTGGGTATGGGATATGCGTTTGGACGTGAGGCCCTCATCAAAGTAATTGACGGCACTGAAAAAATGAGAAAACTGAACTACCCGGTACTGTCGGTGATCCCTGATATTAAAAAAGTGGTTAAAGAGAAATTTAAAGGGGATGATACCATTCCCGTAGCAGATGGCCGGAAGGTATCTTCAACCATACTGACGCTCGTGGATCGCATCTCTCCGGTGGCGGAATCGTTCCGGCGATTGCATAACAATATTGTCTACTCGCAGCCGGATGAGAAATTTCAGACCATCCTTGTAACCAGTTCTGCGCAGGGCGAGGGGAAAACCACAATTGTTAGCAACTTAGCTGTGGCCTTGACCGAAGCGGGTAAAAAAGTGCTCATAGTAGACCTTGACCTCAGGCGCCCGAAACTGCATATTCTCTGGAAGGAATCTCAACGCCCCGGTTTGATAGAAGTCTTGTTTGAGGATGTTACGCTTGAAGAGGCAATTAAACCGTCTGCCGCACCCGGTATCGATCTGCTGATGGCCGGGACGAAGACGCCCAACCCGGCAGCCATTAATCAGAGTGAAGCTCTTAGAAAGCTGATTATTGAACTGAAAGAACGATACGACCATATTCTGATTGATACGGCCCCGTACGGAATTATTACTGACGCCGCGCCGATGATGCGCCTGGCAGATGGTATTGTTGTAGCGGCCAGGTTTAACAAGACCAAAGAGACCCAGCTGGAACACACCCTGGGGAACCTGGAGCGAATTCACGCAAACATCCTTGGCACCGTGCTCTTAGGCTTCGACCACCATAAGAGCTCCGACTATTACTACGGAAACGACAACTACTATTACGCCTATGAAGCGTATGATGAATATCATAAGGAAAAGGCTTAGTGAGTTATGAGGACCTGACAGCGTCCACGCGCTTTTGCGTGGTCCTGTAAGCGTCCGGTTTTTAGTGATGAGTTATGAGATGACCGGGGACGGAGGACCGATGACCGAAGAGCATGGTCCTGCAAGCATTCTGTATTAACCACAGAGGACACGGAGGTATGCGCGAAGTTGCACAAAGGAATAAATGAAACCCAATACCCAATACCCAAATTCCTTAATAAACTAATCACCAAATTCACAAATAAACTAATCCCCATTACAGGGAGATTCTTCGATGCGCCTCTCAGCCATTCGGCTGCTCGGCTTACTCAGAATGACAGGTTAACTTTTTAGTAGAAAGGGCGGCGTATAAAAGCAGTCGATATAACAAAATTCCATGTAACGCCGCCACATAAAATGAAATTTTATACCCAATACCCAAATTCCCTAATTCACATATAAACTAATTCCCCAATCCCCTAAAAATGAAACAGACTTTATTTCTTGTACTGCTTTTAATCGTGACCAGTCTATACACTGTCGAAAATACAACCGCCCAGCAGCGTGAAGTACCGACGTCGCAAATGTTTCGACTGGCGGAGGGGATTGTGCGGATTGCTGAGCCGGGACAGCTCGCGGATTCGGTGAATGTATGGGGGGATGTGAGCGCGCCCGGTCGCTATGTGGTGCCGCGCGGCACCCGCGCCCATGAGCTGATATCCTACGCACGTGGCCCGATCGGCTTCCGGACCGGAGAAACGACGCTTGATTGGTCCAAAATGCGCTTGGAGGTAAACATCTCGCGATACGACCACGAGACGGGGGAGGAAACCGTACAGAACTTCCGCTTCCGCTACAACGAACCCTACCCGGCAGAACTGCGAAGGTACCGACTCAGCAACGACGAAATCATCAGCCTGGAAGTCAAACGCCGCGCCGCCTTCGTCGACTATGTTCGCGTCATTGCTCCGGTATTAACAGCCGTCGCAACAGGGTTTTTAATTGTTGATAGATTGTAGGTGCAAGGTTCCCCGGCATTCGCCGGGACCGGAAAAGCCCCGGCAGGGTACAGGGATCAGGGTTTGGCCCTAAGACCTTAAAGCGTGCGGTTTTTGAGTTTTTAGGGTTTAGTTTTAGTTGTTGATTGTAGATAAGGACCTGCCAGAGTTTGAAGGCGTGCTGCGAGTATCTACTTCGTTGGAATTGCCTCCGACTCGGATCGCAGTCCCAACCCTCGTGGCAGTTCGCCGATATCCTGGCAGAGTCTGAAAGTTTTGAGTGATTAGTGTTTAGTGATGAGTTTTAAAAATGAAAGTTGAATGTTGAAACGCTGTCACTGTTAAATGTTAAAGGTTACCTGCTGCGTGTATTTCGCAGTCCCGGCGCCAGCGTTTTTCTGGTCCCGCAGAATTGCGGGAAATGCCGGGGCACCCTGTACCTTGTACCATAGAAAACTGCTTTAGAGACTTTAGAAAAGAGAATTTGGCTTTAGGTATTTAATATTTAACCAAAACTACGAATCATCATGAAAAACTTCGCATTGACTGGGTTGGCCGGGTACATTGCACCGAGACATTTGAAAGCGATTAAGGACACGGGAAACCGTCTGGTGGCTGCCGTTGATCCCCATGACTCCGTGGGGATTATTGACAGCTTCTTCCCGGACGCCAGCTTTTTTACCGAGGTAGAACGGTTCGACCGCCACCTGGAAAAGTGTAGGAGGGCCATGAACGGCGATGCGATTCATTACCTGACGGTTTGTTCTCCTAATCACCTGCATGATGCGCACATCCGCCTGGCACTGCGTGTGGATGCGGACGTCATCTGCGAAAAACCACTGGTGTTGAACCCCTGGAACCTGGATGTACTGCAGGAGCTGGAAGAGGAGTACGGGCAGCGGGTGTGGACCATTCTGCAGCTTCGGGTGCACCCGTCAATTGTGGAGCTGAAAGAGAAGCTGGCTACACGGAACAACGGCAAACGCCATAAGATTAAGCTGACCTACATCACCTCGCGCGGGCTGTGGTACCACTACTCCTGGAAGGGGAATATGGAAAAATCGGGTGGAATCGGTACCAACATCGGGATCCACTTTTTTGATATGCTGATGTGGCTTTTTGGTGCCCCGGATACCGTAGAGCTGTATGTGCGTGAAAAGAACCGCATGGGCGGTTTCCTCGAATTGCCGAACGCCGATGTGGAGTGGTACCTCTCACTTGAACCGCAGGATATACCCACAAGTGCCGGCGATGGCAAGCGTACCTACCGCACCATCACCGTGGACGGCGAAGAGCTGGAGTTCAGCGGCGGCTTCACCGATCTGCACACAAAAGTATACGAGGAGACCATAAATGGCAACGGCTTTGGCATTGATGACGCGCGACCATCAATAGAATTGGTGCATAAACTACGAACTATGGAATTGACGGAGAATCCGAAAGGAATAATGCATCCGAGTATAGAAGAACTGGGGGTTTAACCACGGAGGACACAAAGGGATGCACAGAGGTACACAAAGAAAAATAATATACACTGTGTCCTTTGTGGATACCTTTGTGAACCTCTGTGGTTAAAAAAAAAATTAAAAATATGCCTCGTAACACAAACATCGATAACGTAAAAATTCACGAATCCGTCTACGTAGACGAACCCGTCTCCATTGGCAGCGGCACGAAGATTTGGCACTTCTGTCATATTTCTAAAAATACAGAGATCGGCGAGAACTGTGTGTTTGGGCAGAATGTGTTTGTGGCGAATGATGTGAAGATCGGCAGCAGGGTGAAGGTGCAGAACAACGTTTCGATTTACACCGGCTGCGAGCTGGAGGATGAAGTGTTCCTCGGCCCGAGCTGTGTGCTGACCAACGTCACGAACCCCCGAAGCCAGGTGAACCGCCATTCGCTGTATGAAAAGACTCTTTTCCGAAGAGGCTGCAGCATCGGCGCTAACGCCACGGTGGTGCCCGGCATCACCATCGGACGATACGCATTTATCGGGGCAGGGGCAGTAGTGACCAAAGACGTCCCCGATTACGCCCTCATGCTCGGCAACCCCGCAAAGCAGAAAGGGTGGATGAGTCGGCATGGGCATCATCTCTCTGATCCGGATCCGGACGGCATCATGGTCTGTCCTGAAAGTGGGTTTAGGTATCAGTTAGTACAAGGTACAGGGCACAGGGTTCAAGGTGCAGGAAAAGCAGAACAGCTTAAATGCCTCGATCTGGATGAGGAAGAATCACTGCCGGAGGATCTTTCATCCGGATCAAAAACTTACGATGAATTTAAATAGGTGGGGGTTAACCACAGAGGTACACAAAGGAATGCACAAAGACGCACAAAGAAAAACAATATACACTGTGTCCTTTGTGGATATCTTTGTGACCTTAGTGGTTCACCAAAACGAACTTAATTAGGACTCCGAAATGGAATTTATTGACTTAAAATCACAGTACGAGAAATATAAAACGGAAATTGATACCCGTATTCACAAAGTATTAGAACACGGCCAATACATCATGGGCCCGGAAGTGCATGAGCTGGAGGAGACGCTGGCGGATTATGTGGGGGTGAGCCATTGCATTACGACCAGCAGCGGTACGCACTCCCTGGAGATTGCCCTGCGGGCGCTGGGCGTTGGGCCGGGCGATGAGGTGATTACGGTTCCGTTTTCGTGGATCAGTTCGGCGGAGGTGATCATGCTGGTGGGTGCCACGCCGGTTTTTGTAGATATTGAGCACGATACGTTTAATATGGACGCTTCAAAGATTGAAGCCGCCATCACGGATAACACCAAAGCCATCATCCCCGTCAGCCTCTTTGGACAGATGCCGGAGATGGAAGCCATTAACGCCATTGCCGAAAAGCACGACATTGCCGTGATGGAAGACGGCGCCCAGAGTTTTGGCGCCACCCGCAACGGTAAAAAAAGCTGCGGGGCCTCGCTGGTGGGCAGCACCTCGTTCTTCCCGGCCAAGCCGCTCGGCTGCTATGGCGACGGCGGGGCCCTGTTTACGGACGATGACGACCTCGCCGAAACCATCCGCGCCATCCGCACCCACGGCGGCGTGAAGCGCCACTACCACACCCATGTAGGCACCAACGGGCGGTTCGACTCCATGCAGGCGGCCGTCATTTTAGGCAAGTGGCCCGGGTTTGCGGATGAAATACAAAAACGAGGCGATATTGGCGCCCGCTACAGCGAATTGTTAAAAGAACACTGCACCACACCGAAAGTTTTGAATGGCAACACCCACGTCTACGCCCAGTACACCATCCGCGTGGATGAAGGGAGGCGGGACGAAATCGTTGCCGGCATGAAAGAGTCAGGAATTCCGATTGGCGTCTACTACCCGAAGTGTTTTCATGAACAGCCTGTATTCGAACACCTGGGACATGAGTATGGTGACTTCCCCGAATCTGAGAAGGCTTCTCGTGAAGTGTTAAGTTTACCGATGCATCCATTCCTCAGCGAGGATGAGCAGAAGGAAATAGCTACAAAATTGATTGAATTACTATGAACACTGACACACTGTAAAGAGCAGCCGGTATTCGAACATTTAGGCTATACATATGGTGATTTTCCAGAGTCCGAAAAGGCTTCAAAGGAAGTGATGAGTTTGCCCATGCATCCATTCCTCAACATTGATGATCAGAATGAAATCAGAGGTGAAATAATTGAGAATATATGACCAATGACACACTGTGAACTGTAACTACTGAATACTTTAAGAATTTAATCCTCAACTTAAGAATAGCTTTATTGCATAGAATAATTAAAAATATATTTAATAAAGTTCTTGGTGAAGGTTCTACAAAAAATGTTTTCAAAAACATGAGTATTCTTGCGTCGGGAACTGGTATTGCCAAAATTATTGGGTTAGCAGCAATGCCATTTATTACAAGAATTTATACACCTGAACATTTTGGAATTCTTGCTGTATTTACGGCAGCTCTGGTGATACTTCTTGTTTTTGCAGACATGCGATATATAGTTGCATTACTTTTACCAAAAAGCGATGAATTAGCATTTAATTTATTTATTCTGATACTAAGTTTAATTGGTTTGATAACACTTTTCTGTACTATAATACTTTTATTTTATGGAGAGTTGATTTTCGCATTTTTTAACATGGTTGAAATCACTTCTTACTGGTGGTTACTTATATTGGGTTTGGCTGGGGCGTCAATTTTTGAATTATTGTCACAATGGGCAATCCGAAAAAAATCTTTTGATGTAGTTGCAAAAACAAGTGTTTGGCAATCCGTATTTTCTGCAAGTGCCAAAATCGGATTAGGTTTATTTGGATTGAAACCAATTGGTTTATTAATTGGAGTTGTTCTCAAGAAGGCAGGTGGAATATTAGCTTTTCTAAAAATATTCTTAAAAGATTTTAGAAATTATTGGTATAAAGTTACTTTCAAAAAGATTTTCTTCTTACTCCGATATTATAAGGAACTCCCGATGTATAGCTTACCGTCACAATTCCTTTTAATAGTAGCAGGTAAAATTCCAGTGCTATATTTTGCATTCCAATTTGGTTCTAATACCACTGGACAATTGGGTTTAGCGATGACAGTTATAGGCATTCCTATAGGGCTTTTGGGAAGATCAACAGGTCAAGCATTTTATAGTGAAATTGCCAGGATTGGAAAAGATAATTCTGAAAAAATTTACAATTTATCAATAAATATTCTCAAGCGATTAGCAATAGTAAGTATTCTTCCGTGTACCATTTTGCTTTTCGGTTCACCCTTTCTGTTTCAACTTATTTTTGGAAGTGAATGGTACCAAGCAGGATTAATTACTAGTATCCTCACAATTTATTTATTCTTTCAATTTCTTAGTCTACCATTTATAAACATATTAAATGTTTTAAATCTGCAAAACATCTATTTTAAAATAAATCTTTCTAAGATACTATTGGCGACTATACCATTTACATTATCATATTTCTTTGAATATGAAATTTATTCAACCTTGATTCTATATACTATCTTCATGAGTATATATTATACTTATAGTAGTTACGCAATATTTTCAATAATAAAACCAAAGCAATAGAGTAGATTACAATATGTATATATCTGTAATAGTTCCACTTTATAATAAAGAAAAGTATATAACAGAAACTATACACTCAGTTCTTAATCAGAAGTATAAGAATTTTGAAATTATTGTAGTTAATGATGGGTCAACTGATAACAGTGTTAATAAGGTCAGGGATATAAAAGATGAGAAAGTGAAATTGGTTAATAAAAATAATGGTGGAGAGGCAACTGCAAGAAATAGAGGTATTGAAGAAGCTAATTACAAACTGATTTCATTTTTGGATGCTGACGATATCTGGTATGATGATTATCTATTGAATATGGTTGATTTAATAAAAGAATATCCTGAGGCGGGCATGTACTGCAGTGGATATAATTTAGAATACCCAGATAAAATTAAGAGAAAACGCTTTATTGGTTTGAAAAATAACTACAAAGGTCTTGTTGAAGATTATCTTATTAGATCAGCAAAATCATCAATTGCGAGTTCTGATACTGTGGTGATAAGAAAAGATGTTTTTAAAAAAGTTGGTTTTTTTAATACATCACTTAACCATGGTCCGGATTTAGATATGTGGTTTAAAATTGCGTTAAACTATAAAGTTGCATTTTATAATTTTCCCGGTGCATTACATAAGAAAACAGTTGAAGGAAGAGTAAGTGATCGGAACAGAGATGCTAACCTACCTTACTTTGATTCATTAATTGCAAATGTATCCAGATTTTGTCCTGATGGTAAAAAGAAAGATGCTAAACATTATCTAAAGAAAAGATATCAAAAAAAAATAAGATCTTTACTTTTTAGCATACAACTTAGAGAGGTATTTAAAGTTCACGATCACATGAAAAACAATCTGTAAACATTAATATTTCATTATTCGGAAGTTGAAATTATGAAGTTGAAGAGTAAATTTGAATTTTGGATTGTTATTGCAATTCTGCTACTTAATAGTGTAGTTTTGCTTGTTGAATCAGGGGCAAGAGGGAATATTCATTTAGGGTTGATAAGAGGATATGTTGCTATAATATTCGTAACATATTTTTTATTAAGCAATTTAAAATTAAACAGACTTACCTTATATGTTTATTTATTTTTAATTTACCTATTTTTATTGGCTCTCTTTTCACAGAATCCTGCTTACTCACTGACAATGTTTTCAAGAGTATACATTACTCTTATGATGCTTCCTATTGGTTATTATGTGGTTAATTCCGTTAGGCGATTTGAAATGCTGAATAGAACTTACATATATATACTAACTTTAATCTGTATATATATTATTATTTCAAATATACTTGGCATTGGAATATCTACTTATTTAGAGGGCACTTTTTATACTGGTCAAACAAATGTCAATATTGTTAAAGATATGTTGATACTACTGGTTGCAGTGCCTGTTTACTACACCATGTTTATAGATGAAAAGGAAAATTATGCGTCTAATAAATATGTGCTATTATTCATCACTATAACAACTTTATTAATTGTTGTCATTGGTTTTAAAAGAGGTGCATTACTTGCACTTATTGCAGGGTTACTTACATATATTTATTATAGCCCTTATAAAATAAGAATCTCCAAATATATAGTTATATCTGGATTGATATTACTTATAACTTCACCCATTTATATTAATGTATTATTAGATCGTTATGAACACAGGAGAGATTTGATCGAGAGAATGGGCAATATTCAGCAGATAGCTGAAGAAAGAACTGATAGGGTAGGTGAGTTTATTACAACAGTGGAAGTTGTGTCTGAAGATGGAATTTTATCAACTTTTTTTGGAAAAGATTTATTTGATCATGTGGGAGTTTTGCCAGGTTTTGGATTCAATAGGTCTATTCATGTTGATTATTCAGTTTATTTATATGGAGCTGGTTTAATTGGACTGTTTTTATATCTATGGTTGCATATAATGATTCTTCTGGAAAATAATAAGTACTACAAACATTTAAAGGATATAAGAGAGATACGGGAATTAAAAACCATAATTTTTGTAGTCATTATAATGTCATTGCTGATGTCTATTTCTGGTGGGTGGGGAAATATTACTTTTAGAACATTTATAATGCTTTATTTGGGAGCTTGTTTAGGTGTAATGAAGACTATTTATCTTAATGAAAAAAGCGAGTAAAACGTACATTGTACTGAATTCAATATTATACAAAAAAAAGTAATGGCTTTGTTATTTGCAATAGTTGGTGAATGGTCTAATTATGGATTAAGAGGACTATTAATGCTGTTCATGAGTGGTATCATAAGTTCAATGAATAGTTTATCTGAATAGTTCAGATGAATAAATTAGTTTATAAACAGTAATAGTTAATAATTGTATGACTGTATTAATTATATCGGATAATGAGTCAACATTTTCATCAAAATGGATTAATGCACTTGAAAGAATCCAAGCAGATTATGTTTGCTCAAAAATTGAAGAAGATTGGAATACTAAGATTTCTCAATTTAAACCGAATATTGTAATAGGATGTCCTAACTCTTTTGATATTTATAAAAAAAGAAAATATGATGAAATACATCTTCAAGTCTTGAAAAATTACGATGTCCCGATTTATCCTGACTTTAAAGCAATAAAAATCTATGAGAACAAACCTGAGTTACAAAAAATATTGGTTGAAAATGATATTCCTCATCCCAAGACATACTATTATACAGAATACGAAAAAGGGCTTGACTATATCTTTAATGAATCAAAATCCTATCCAATAATTGCTAAATCAAATTCAGGTGCAGGCGGTGTTGGTATAAAATTTCTTAGGAATAAAATTGAAGCAGAGAAACTCGTTTATGAAGTTTTTAAAGGAAGGGGTTTTCCAAAACGAATTGGGCCAAATCTAAGGCAGGGGAATAAACTTTCCAGAACCTGGAATAAAATAACAAATCCAGGTGTACTACTAAAAAAACTGAATGCATATCGCAAACGCTACCAATACCGTCAAAAGGGTGAAATTCTTTTTCAGGAATTTATTCCTCATGAATATGAGTGGCGGGTAGTTCGAATTGGGGAGTCATATTTTGCGCACAAAAAAATTGCAGAAAGTGGGATGGCAAGCGGTTCCAAACTGAAAGGGTATGAGAATCCGCCATTATCTGTTTTACAATTTGTAAAAGAGATTTCAGATAAACTTGAAATCAAAAGTGCAGCATATGATCTATTTGAAACATCGGACGGTAAATATCTGGTAAACGAAATTCAAACCTATTTTGGACAATCAGATCCTTATCAAATGCTGATTGATGGGAAGCCTGCGAGATATGTTTATAGAGACAATAATTGGATCTCTGAATTTGGTGATTTTGCACGAAATCAGTGTTACGATCTTCGGTTAAAATATGCACTTGATATGGCAGGTATTGTACATAATATTACATTTCAATGAATACTTAATGTTTTACGATGAAAATTATATGTGTAGTTAGTTTTTTGGGGAAAAGTTTTAATGCAAAAATTTATAAAAAGAAGTGTCTGAAATAAAAGCAAATAAATTTATACTCGTGCCACGTCTTGATAATCCCGGTGGTGTAGCGAATTATTATTCAGTGCTGAAACCGTTTCTTGATAAAAATTGCACGTATGTTTATCGTGGTAAATCTTCAGAAAAGAATAAGATATGGCGATTCATAACCGATTATATCCATTTTTATAAGTCAGCGTATAAAGATGGAAATAGTGGAGTCATTCTTATTAGCAGCTCACTCGGTTATGGTGGGTTTGTAAGAGATGGAATTTTCTCATTACTATCAACTAAAAAGCATAAAAGAATCATTTTTTTCAGAGGCTGGAATCCATCCTTTGAAAAGAAGATAAATAATTCAAGAATCCTGAGATTTTGGTTACAAAAAACGTTTCTCAAAGCAGATCATATCATAGTATTATCATCAGAATTTAAAAAGAAGCTTAGTGATTGGGGTTACACAGGTCAAATTTCAACCGAAACTACCGTTGTTGATGAAAAGCTGTTGAATGATTTTAAATTCAGGGAAAGAAAGTCTGAAGTAAAAAATCTATTGTTTCTCTCCAGGATTGAAAAAGCAAAAGGAATTTTCGAAGCTGTAGATGCTGTAAGTCTTCTTTTAAAACAGGGCAGGGATATTCAATTAACTATTGCAGGTAACGGCGCGGCAATGGATAATTTAAAGGAGCATATATACAATTTTGATACAGATGGAATTACCTTGAAAGGGTATGTGGAAGGTGAAGATAAAATGAATTGCTTAATATCGGCCGATCTATTCCTATTTCCATCCTATCACGAAGGCATGCCAAATTCCGTATTAGAAGCCATAGCTTTCGGCCTTCCAGTACTAACAACCAGAGTCGGCGGCATTCCCGACTTTTTCGAAGATGGCAAAATGGGGCTGTTCCTGGATAACCGAGAACCGGAGCATATCGCAGAGAAGATTGAATATCTGCTGGGCAGGCCGGAGCTGATGAAAGAGATGTCGGAGTATAACTACAATTATGCGAAAGAACATTTTTATGCAAGCAAAGTAGCTGCACGCTTGGAGAAAATTATTGATGATGTAGTGGAGGAACGTGTATGAGTAACCTGCAGATCTGCCTGACTCACGATATTGACCGTATATCAAAATCATGGCAGTATATCACGCATGATCTGAGGAAGGGGAGAATCTCAGGATTCAGACCGTTTTTAAAGGGCAACAACCCCTACTGGATGTTTGAAAAAATGATGGGCATCGAGGAAAAATATGGGGTGCGGTCAACCACCTTTTTTTTAGAAGAAACCATGCCGGCTACATGGTCAAAACCAACCACCTGGAAACTGGCGTATGGCCGGTACAGCTATCAAAACAAAGAGATACAAAAGGTGATCCGGGATATGGATGCCGGAGGCTGGGAAATAGGCGTACATGGCAGTTACCTGTCCTATAAGAACCTGGAACTTTTGAAACAGGAAAAGGATCACCTTGAGCAAATTCTTGGCCATAGTGTTTCAGGAATACGCCAGCATTACCTAAATATGGAAGAACCGCTGACCTGGGAGTTACACAAAAAAGCGGGGTTTGAGTATGATGCGTCACTTGGCCGAACGGATGGTATTGGGTATAAAGATGATCGCATAGCGCCCTTTACCCATAAAAAAAGTGGGCTGTTTGTAATACCGTTAACCCTGATGGAGTGCTACCTATTTAGCGAAGCCGGCCATAACCCTCAAAAAGCGTTAAAACTTGCAATCAAATGGATGGACCACTCGGAGAAACATGAGGTGCCGTTCACCATCCTTTGGCACCAGAGAATGTTCAATGAAGAGGAGTTTCCGGGATATGCCTGGGTATATGAGGAAATTATTAAGGAAGGGAAAAAAAGAGGTGCTGAATTTTTAACCTGTGACGAAATCGTAAATAAATTGAATAGTGAAGAAAAAATTAGTTGTCATTGATCTTGATCATACACTCATAGGTGTAGACAGTTTTCGGTTTTATATCAATAAAAAAATTAAAAACGGTTCTTTTTATGCACTTATTCTCAAATGGCTGAGGCGCTTTCGGTTCATTCGACTCGAGGATTTTAAAAAATATACCATCCGGTTAATTTTGGAAGAAGATCCTGAACTGAATAATTTAACCGGAAATTTGACAAGTTTTTTAAATGAACCACTATTAAATAAATTAAAAAGTGAATTTGTTGGCGATGAATTTGAGTTGCTGATATTAAGTGCCTCTCCAGATAATTATGTCAGAATATTAGGTGAACGGTTACAGATAAATGCAAAGGGTAGCCACTTTGAAAATGATACAAAAACCTTCATGCATATCCATGGCAAGGGAAAGATTGATTATCTGCTGCATCATTTCCCTAAAGATACTTATAACTATGAATATGCAATTTCTGACAGCATAACTGACGAAAAATTATTGTCACTTTTTAAAAAAAGTGAACTGATAGAACCATTTAAGATCAAAGATGCAAAATAACCCGGTGCAGATTTATAGTGATTGTTATGAAAAAGTCAGGGATAAAGATTTTAAAGGGTATGATCCCTATGACCTGCTGAACTGTGGGGATAAAGCCTGGAAGAAATTACCCCACCGTGTTCTTTTTTATTTGACGCAGGTGAATAAAAGAAGCCCTGTAAACTTTCGCCCGGCAATGGGTGTGGAAAAAACGCTTATTCCAAAAGGAAAATCCTTGATTCTGAGTTCTCTTTTAAAAATATCTTCAATAGGTCAATCCGAGGATGAAATTAAAATGCTGGTTGGATCTATTCTTAACGATAAATTTGATGGGTATCACGGTGCCTGCTGGGGGTTGCCATTTGAGTATGCAAACAGGAAAACAGTGCGAAATAATAATATAGGAGATGTTGTCGCAACCTCATATGTTCATGAAGGATTGTTTAACCATTATCAACATTATCGGGATGAAGAAATTAAATCCGTATTACTGAGCTGTAGTGAATTTGTTTTAATGGATTTAGAAGTTCAGGAGCATAGAGAGGGCTTGAAATTAAATTATGATACACAAAAAGATACAACTGTCTTTAATGCTATTGGACTTGCATCCGATATTTTGGTGAGAAATTATCAACTGAATGAATCGGGTAAACAGATCGGATTTGCTGAAAAACTTCTCAATTATATTGTTTATCACCAGGAAGAGAACGGGTTGTTTCCTTATTCACTACAGGGAAACAGTAAGAAATATCAAACTGATTTTCATCAACTGTATGTAATTTCAAGTCTTTTGAATTTTAAAAATGCAACAGGTAGTAAGAAATTTGATAAAACTATTGAGAGGGGCCTTAATTTTTATTTGGAAAACCAGGTTTCACCGGATGGAGCCATTTACTGGAGGTTACCAAAAAAATATCCTATAGATATTCACAACCAGGCATCAGCCATTTATTATCTATCAAAGTTCAGTAAATCTCTGGAATTTGATTATTCATTTATAGACAGGATTTATCACTATGCCGTTGAAAATTTTTACTCTTACGAAAAAAACTATTTTTATTATCAGAAATACCCGCTGTTTGTTAATAAAGTGAATTACGTTCGTTGGGGGCAGGCCTGGATGCTGTATGCGTTAAGTGAATACATAAATTTCAAGAACCGGTGTCAATGAAATTTGATGTTATCGTAACAGACTGTGAAACCAAGCATGGGTATGAAATTGCAAAAAGCCTGGCAGAAAGAGGCCTGAAGGTCAAAGCTCATTTTAATAAAAAGCTTACTCCCTTTTATTTTTCAAGGATTTTAAGACATAAAGTGTGTTTTCAATTTAAAGCGGTAATAGATGTGGACCGGTTGGTAGGCCAATTAGAAAAAGATCAACCGGATGTTTTGATCCCGGTTAGCAATAAAAGCGTATATCTTGTTTCTGAAAACAGAGAAATACTTACAACGAAGACCCGGTTTTTACTTCCGGAAAAAGAGAAAGTCAGGTTGGCTCAGAATAAGAGAAAGACATTCAAATATGCGGAATCAATCAATATTCTGTGCCCTAAAACTATTTATGATACGTCAGATGATTTGAGTAAAATTTCAGAAAGATTATCTGAACTTTCTTTTCCGGTGGTTCTTAAATTTGTAAACGTGGGTGAAACAGGTGTAAAATATTGCAATAGCTTAAAAGAGGTTGAAGAAATCTTAACGGGATATGGATATAAAGAAGGAAATATACAACCACCGGTTATTCAAGAATATATTTTAGGGCATGGAGTGGGGTATTACGGATTGTACAAAAACGGAGAATGTATATACGACTATACACATAGACGAATACACGAGTACCCTGTAACCGGCGGCTCCAGCACATTTGCGGTCAGTACTAACAATAAAGAATTAAAAAAAATTGGGC
Source organism: Rhodohalobacter sp. SW132 (assembly GCF_003390325.1). NCBI lineage: Bacteria > Pseudomonadati > Balneolota > Balneolia > Balneolales > Balneolaceae > Rhodohalobacter > Rhodohalobacter sp. SW132. The sequence continues at coordinate 344,780 of NZ_QUOK01000004.1, read as the reverse complement.
GTAAGATTCTTACCTCATTGGAATGGAATGGCGTGGCGATGATAGAATTCAAAGAAACGGCAGAAGGAGAGCTGGTTCTGATGGAGATCAATCCCAAGTTTTGGGGTTCATATGCACTTTCTGAAAAAATTGGCTTATCAATAGCTTGGGACTATTATAATTTGGCAAAAGGAAAAAAAGTAGAAACTAAAGAATACAAATCTGGAATAGCATATAAATGGATCTTTAACGACTGGCTTTATCAAAGAGATACCCTATTGAGTAAGAAGAATATTGCAAAGATAGATGGTGATATCGTCAAAGTCATTCATAATGATATTTCACAGAAAGACATAATCGTAACCTTTTTAAAGAGTATAGATGGGTTTGTTCGTTTAATTACAAAAAAAATTAACCCTCACTCAATAAGTAGTTAAATGATAGTTAGATTATTACATGAAAGTACTCTTTGAACTTCATCACCCCAAGCATTATTACCAGGTGAAGCATATCTACCATAAGTTTGATGATTTTTTATTTGTCATCAAGGCAAAAGATATCCTTGAAGAACTGTTAATCAGTGAAGGAGTTGAATATGTGAAAATCGGGGGTGTGAAAGCCGGTATTGTGAATAAGCTTACCAATTCAGTGGGGTTAATGGCTGCATTTGCCAAAGTTATTCGTGCATTTAAACCCGATGTGGTATTCAGCAAAGCTTCTCCCTACTCTGCGTTTTTGTCTCCATTATTCAGTTATAAAACAATTATAACCCCGGATTCCGAAGTTGTGGCACTGACCAATAAATTTGTATCCAGGTTATCGGACCTTATAATAACTCAGCATTGCTTTGAGCTGGATTTTGGTAAGAAGCATGTGAAGCTGGATACCTTTTTTGAAAGCTGTTACCTGCACCCGGATTACTTTACACCAAATCCTGAAATACTTTCAAAGCATGGAATTAATCCGGATCAAAAATTAATTCTTTTAAGATTTATCGGCTGGGGGGCAAATCATGATATCGGAAAGAGCGGACTGCCTGACCAAGAAAAAATTGAATTGGTAAAAAAACTGGAATTGTATGGGCGGGTAATTATATCATCAGAAAAAAAGCTGCCAGTTGAATTGGAAGGAAATAAATTCAGTGCATCACCAAATGTTATGCACCAGCTTATGCATCACGCGTCGCTCTATATGGGGGACTCCCAATCTATGGCTACTGAAGCCGCTTTACTGGGTACACCTGCAATACGCTGTAATTCTTTCGTGGGACCCGATGATATGAGCAACTTTGTATTTCTTGAAAATCAATTAAATCTGTTGCATAACTTTAGTTCTATAGATATGGCAGTGGATAAAGCATTTGAATTATTAGAGGACGATGAATCAAAGTCAGAATGGAATGAGAGAAAAGTATCTTATTTTAAATCTATTCAAGATCCCAATGTGCAGTTGTTAAATTATATCAACCAACTCTGATGTCAAATAATGAACGTACATTCAATTCTGTGGTAAAAGGTATCTGGATTCGGATAATCTCAGTTATCATACCCTTTACCTTCCCGGCACATATAACTACGATGCTGCACAGAATGAGAGGTGTTAAAATTGGAAAAGGTTCCAAAATTAACAGGACAGTTCAAATTGACGATTCAAATCCGGACTTAATTGAGATTGGTAAAAATGTGTGGGTGACAGGAGGGGTTATGATATTATGCCATCAGCGCGATCTAAAATTTTATGAAATAGATAAACCTGTTATGGAGTGCCCTCTAAAAGTGGCAGGTGTTAAAATTAAAGATGGAGCACACATTGGGATTGGTGCGATCATCATGCCGGGAGTAACAATTGGAAAAGGGGCAGTTATCGGTGCAGGGGCAGTCGTTACGAAAGACATACCGGATTATTCAGTTGCGGTAGGAATGCCGGCAAAAGTGATCAAAACGTTTGAGAAGTGAAAAAAGATTTTACGGTATCAATTTATAAGAAACTTCTTATAAGCTTTATTGAAGTAGGTTATGGCTTCCAAACTTATCGCGAGTTTACAGAACAACCTGAAAAAAAAGTAATCCTCCTACGCCACGACGTAGATGCTCGAAAAGAACATTCTCTTCAGTTTGCTAAAATTCAGCATGAGAACGGAATACAAGGAACCTACTATTTCCGGATGGTGCCGCAGTCGTTCGATGATGGGGTAATAAGGGAAATCGCATCCATGGGCCACGAAATCGGCTATCACTACGAAGATATGGACTTCGCCAAGGGGGATGTGGACAAGGCGTACGGGCTGGCAAAAAAGCACCTGGCGCAGCTTCGGGAGGTCGCAGACGTACAAACCATCTGCATGCACGGCAGCCCGCGTTCGCCGTACGACAACAAAGAAGTTTGGAAGAAGTACGATTATCGTGAATTAGGAATTATTGCGGAACCCTACTTCGATCTCGATTTTTCGAAAGTGCTGTATTTGACAGATACCGGAAGGAGGTGGGACGGGGAGGGGGTTAGCATTAGGGACAAGGTGCCTGTGACGGAGAGATTGGGTGAAGGGGAGAGTGGGAGAGGGAGTGAGGGGGAGAGTGGGAGAGAGAGCGAACACTCAACACCCAACACTAAAAACTCAAAACTTTCACTATCAAAAAAGTATTCATTTCGATCGACTAAGGACATTATCAACGCTTGCAAATCCGGCAAACTCCCCAACCAGATTATGATGAATTTTCATCCCCAGCGGTGGACGGATAATCCGGTTTTATGGACTCAGGAGTTGGTGTGGCAGAATTTTAAGAATATTGTAAAAGCAGGGATTGTGAGGTTTCAGGGTTTATGAGTTTATGGGTTGATTAGTTTATAAGTTTATCAGTTGAAAGGTTTAAGGGTTTATCCGTTTATAAGTTTATGTAGTTAGGTGTTCATAAACGGATAAACAAATTCACGAAGTGAATGAATAAACGCATAAACTATATTGGAATGCTCATGGGTTTAATGTTAATCTTGGCTATATAAACGTATAAACTTCCTTTTCAACTCCTAAACCTGTACGGTATTTGAATGGTAATACATCCTGCAGGTTTTGATTTTATTCGATATATTTTTGAAAAAATGAGTATAGATATGATTTCCAAAAAAAGTGTAATTCAGGGCCTTGAACAGCTGCCGGACCAGTTTTCGGTTGATGAGCTGTTTGAGCGGTTATTGGTGATTGAAAAAATTGAAACCGGCCTGCAGCAATCAAAGGATAAGAAAACAGTAAGCACCGAAGAAGCAAAACAAAAACTCGGTAAATGGCTCGGGTAAGGTGGACGCCTCAATCTATTAACGATATTGACCAGATCGCTGAATATATAGCAAAAGATTCCCGTGTATATGCTTCCATTCAAACGGAGAGGTTTTTTAAGGCTGTAAAAGTACTTGAGAGCCAAATCAGGGCGGGCAGGATCGTTCCCGAAATTGATGATGATTCAATAAGGGAAATTATTCTTGGATATTACAGGATAATATACCGTTTAGTAAATGATGATCAGGCTGATATCCTGACTGTCCACCATAGCCGAATGGATCCCGGAAGTAATACAATTTTTAAATCACTTCTTTAAGGTTGAGAAGTTAAAAACTCCGTGGTTATTAACCACAGTGGGACACAGAGTACACAACAGTGTCGCACTGTGGAATATAGAAACTCGGTGACCCTCTGCGGATAACACTGTGCAACTCTGCGGTTATTAGCTGGTTATTCTGCGGTACTCAATCATCCATTTCAAAACCATTAATCACAAAGACAGAACCAATGAAAATCATCTCAGTCGTAGGCGCACGTCCACAATTCATCAAGTTAGGGCCTTTATCTCGCGAGCTTCGGAAAAATCATGAAGAGTTTATCATCCATACCGGTCAGCATTACGACGCGGAGATGTCGGACCTGTTTTTTGAGCAGCTCAATATTCCTGAGCCCGATATTAATTTAGAGATCGGTTCCGGAAAACACGGAGCCCAGACCGGAAAGATGCTGGAGGGGATTGAAGAGCAGATCGAGCAAATAAAACCGGACATGGTCCTGTCTTTCGGCGATACCAACTCTACGCTGGCGGCCTGCCTGGCAGCATCAAAAATGGAAGTGCCGTCGCTGCATATCGAAGCCGGTTTACGAAGTTTCAACCGCTCCATGCCGGAGGAGATCAACCGCGTGGTAGCCGACCATACCGCAGACCTGCTGTTTGCGCCCACCCCGGAGGCGGTTAAGCATTTGGAAAGGGAAGGGTTAAAAGACCGTACCATCCTCACCGGGGATATCATGGCCGATACCTTTGAATATGTGCACAACAATATCCTCGGAGATCATCTGCCCGAAACTGAATATTACCTGCTGACACTGCACCGGCCCTACACCGTTGATGATCCTGAAAAGCTTCAGAAATTGCTTAACATGCTGTCGGAGCTGGACCGTGAGGTGAAGTTCCCTGTTCACCCGCGTACAGAGAATATAATCGATAAAAACAGTATCCAGGTTCCGGATAACATTAAGCTAAGTCCGCCCCAGGGATATCTTGAATTTCAAAAACTGCTTAAAGGGTGCGAAAAGGTCATTACGGATTCCGGGGGGTTACAGAAGGAGGCCTACCTTGCCGGAAAACCGTGTATCACCATTCGCCCGGAAACAGAGTGGGTGGAAACGGTAGAGGCAGAATGGAATATGCTCCTGGATGCAGAGGATGAGAACGTTGCAGGCAAGATCATGGATTTTACTCCTAAGAAAGTGAGGCCTGATCTGTATGGGAAGAATGTAGCGAAACGGATGGTTGAGGAGATTGTTCGCTGGCGCTCACGTTGAGAACGCCCCCGCAGTTGTACCATGGGCATTTCACAGTCTGGGATAAGCAGATGGGGGTAAAACAAATAAATTACTTTTTAAAAATTAATTTGTATTAATAAGTGTAATTTTTATTATATATGTGGTCTAAAGTATGGAGAAAATTCTATGCTATACTGATGTTATTTTTAGAAATTCCGGGGTACAAAATAACTGGCAGGTACTATTTTTGCAGGAAGGGAAGTTAATTCGATGAAGTCAGGTTTAAAATAACAAGCATTTCCTGTAACCAGTATTGAGTAGCTTTTGGGTCTGAATTCAATCCGCATTATTACTGAGTAAAGCATGGATTCAACATTATCTTCAATATAACATTTGAACATAAACAGGCCGGGTACAAGTCAGATCATATATAAACTACTAATTCATACGTCATGAGTTCATCATTTAAAGAGAAGTACAGGAAATACTACAACTCTCCAATTTTTCTCATACTGCTCATTTCAGTTTTTTCTTCCTGCAGCGACTGGAATTCATATGACTTGCCCGGGCAGGAAATTGAAAATGAACAACAATTACTGATTAATGTGGTTGATGTTAATGAAAATTCCATAACGGGATATACGCTGGACATTGAAGGCCCTGTATCACACCATCAATCCGGTGTAACAAAATCGACGTTTGCCCTGGACAATCTCCAGGATGGCACCTACAAAATTACCGTTAAAAAGGAAGGTTATCTTGATGCTGAAACAGATATTACAGTTGATTTACCTGGGAAAGATGTCACCAGCCATTATGATGAAGTAAGCCTGGTTTTACAACAGCGTGCCGATACCCAGGTAATTGATTACCGCGAAGGCGGGATCATTCGCACAGCACCATCTGTAGAGAATGAAATTTTCGGGGAGCCGATTACCCTGTCATTTTCACCCTATGCTTTGCCTTCAAGCCTGGCTGATGAAACCGGCCACGTACAAATTTCTGCTAACCGGATTATACCAACTGATATTGATGAAACGTATGAAGGTACGGTTCAGAGTTATATCATTTTTGACAATGGTATTGGGGAATTAAATGAATCGGTATCTATCGAAATTCCAATGCAAATTGCCAGCGAGTACGCCGGGGAATTGACGTACACCCTTCAGCCCGGCAATATACCGCTTGAGATAGTGGAGAGTAGCGTATCTGGTTCGAATGAAATGCAGAATAAAGGTTCACGCGGCCGGCAGATGCGTGCCAAAGCACCGGGCTTACAGAATTATGCGGTCGTTGCTAACCTGCAGGTGCGGCAAAGTGTAAGCTGGACCGACTTCAAAGTTGTAGAACAAGGCGGCTGCGAGGAAGATGTAACGGTATCATACACACTGGAGTCAGGTGATGCTAAGACTCTTGCGCAGCAACATTCAAATCTTGCCTCCAAACTTTCAGGCCAGACCTATACTCTTGATAAAACATTTAAAGGAGTTCCATTTAAAAAAGTTACTATTGAGGTCAGAAATAAAATACGAGAGTTTACAGTTCGGGAATTGCCCTCAAAAACAGAAATTGAACATTCAGAAGTTCAGGAAAAACCGATACAGTTTCGCACCATACTTAAAGATTGCCACAACTCTGGTGGCTCTTAAGGGAATACGAAGAGGCAGTTTTAATGTGTAACTTTTTTTAATCCAGCCCACCTTAAACCCACTCTGCGCCTTAACGCCGTTGTGAGGGCCTACACACTGCGCCTTAGCGCCGTTGCGAGAAACCCACACAGTTACTCAAAGGCGATAAGGCCATTCTCATCTATGATCCCCCAAGCTAACACACCGCGCCACTACTAGGGCCTACACTCTGCGCCTTAGCGCCGTTGCGAGCTACCCACATAGTTACTCGAAGGCAAAAAGGCTATTCTCATCTCGCATCCCCCAAAACACACCGCGCCGTTGCGAGGGCCCACACTCTGCGCCTTAACGCCGTTGCGAGAATCCCACACAGTTACTCGAAGGCAAAAAGACCATTCTCATCTATTATCCCCCAAAACACACCGCGCCGTCGCGCCGTTGCGAGATTTCCACATAGCTGTTCGAAGGCACAAGCATGATCACAATTTTTTCTTTATACTCACAACCCTCACTACTTTTAAATTTTAAACCTGCAGATGCTGTCCGGGATAAAACGAGTACTTTCCCCGTTTTATAAATCTTTATATATAACAGGCTTTTACCGTCTGCCGGCAATTCTATTCTTAATGGTATTCTTACAGTTTACCGGGCGGGTATCCGCACAATCACTAACAGGAACTACCGGGCTTTTCCATATACCGACGGCGGAAATGATGTCCGACAGGACGTTCATGGCGGGTGTCCATCAGATACCCGCGAAATACAGCCTGTACGGCAGAGGGTTACATGATAACAGGTATGGGTTCGCGACGCTGACCTTCCTGCCGCGAATTGAGCTGATGTTCCGATACACCTATTTGCTGGGAGTTGACCGAAGCTCACGAACCAGCGGACCGTTTATGGACCGGATGGTTGCAGCGCGTGTGCTTATTATACGGGAGTCCGGCTATCGCCCCGCACTATTGTTTGGAGTTCATGACCCGGGGCAGGCGTTTGATGTTGCCGCAAATAAATATTTTGGTGCAAACTACCTTGTCACTACTAAGCACTTCTCCGCCGCCGGGTTTAGAGCCGCCCTGCATGCGGGTTACGCATTTGACCTGTTTAATGAAGCTACACAGGTATATGACGGCTTATTCGGGGGGATGTCACTATCACATCAAGCTCTGCCCTGGTTTGAAATAATGGCCGAAAATGATTCATTCCGCTGGAATGCAGCCGCAAAGCTGCTGATATTGAACCGGGTACAGCTTATGGCCGGCCTTATGGAATTGAAAAACCCTGCCGGCGGAATTAGTTACAGGGTAACACTATGAACCATAACCCGTTCAATATCGGTTGTATACCGAAATCTATAAGGTTTCAAGAACTGTGCTATGGCTTCATAACCGGGGTCCTCGCCATGCTGTTTTTACCAGGGGCAGCACAGCCTCAGTCCCTTGCAGGTCAGCTTACAGAACATGGTTTCGAAAATGTTACAGTCATGAAAACAGGCGCTCACCTGTTCGTTGCCTATGAAAATCGAATCTACAGGTCAGAAGCTGAGGCGTTAGCCAATGTATTAACCTTTGCAGGCCGGGCTGAGGTTTCAGCCGATTCACTTACTGTAATTATTCGCCAGTCAGAAGTGCCGGTACTTGCTGTCATCACATCCATAAGCAGCCTGGACGGTTTTTTAAATGGCGGTAAAAGGTATGAAGCCTGGCTTGATGCCACAGAGATCACACTACATACACGTTCACTCCCATTTGCCCGTGCGGACGGTCATCGTACAGTGCGGCACCGAACCCGTTTCAGGCCGGTGTTTCCCGTCGGCCTGGGAATGCGTTACCAGCTGGGCAATTACAATGAACCCTACCGTTTTGCATTTGATCTTGAGCCGGAAATTGCCTTACCGCTGGGCAGGGGTTTTACGGCCAATGCAAGATTAGCTGTACCACTTTATAATAATTTTGATGACAATACATATATCAGGCCGGCCCTTGCAACACTTTCACGTCATTTTACCCTGGATGAAGGCCTGCATGGAGCCGTTTCAGCGGGAATCTTCGGCCGCAACAGGGCAGGGGTGCATTCAGCCATTAAGGCTTTTCTGTATCAAGAGATTTTCTCCCTAACCTTGGATGCCGGCTACACCCGGTTTACATCGTTTACGGGTGAAGTTAATTTTCCAATTACAGAGAACCGGCCTTATTCATTCTACACTCTTTCGGCTGATTACCGCTGGAGGTCCTATGATTTAAATATACGTGCGCAGTACGGCCGGTTTTTGTACGATGATTTTGGTACAAGAGTACAGGTGCACCGCCATTTTAGTGAAGTGGAATTTGGCTTTTTTGGGATTAACACACGGCTTGGATCCAATTTTGGATTTTATATGTCACTGCCATTATCACCGCGAAAATACCGTGATGCAGGCCCTGTTCGCATTCGCCCGGCCCCGCGATTCCCAATTGCATACCGATACCAGGGAAACGATTTCCGGGCGCGGACGTACGAAACAGGCATCCGGTTCGAAGAGCAACTCATGCAGGTTTACCCCTCGTTTATCAAAAATGAGTTGAAGAGGTTTTTCTGAAAGATCCCGATTCATATTGTACTTTCAATGCTCACGCGAATCGTTGAGTGCTCACTGTGTTCGCGTGGAGTGCGCTGTCGCGCGTTGAATCGTTGAACTGTCGAGAGTTCGCTCCGCTCACGTTGAATCGGCGAATCGTATAAGTTGGCAAAAAATGTAAAGGTCGAAGAACGATTCAACAGTTTAACGTGCCGCAGGCACTCTCCACACGCCCAAGCCAGTGCTTTTCTGGTCCCGCAGAAGTGCGGGGGCGTACTCAACAGTTCAACGTTCGCGAGAGCAAACATTCAACCTGCCGCAGCCAGTGTTTTTCTGGTCCCGCAGGATTGCGGGAGCACACTCCACATACAGTAGGCCTCCCATGTTCAGGGTGATATTTGATACGCAGGGAACTGGATATTTAGGGAGGAAGTGACGGAGAGACTAAGAGAGATTCATTTCTGCGAATTAAGATGGCGCAGGGAAATTAATACAGTGATTTTCTGTGCAGAACTCAACGCTGCTCTTCTGGTTTTAAGTATTTCTAAACCATTGAGCAACAGCTGTTTATATCTTTCGAGAGAACTTGTTTAAATCTATCCCATCACTTATCAATATACGTTGCTGTATCAGGCAGTATATATCTTTTCTTATAGCATAATGACTATATCTACAGTAATTATATTAATTATTTTTAACTTTTATAAGTAATCAATACGCTCTATAATCTGAGAAAGCTGCGTTAGGGGCACTTATTTATCACTGGGCTTAGGGGAATAATATGAGCACTGCATCATCAGTACAGGCGAGAGAATTAAAGCCTGCTTTAAAATCATGGATTGGACGGAAAACAAGAGTTGATACTCAGATATCCGCGTTTATTAATGATACCTTTCACGGGGCACTTACCGAAGATGATTTTTTCTGGATCAACACCATTCAGCCTGAACAGTTAAGGCCATGTAATCCGGATCATTCCGGGTACGCTAATGTTGAGCGCCTTAACGATATCAGGACCATTAATAAGTTTCTTGAAACTGCAAATCAACATCTCCAGAAGGGAAAATATATCTTAGTCTGTGCCGAGACGGTCGGGTCACGCCGCAAACGAATCCTGGCCAAATTTCCAAAGCCTTTCAACTACTTATACTATTTCCTTGATTTTATTCTGAAGCGGGTGATGCCCAAAACAAGGCTGACCCACAAGATCTACTACGCCATCACCAAAGGACGCAACCGGGTTCTTAGCAGAACTGAAACGCTCGGACGTCTGCACTCCTGTGGTTTTAAGGTGCTCAATCACCGCCTGATCGGTCACAAAACTTGGTTTATCGCCAAAAAGGTGACTGATCCTTTGTTTGATATGGAACCTACCTACGGTGTACTGGTCACCCTCAAGAGGGTTGGCTACAAGGGCGAGTTAATCAATGTCTCCAAGATCCGCACCATGCACCCATTTTCTGAATATATCCAGGATTATATATACGAAAAGAATGACCTTCAGAACGGCGGTAAAATCAATAACGATTTCCGAATTACAAGCTGGGGACGGGTTCTCCGAAAGCTTTGGATAGACGAGCTGCCGATGATCTGGAACGCACTAAAAGGGGAGATGAAACTTGTTGGGGTGCGTCCCCTGAGCCGACACTATTTCAGTCTTTACTCCGATGAGATGAAAGAGCTACGCACATCCGTCAAGCCGGGTCTCGTTCCTCCGTTTTATGTGGATATGCCTGAGACGTTTGAGGAGATCATGGAGTCGGAACGCGCCTATATCGAAGCTTACAAAGAAAAACCGATTCGAACCGACATCCATTATTTCTGCAAAGCTTTCTACAATATTCTCATTAAACGCGCGCGAAGTGCCTGATTATGATGGAAGATTTGACAGAAAAATCTGCCACTGGCTGTCATCTCCAGCCAATACTAACGATAGGAGATCTGATCGCGAATATCAGGACCAGTATAACACTGGCTTCGGGAGGCCTGTATCACTCCGTTTCCAATAAATCGGACTTCGGCCAAATACTTTTAAAAATATTCCAGAAAAAGATTTAACACTGACAAATTCAGCAGCATAGTAATGGGGATTCTTTTCCCTGCTAAATTTGATTTAAACTGGCAAACTACAATACACACTTGGGTACTCACATGAAACAGACAATACAGCCTTTTCTTCGCAAATTGATTACAACCGCGGCCGCAGCTACTTTGGTGATTTTATTGTTTGGGATGCAGGTGGGGCACGGGCATAGCATATCGCCCGAGAACCTTGTTAGTGATCCAATAATTGATGAAAATCCATCAAGCTTATCTGGCTTGGATTATCTTGAAGGTTCCGGTCCATCCAATGAGCAAAGCTTTACTGTTGAAGGCACAGATCTTGGGGGAGATATCACAGTAGCACCTCCTTCTAATTTCGAAATCAGTACAACACCCGGCAGCGGGTTCACAAATAGTAACATTACCCTTTCCCAATCAGGAGGTTCAGTTTCTGAAACGATTTATGTGAGATTAGCTGCCGGTCTGGGTGCAGATACATATAGTGGTAATATTACATTGAGTTCTTCCGGGACAGAAAATGTTACTGTTATTCTCTCAGGAAAAGTGAAAAAATCGACAGTTCAAATCACCGGCCTCGAAGGCTACCGCCTGCTCTCCACCCCTGTAGAGACTTCGTTTTCAGACTTCCTCTCTCCCATCTATACCCAGGGTGCCGTTGGCGGCAATACCAGTAATGGCGATCCCAACGTATTTACATGGGATAACACCGCTACGGGAAACTCCCGCGACAACTGGATCGGGGTAACCGATCTGTCCGGCACGATCAGCGCGGGTACCGGGATCCTGGTCTATGTATTCCAGGATGATGAGTTCGATGTGGAAGGCTCTTTTCCCAAGACGTTGTCCGTGAGCGGTGAGGAAAACAGCGCAGGATTTACGCAAGATGCAAACAGTAATAATGGAGGCTGGACGCTGCTCGGCAACCCGTTTGCTTCCCCCATATTCTTTGATCAGTTAGCGAAAACCAACCTGACGGACGTTGTTTACGTTTGGGATGTAAACGATGAAAGTGGTAATGCCGGTGGTGATACCGAAGATGGACTAGTCGGTTCAGGAAGCTGGAAAACATGGAATGGTACAGCAGGTGATATTGAACTCGGTATCCTCGCCCCGTTCCAGGGCTTTTTTGTCCAGACTATTGGGAGTAATGGTTCTGTTGAATTTACGGAGGACGCCATAATTAAAGGCGGTTTTCTTGGTAAACAGCCCGAACGTGACGTCATTCGCCTGGAGCTCAGCGGGCAAGGCATGAGCAACTCCGCCTGGATGGTCTTTAGCGAAGGCGGCTCTTTGGAGCAGACTAAGGGCGACGCTCACCAGCTTCAGCCGCTTTCTGCAGATCACACTCTGCTTGCTGGGAAGAAAACCGGCGGGCTGTTCGACATCAGCATGCTGCCCCGGCCCGGCAGCGACTTTGAACTGCCCCTGGAGGTAGACGCCACCCTGCCCGGTACCTATACACTTCGTACCACCGAGATCAACGGTTCTTTCGGCCAGCCGCTGTTCCTGGAAGATCGCAGGGAAAACGTAGCCATTGAGCTAAACGGGCAAACTGAGTATGAATTTACGCTTGAGGGGCATCGGCAAAAAGCCGTTACCGATCCGATGGCGCTTCTTGCCGAAGGACCTAAAATGGCCAAAAGCTCCGGAGACAGCCCGCGGTTTGTCATCTCCGCAAAAACCTCGGTAAGCATCGACGGCCCGGCAGAACTACCAACGGAGCTGAGCCTGCGGCAAAACTACCCGAACCCGTTTAACCCGAGCACGGTCATCAGCTACGCGCTGCCGGAGCAGAGCCACGTAACCCTAAACGTCTTCGATATCACCGGACGGAAAGTGGCAACGCTGGTCAATGGGCAGATGAACGCTGGAACGCACGAAGTAACCTTTGACGCCTCGAACCTCTCCAGCGGCACCTACATCTATCATCTGGATACCGGTCAGGGTTCGATGACCCGCCGCATGACATTGATTAAATAACGCCGAATTACAACAGACCTTTTTATTTCTTAAAATTTAAGCATTATGAACAGAGCATCCAGCGACCAGCACAAGCACGACCCGCAGCAAAAAGCCCAGAAGCCCAACCTGTCCAAACGGCCCTGGACTAAACCGAAAGTTATGGAGGAAGACTTTCGCAATACCGAACAACAACCGGGACTGCCGTATTCCCCTCAACAAGTCTCTTAAGCGATGCGTTATTACCAAGCAGACTAGCACGAACGTCAGGCATGGCATTTCTCGTGTATTAGCACAATTATTTTGCCTGCTTGCGTCCTTAAAGACTATTGACCGTGCAAAACTTCCAGTCCTCAGAAATGCGATGTCTCTTTCACACTTGACTCCCTGTCCCAATATATTGTAATTCAATTCAAAATCTCCATTCCCAGTTTTGGAACTTCAACAACTTCCCAATCCATGCCAAACTCTGAATCTTGAGAAATACCATGTCTATTCCTCTCACCTAACAGACATGGCATTTCTGTACAATAACACCATTCTCAGCATTTGAACATCTACAAAGTACCAGCTGACGCTGGGTTACAGGTCCTGAGAAATACCATGTCTTCCTAATGTCTCTCCATGCACTTCACGTCATTCAGACTTTTTCAACCTCAATCAAACCTTTCTCCACCAGTTGCGGCAGGAACTCCAGCATATCCTCGCGGCATTGCTGAGGTGTCACATCAAACTCATCCGTCAGTGCTCTGCACAGTTCCTCAACCGTAACAGGTTCTTCAATCTTATTCCAGACTTCAGTGGCTATGTTGTTTAATCCATAATATTTGCCTGATTCTGTATCAAACATCACCAGTTCATCGGCAACCTGCGAGGAGAGGGGACGGGACGACCGTTTAATTTTACTATTTGGAGTAATCATATATGAGGTAATCTTTTGGTTGGTTTAGTTTCTTTTATCTGTTAACAATACGTTTGTTGATAGCTTCTAAAAAGACTGAAATTTTAAATTCGCTTTCATCTAAACGTCATCTAAACCGTGATACCATCACGTATTGTTCAAGGTTCTCTCCTCCAAGCACCACGTGGTTTTCGGCAATGAGCCAGGCGTGGGGACGCATCTCATTTTTGCCGGATTCTGATCTTTGTGCAGAACCCGGCTTCAGTACTCCGAGGCATAATTCACTTGGAATACCCGCCTTATTCATCATGATTTTTGCAGCAGATGATTGAACCAGGCACTTACTCTCCCATGGAGTTCTCCGGCTCACCGATCTGACAGCCCTAACGATATCCTGAACAGTCTCGACTGCGCCGTCTGACGCTTCTATAGTTGTTTCCATTTCCATTATTGATCCAGATTCCAGGTGCGATCTATCCTGACGGTCATGAACGCGACCTTCGGAACCCCCGACCAGTCTCTTCAGCACCCGGAATGGCAGGAATCTTATCACAAATCGCATGACAGCAATCCAAAAGAGCGCCTCCATCAGTCGCCTGCGATAACGGGCCGGTTTACTGAAAAACCTTGTTACTAATCCCGTCGTTGCGGGTTTAGAAGCGGTATATTTACTTTTATTTTGCATAAGATCAGAATTAGCCCATGATTTCCCGGTACAGCAGATCAGCCGATGCCGGCAGAAGGTGCAGGTTGTCCGGCAAGTTTACCCTGTAGACCGGCAACCGGCTGGCAAGCTGTATACAAAATTCCAGCGATTTTTGTCCTGGCAGATTGAGCCACTCCCGGCCATAGATATGCTCGACAAGACCCATCACCGCCTGCGCATTCTTCATTTCCGTAACAACCGGAACGCTGATATCTTCTCTGCGCTCATCAAGAATTAGTATTGCATGAACCGGGGCCGGACTGTCATAAAATCCCCCGGGCAGTTCACCGGCCGTGAGCCATTTTTCAGCGTCCTCAATTCCCTGGTTGAGGCCATTCAGTTTTTCAACGGCCCTTAGCGCATCAGAATCAACAGTAAGCGGAATCAGGTTCGCACCATTCAAATTCTCTACATACTTCGTTATGCCCGGTTTCACTTTGATCCGCGGATAGCCCGGCATCACAACCGGGTTACCATCATTATCATTTTGAATGAGGGCGATATCATCAGAATGCACCGAAAAGCCGTTGGCGGCAAATGCGGCCGAAAGAGATGATTTCCCGGCACCACTGATTCCGGTTATCAGCAACGCTTTATCGTGGCGGACGAGCGATGATGCGTGCAATATGTTATCTCCCTGGATTGATGCCGCAGAGGCCATCACCACGTTCATCAGGTTGAAAAGCGTATCACGCCACTCCGGCCAGCTTTGGGTCGCACGAATATCAGTTCCATCCCCGCTAAAAGAGAACTCATTAGTGTGCCCATATTGATTATAAATTCGCAGGTGCCAACTCTTTCCTTCTTTTTGCCAGGTGCGGTACATGGTGTTTGGGGAGCGGTCCTCAGTTTTCGGTACAATTCCGTCATACCGGATCGTAAGATCCACCAGTCCGTCCCCGGCCTGCGGAAGTGGCATTGGGTAGTTGCTTCTGACCCTCTTTCCATAAATAGAATAGAGTTCATCGACGGATGGAAAATCGGCAGGAATGTGTGTAGAAAGCTTTTTCATGCGGTACAAAAAATACGAAACTATTGCCGGAAACTGAACTCAACATCGATCAATGATAAATGAATACTGAAAACTCTTAACATGGTTGAGTTATAATTTGAGTTATAAAATGTAGGTATGGACAGACAAGATAAATGCAGAAACCCGTTTTATAACCACATTTCCACAGAATCATCTAATTTTCTTTATTCAACCAGGAGTGTAATTCTTCTTTTCGTTCGATGATGCCGGTGTACTCCGGATCACCGCGTGAAACGCGTAGTATTTTAGAGGTATGGAACCATATCATCTGGCCAAACCGGACCAGGTACCAAAGATAGATCATCGGGGAGCCGGGGCGAATTGGATACTTTGCAATCATCTGATCTTTGGATATAAAAAGGCGCTTGATTACCGCAGATGTTTTTCCGGTCAAGCCCTCAGCAGATGCAAAAGTTATAACAGCATTTCCGGCTGCTTTCGAATCTTCTTTTTTTGTCAGGATTTGCCTCCGGGCTGTCTCCACAAGTGCGGGAATAGAATCATCCGCATGAAGCCGTTTTATTATGTCTTCGGGTACATCCGCACCCAAAAAATCTTTTGCAATCACCAGGGAGAGAAGAACGCCCCGTCTCCATCCATATTCGGCCGATCGGGAACAAACTTCATCCCAGTCCAGCTTATCAAACCGGTCAATCACCGTCTTCAAATCACAAAATGGGCGCAAACCGAACGCAAAATTGTGTTGGTACGAGGTATGCAGACAAAGGTGAAGAAGCAAATCCTCTGCTGTTAATGAGAGAGCATTAACGCCGGCTTTATTTATGGGTGAAGCTCTTTGAATGATACCATCAGGTTCAATATGATATGATCTGCCTGGTTTCGTAATATTCCAGTGAATTTCAATACCGGCAACATCTTTTTTTATGAGCCTGGGTAAATGTTTGTTGATTTGAATGATTTGATTAATATCATTCATATATACGTGAGATATTGGTTGATACCCCATCTCAGTCAGTAATTGGTAAACTATTTCAAGGTGTTCTTTTTTGAAAAGAAGATCCATGTCATTCATCTCCCGCAGCCCGCGATTTTCATAGACGTGCTCCGCAAGATAGATGCCCTTCAAGAGAATAACGGGGATGTTTTTTTCATCAAGCGCTGATAGCAGTTTGCGAAGTTCCCCGTAGAAAAGAAGATTGTTTTTAGATACCTGCCGGCTGTATGCACTCATATACTCAAGTGAAGAACGTGAGGCTTCGGTTTGGATCCCATCGCCGGCAGCCATAAGCCTTTGATACAAAAGAGGTACCACCCGGTGTTCAGTTGCACAATCGCCCAGGCGCTTCCACTGCTTCCGGTTCATTTCAGTAAGCTGTTTTGTGGGAAAACGATGTGGCTCCCTGTGCAAACAGTTGAGCAGAACTGAAATACTTGGGTCAGAGCCGGGCGGTAGATTGGGCATGTTGGTAAAAAACTGTGAATCTTAGATTAGTACAAAAGATAGAGGAATTACGATAGAAATAGAAGCTGGGTTAAGTTGATGGTGAACGGTTATTGCCTGGGGAGATTCTGGCTTCACTTAGAGCTGGGAAGTCAGCCAAAACCATTATGGACCGGCGTTGTTGGGAGAAAGTCTGATAAGAATCGTCCTTAAATTGGACTTGATGACGCGCTATAAATAGTTTTCCAGCAGAACACCCCATTCCCTACGTGCTTTTGCAGATAAATCTGGATAGATGTAGTCTACAATGGAAAGAAAATTAATTAACCTGAGTTCTATTTAAAAAAATGGTAAAAGCAGTACAAAAAGGGCGTTAGTGAAGTTAATTCGTAAACAAATTATGTCATGCCACGCCACGGTGTGGCATCTCCTTTCTTTGTGTTATTTACCGCCTGCCCCCGATTATTTCGGGGACAGCAATAAGTAACAGGCAATTGGTAATTGTAGCGATCTCATGATTCCGCGCTACCCACATAGAATAGAGCCAATTTCTCCAACTCTATTCATGATTAATCCTTACTATTTCAGTATCATTAATTTTCAAAAGTTTATTATGTATCTGCTTTTTCAAGATTGAAGAAACCTGAACACCTCTTAAATTATGTTCAGAGCAAATTTCTTGTACTACATGCTCAAATTTGCCCGGTAAATATTTTTTAAGGCTTTCACTTGTGAATATCGACCCTTTGGGTTGTACAAATTCGAGGTCTTTATCAGCATAACTTTTCTTTTCCAATCCTATAAATCTGCCATCATAGATTACAAACGTCTTGGAGTTATCTAATTTCAGATTAACAATAATATTATCCTCTTCAGTATCTCTGAACTGGTTAACATAATTCAAAATTACTGAGATATGTTGGGGAGAATCTCTATCCAATAGAAATTCCTGAACTATATCCCGAATGGTTCCTCCCTTTACATTATCAAATTTCTCTTCCCACGATTTGAGGCCGTAGGTACTGGTTCTCCCAAAGTAGATAAAAATGCTTTTATGATTATTGATGGCACTTCTTAGCGAATTAATATTAGAAGCATAGTCTATATCGGGGTAAAGCTCGCTAATTTTGTTGCTAATTTGACTTATGTGATAACCATTTTTATTGAACCCCATCTTTTCGATTGCCTCAAGTGCTAATTCGTAAAAATGCTTTTTCTTATTTCTCTCAAATACTAATTCAGCTCTGTGATTGACAATCATGTCAAATTCATTAAAAACAATAATCTTACATAGTCCTTCTAAAGCATTCAATTTTTCCAGATCAAATTCTTCACAGAATCTTGAAATATAAGTTTTAAGATTTAGAGTATATGTATCCCTAATGCCATCTTCGTGCCTTTTTTCTATATCATTAACAAAAGCCTTAAGATCGAAATAGTTATCTAACTCTTTTGATATCAGGTATGGTTCTTTTAGGCTTAAGCGCTTTCTTTTTTGAAGAGTTGTGTGATAATTCATTTCATAACCTGATAGCATGAATTTTTCGCCAGTCAATGCTATGAAAACTTTAGACATAAACAGTTTTGAGAAATTTGTTTTTTCTTTACGGTTTATGTTTTCAACGATCTGATCAGTTAGATAAATATAGCTTTTGCCTCCATCGATTCCATAGGCTTGATCTGCATCGACAAAAAATGATAAAATTGATATAAAATGAAATTGATTTGAAAACTTTTTTAACAATCCATTTCTGATTTGCCTGACTCTTTCAGGAGTTAAACCGAGCTCAGAACCAACTTCCTCTAAAGTATTTTTGTATTTTTCCTTCTTAAAATATTTTAAATAATGCTCAAAAATATAGTCTTCATGATTTTTAAAAATGTTGCCTGATCTAATTACGTGATCTGCTATCTTAAAAATAGGGTAGTAATCATAGTCTCGTTTTATTTCATCAAACAAGTGTTCAAGTTCAGCATCTTTGATATTTATACCGTGAAAAATTGACTTAAATACTTCTCTCTCAACTTCTTTTGAGCTACTAAATTCGTGTAATTTGTCAAGCTTAGAAGTGTAATCAAGTACAAGTGTGGAGATTTCGTTTAGAGTAGTTTTTTTAATTTCTTGTTCATCAAATTTCGTTTTTGAAAGTTCTGTTATAATGTCGTTGAATTGATAATTCACTCCGATTTTAGATCTAACGAAATCTTTAGCCTCGGTACTTAACCTTTTAAACAAAACTTTAAACTGAAGAATGAACAATCTTTCAAATGCAGGACTGAGTGGCTCTACTTCTTCAATCTTATTTGAAACGTGATTGATCCCTTTGGGAATATATTTCTCACACAATTCAATCAATTCTCTGTTTGACTTTTTACCGCATCTATTTATTGAAAGGAAATCACCATGTTTTTTATAGTAATCTAAAAGGTCATAAATAGATTCAAAGCCTTCCTTAAGAAAGATGTTTAAAGTTCTTTTGCTAAGATTAGATTGTATTCCAAATTCTCTTGATGTATTCTTTTCAGAATCCATGCTTAAAAGTTTCTTGGTGAAATATTCGGGTTATAAAAGCTCTATTACGGAGAAAATGATAAATAATCAATTTGAATACGAATGCTTCCCTTTCCAACGATAAGCATATAAGCGTTTTTCCATTTATTCATGGCAAAGTGAAAAAATCCAAGATATCAATCTACAAGAGTAAGAGCTTTATTATAGGCAACAAACGGAAAAATCTGTTTGATATACCTGGAGTTTGCCAGGCATGGATGCCATTTGCAAGTTGGAGTTAACCTAAAAAAAAGTCTCCAGCCCTCTCCTCCAAAGATTCCGGTCAATTCTGCAGTCTATTCGTATCCACCCGAAAGATGCAGTTGGTCGGGTGGATAAGGTTAAATAATAGTTTTTTTCTGTAAGGGAATACCGTTGTTTCGCTCATACTATTACAACCACCAACAAGAGATTGGAGTGAATATGAATGAAGAGATCAGACTAACCAAAGACATCCACAATTTTGCACTGGGTAAGATGGACTGGAAAAATTCCATCGAGTTGTTAGGCAGAGTATCAAAATCGGAAGTGTGGATTGATTATTTATTGATGGAGATGGAGCTTTATGAGTATGTCAATCAGAGAAACCGTGTTGCTGAAGATCGAGAACATTCATCTCGAAATGTTGAATCTTAATTAATGAAAGATATGGTTGGCTTGATACTATAGCGCTTAATGCAGGATAAAGCTATTGATTGTATTAAATGGCCCAAATTAAATAATGTTTACGCAACTAATTACAGAGGGGTTTTATTTGTCTATAGAAAATAAACCAAACCCCCTATATAAAATGCTGAAGACAAATAACTGTTTAACATCAACAAAAAAACGTAACCATGAAAATAAGAATTATCATAGTCATTCTCGCGATGATAACCTTCAAGAGTTGTGTGCCAATGGAAGAGTTAGGCTCTTCTTCAGAAACCAATCCAACTATATCTGAAGTAGATAAAGTTGTACAAGATGAGATAATAAAACAAAATATACCGGGTGCTGCAGTAGCGGTGGTGAAAGACGGGGAAATTGTTCATGCAAATGGGTATGGTCATACATCCTTGAGTCGTAATGAACCGATAACTGCTAACACCGTTTTCAGGTGGGCGTCTATTTCAAAACCATTGACTGCTGTAGCAATCTTACATTTAGATGAACAGGATGATGACTTTTCTATTGAGGATAAAGTAAGTGATCATGTTAGTTACTGGCCTGATACCGGACAAAAGGGAAATATCACAATCAAACAACTTTTATCGCATCGTTCGGGTATTATTCACTATACGAATACGGATAATTGTCCAGGTAACAGTTCACCTTCTCCTGATTTTACTGCACACGGTGATGATGCTTTTAACGCTGAAAATGCAGTTGATATCTTTAAAGACCAAGATCTTTGCTTTAGTCCGGGTAGCGCTTACAAATATTCAACATATGGCTTTTCTCTTGCAGTAGCTGCTTTCGAAGAAGCATCCGGTGAGAGTTATGCAGATTGGGTGATGGATAATATAGCTCAGCCTTTGGAAATAAATTCGCTGCAGCAGGGGATGGGAGAATCTGAAGGCTACAACATGTCTGGAGGTAGACTTGTTGACAGAAGTGATGGCTCAAAAACGAGTGTTTTACCTGGAGGCGGATGGGAGTCAAATATTCGTGACTTGGCACTGTTTGGCAATGCACTTCTCCAGGGTACTTTGTTATTAAATACTCAAAGAATGTGGAATGAAAGTACTGGTAATTCTATATATCGTTTGGGTATATATCGATATTCAGGTGGCAACAGAGCTGAGCATGGAGGTGACCATAATAACTTAAGAACAAAAATGGACTTGTATCCCGGCCGTTCTGATAGTTTGGGGGTGTTTGTATATATAAATGGACGACATGCCGATCGCAATAGACTTGCCAGGCGTGTGGCCACTGCCATGGGAGTAACAACTTGGAATGTAAGTGATGAAGCAATCGTCACTGAGTGCACAGATCAGTCTGGTAGTAACAGATATAGCGCAGTGTGGCGTAGTACCGGAGACGATGTGATTATACGTAAAGGTTTGTCCAACGATGATTTTGGATCCGAGTGGAGTTATTTGCGTGAACATCAGTACTACACAGATGATTTTGAGGCCTATACTGAGAATGGAGAGTTGAGATGGGATGGAATTTTTAGAAAAGGAACGGGTGGAAATGCAATGTGGAGAAATTTTACCAGGGACGAATTTAACCAGAAGTGGAAAGAACAAAGTGATTTGGGGTACAGGTTGGTAGATGTTGAAACATATATGGTTAACGGAGAACGAAGGTGGGCGGGCCTTTTCAGACCGGGTTCGGGACCGTATGCCCTATTTCGGTATTACAGCACGAGTGATTTTGGGGATAAACGAGAAGAGATGGCAGAGTCTGGGTTAAAATTAATTGATATTGAGGCTTTTACTCATGAAGGTAATTTGCGTTGGGCAGGTGTATGGGTTGAAGGTGAAGATGGACTCTTGAACCGAAATTACACGCAGGATGAATTTGGAGATCTGCGGAATCAACGGCGTGCTGCAGGCTGGAAGTTGATTGATATCGAGCGATATAATACAAACAACGGAGTGCGTTGGGCTGGAATATGGGAGAGTTCCGACTCTGATGAACGTCTAAACCGTAATTACAGATATTGCGGCGACAAGGATGATGATGGAAATTGGGATCCTTTAGGGATCACCAATCGACACAATCAGTGGCGCTCAGCAGGCTTTGAGCTTATCGATTGGGAACGAAACTGATATTACCAATACATCTTTCTGGAGGTGTAAAAAGTCAATAACAGTATGGATTAAGGTTTCGGGAATCCATTTCAGATTCATGTTTCTAATTCTACAATATCAGGTGCTATTATGAAAATACGAACATTCAAAAAAAAGTTTTGTATTGGCTAGAGTATACTATCCCAATGCTAATTTTTTGTTTTCAATAAAACGGTAAAAACCAATTTTAAAGTTCATTGGCGTGTAAGTAAATCTTAAGGTGAACAGAAGAAAAAACTGACCGGCTAATAACCTGAATAATAGTAACTTACAGCTGTAAATTCCTAATGGTGGTCATTAGATAATCACCCTAATGACAATTTTGGGTTAAAAGCACCCGAATATTATGAACGGTTTTTTGTCCCAGCCATAAGCAGGCCGTTGGCTGAGGATCTGATCCGGCTGGCGGATATACAACCTGGTGAACGGGTATTGGATGTAGCCTGTGGAACCGGCGTAGACACCAGGCTGGCTGCCCCAAAAAACGGGCCGTCCGGATCGATCACCGGACTCGATATTAATCCCGGTATGCTTGTAGTAGCCCGTTCGGTCGTCAACATAGATGCACTAGTGGATTGGCATGAAGCCGGTGCGGAAAAGTTGCCCCTTCCCGACGAATCATTTGATGTGGTCCTCTGCCAGGCCAGCCTTCATTTGTGGAGGATAAACCTGCCGCATTGAACGAGATGATCCGGGTTTTGGCAAATGCCGGAAGAGTTTACATAAATGTGCCGGGAAAAGCGGGAGAGTTATTCACTGTCTTCTTTCAGGAAGTGGAAAATCATATCTGCCTGGAAGCCGCAGGAGCCGCAGGCCAGGAATTCACCCTGAATGATACAAAGGAACTCCGCCAGTTTATGGAACAGGCGGGATTCAAAAATATTGAGGTGGCCACCCGTGAAAAAATGTTCAATTTCCCAGCTTCCATAAGACTTTCTCTGACAGTATATCCAAAGTACACCGATGGGGGTGTGGTGGCTGACGCCGGTGAAAAGCAACAGCTCGCTTTGAACACGATATCGTACAGAAATGGCAAAAATTCGTACTGAACGGCGGAATGAAATACCGTCAACAGGCCATCACGGATATTGGAGATAAATAACAGCAAATCTGTTGCCAGATTACGGCCTCTGGGTTCAAAAGGCCCAGAGGTTTATCATCAATAGGTTTTTATCGTCTGCAATCGGCCTTGTCAACTTGCAAATAATTTTTATTCTCATTCCTTACAGCAATCACTGATGATCGGCATTTCTTCCGGTGGCTATTTCGATCATATAGTGGAAGTCTTTTCGGCGATGGCCAACCTGAAGGTACAAGAGTACAAGGTAATTCTGAGAGTGGACGTGATCGAGTTTTGGCGTTACAACTATAAGGCGGGCCGCCGCTCCCTTGAAAACATCGCATGACGAAAAAGCCGGGCCGGTGTTGAAAGGTACTGGATCAGGTGAGACACTACCAACTCTGGGCGAAACAAAACAGCGCTGGATCAAAAGTATACAGGAATTGAAGAGAGCATCTATTTAGTATTAAAATTGAACTCTGCCAGGAAAGTCAGTTTCTCGAGTTTTGATACGGCAAAAGAGGAGTAGCTGGTAAAAGTGCCTATTCTTTATATCGGGATGAGGATTGTTTGTCATCGGATTATCGATTATCTGATAGACTGGTTTTAGTATACTGCATAGAAAAAGAATCAAATCAAGATTCTGCCTCGATGAGTATTCTGTAAAAGGATAGGCCAGATTTCTCACCTTTATCATGAATGATTTTGTCCCCATCTCAAAATAGTATACGCATAAAACTGATGAACGGGTGCCACCCATACTTATTTACCAGGTAAACTCAGTAAGGCACTTTGTTTTTGGGCAAGTTTTGTCTGCAATTACATATAAATCATAAGATTAAAAATTGTAGAACTATGGATAACAGGGTACAGACCAAGAACCGTTTTGATGGTATTTTTAATTTTCTCCGAGCAGGTAATTGTGTAATTCTGATGTTTGCAGCGCTTGTTGCTGCTTTTTCAGTGGGGATGGTTGCCTGTGGAGACGATCCGGCACCCACAGCGCCGGATCCGGGTAATGATATTGACGTGATAATAGAAGGTGTGGTTATTGATGCATCAGGAAGCCAAATTCAGTTAGAAGAAACCGAAAAGGCCGGACAAGTGGAGGTGCAGCGAAGTGATGATCCGGAAGATTTTCGTTCAGGAAGGGAGGAGCGTAAGATTTCAGATGAACGTGAAACCATACCTGTAGAAACGGATATAGATGACGAGAGGGCTTCGCTAAAAACTGAGGGTGACCCCATCGAAGGGGCTGAAGTGTCCGTCTATCTACCCGGTACTGAAAGCCCTGTTCAAACGGCCAAAACCGATGATGATGGTTCCTACGAGCTTTCATTTACCGTTGCTGAAGGAGAAGCGCCAAATGAACTGCGACTCGAAGTGGAGGCCGATGGTTTCGAACACTACGAGACCACCCTGAGCTTTAGAGAGTCAGTCAGCTATGACATTGAGCTTGTTTCCAGAATTAAGGAGGAAGGTATGACTCTTGAGGGACAGGTTTACGGACCAGCCACTGGCGGTGCAAAGGCCAGCATGGCAGGGTTTTCCACGACGGATCCGCTCAGCGGTGAGGCGCCGGTCGCTGGGGCCGAGATTGCGGTCTACGATGCGAGCGAGTATCCTGATGGCGCCGACCCGATCGCAACGGCGACCACTGATGACGATGGTAAGTATGAGGCCGAGGACGTGCCGGTAGGAATCGACGCACTTGTGATCGTAGACTCCGAGCCTCGTCTTTCTGCAATCGTTCACGACGCAGATGAGTACGCCTCGGGCTACGTAAACACGGCAACAACGTTAGCCGCAGAGTATTGGGGTCCAGATCTGATGATGGGCACACTCATTTCAAAGGAAGATTTGCAGGAGACCGTCGAGGCGGCTATGGATGCTCTTGAGAATAAATCCGCCGACGAACTGGTCGCAGCGCTCGAAGCACTCGTTACTGAAAACTTCGGTGACGGATTTCCCGATCCGGTCCCTCCCCACTTGCAATACCTGTTAAGCGCCCTGTCAGGATTTGATCTATCAGTTTGTGAAGACATTGAATTAGCTGAACATTCAGCTCGACCAACCAATGAAGTTGATCTATATGGGCTTGCTGAGGAATTTGGCGATGAGCCGTGGGCTTGGCTCTATGATGCATCGATCGAGTCTCCCGGCAACGAAGATCGACACTTGGTCTACGTCGAACGCACGGCCGGCGATGCTGCAGTGCTTGTAGTGCCGCTTCATCCGGGCAACGTGATGGATGGAGGACCGGGGGAGATCGCCTTTTTTGATGAAAACGAGGAGTTTGTGTGTCCGGGCCGAGAGTTCAATGTTGAGCCGCTGGAGCCTGCACAGGGTCTGTTTGCGGGCCTGATTGACGAATTGGAGGAGTTCCTCGAGGGTGAAACAGACCGGATTGGGTACGATCCGGAAGAGCTTCGTCATATCAATATTTCTGAGCTTAATGATGAACAAGTGTTACTTGCACCACTCGCAGCAGGTTTTCAGATGATCGATAGCCCGAACTATCCGAACAATCTCCGCAACAGGTTGTCCGGGGATGCGCCGAGGCTCGAAGGTGAATCGCTGGATGATGCATTGGAACTTGTCAATGCACTGGCGGCTGAGGCCGGGTATACCTCTCTAATGGATAATCTTCAAAATGGAAATGAGGCTGCTCTCGTTACCCAGGCTGAAATGGAGCCGCATATGCCAGAGTGTCTGGAGCTTCCGTGGAATATCTCCACACCTGATCAGCTGGACTGCTGGATGGGGGCTCTCGAAGTATTTGACCGGTTAAGAGAGACAATTAGAACGGTACGCGCTCCTCAGGATAAAATTATCGGTTTAATTGCCAGCTATGGGCCGGAAGACCCAGGAGCGTTCGATCCCGTTTCACAACTGGCAGAAGCAGCCGCGATGTCCGAATCCATGATGGAGGCGCTCCGGATGTATGCCGATCTCATGTACCACCTTTTGCCAGCGGAGTTAACACACCTTGAAATAGAAGCCGATCCGGCATTATACAAAGAGGACGACGAGCAAGCGGGTGGATGGCAGGGAGTATTGAGCGCAAAAAGCCAGGACTACACGTTCAATTTCATCATGGCAATGGAGCCGATACCACAACTTGGGGCAGGAAATGTAACAAACATGTTAGCCCGAAAGTCAGGACGCAGTGAACTAGCCCAAGAGCTCATCGGTGAAATCACAGATATCCTTGTTGACGAAATGGAGGACCTCGATATTGTAGAAAGAGATTTTGATGCGCGGCCTTATGAGGTGGACCATAACCCAAAACGTTCAGATCCTGACGAAAAGGAGTATTTCGAGTGGGAGCTTCGGATTGAAGAAACGGAAACAGGCGAACCCTCAATTGTCTTTACAGACGATGAAAGAGGTTATTTGGCGAATGCTGTTGGTGTTTCCGAATTGCGGGTGCGAACTAAAGGTGGGGATGTGTTCTTGGGACAAGATGCCGTAAACAATACCTTCATAGAAGTACAAAAAATAGATGTAACCATCACTGGCCCTGGGGGAGGAACGTCACCGTTTATCGTTGAGCCTGGTCAGGAAATCGACCTCTTTGCGGAGGTGGAAAATGCTATTGATAAAACGGTTGAATGGAGTGCCGACGACGGATTTTTCATTAACATCGAAGGAGAATTCGATCAGGATGTGACCTATGCAGCTCCAATGGAACAAGGCTCCAATATTGTTCGGGCAACCAGCACGGCCGAAACCGGCGCGCGGGCTGATGGCGAGCCGCCGCGCATAGGCCGCGCCACAGTTGTCGTTGGCGATTTTAATGTAGCGCCCGATCCTGTATGTCTCGGACTTGAGGAAACAATCAATTTTTCGGCCACCTTTGCCGGTGACGAAGTACCCTTTGATCAAGTAAATTACACGTTCATTGAAGGGTCAGGATCCCTCAGTTCTGAAGGCGAATTTGCTCCTGGTGGGCCCGGAGATATTGCCATCGAATTCGAATACTTTCCACCGGAGTTTGATGATCCTCTAATCGATGAGATCAGTTTTACTGTAGTGGATGAACCGATATGCTCTTACATTGAAGTGGTAACTGATAACCATCATCTTATAGGTGAATGTGTTGTTGGTTTTGGTGATGATGACGGTGTGGGTATACTAAACGATGGACAATCATATCAAGTAATCTATCCGACGCCTTTAGACGATTTCCTGGTAGGAGTCTCAGTAGATTTAGAAGGATTTTCACATGAGGGTGAATATAATATCGTGGTTAAAAATTACTCTGAACCCAGTCAGTTGCCGCCATATAACAGATACATTAGTAATTTTGGAGTGAAATTCACGACGGATCCACATCCATTACCGGATTTAAATTTAAATGCAGTGTCGTGGGGGGCCCCAACATGGGATCCGGATAACTTGCCCGTTGGGGGCCAGGTTCTTTCACTCCGGAGAGATATTATTGAAGTTGTTGGCGAAGAAATTGCTGTCTTTAGTGGGGAAGCTTTCAGCCTCACATTCTCTGATGGACCAGGAGCGTTAAGACCAGGTGATGCGTCGATCACGGGATCTATACGTTTTGGCGGAGTGATAGACATGTTTCATGATCCTGCACCGTCGACTAAACACCTTTGCGGGTACTGGAAGGAAAGTGATCATCCTCCAACAGAATGGCCAGATTTCTAACTCAATAATTGTATTAAATCAAAGATTCGAGGTTTAAGAGTCTGCCTGCGGACCGATGGCTTTGAACAAGCCCGAAAACTCACGCTTAAAAAATAAAGGGTAAGATCATTTAACGCGAATCGGGATAAAGTTTGAAAATCAGCAATTGGAGAAAAGGAGGGCTGAGTTTCAATGTTTTTAAACTTCCATTATATCAAATAAAAAGGTACTAATTATGGCAAACCTGGCCATCAGAAATACCATTGAAAACAGAAATCAGGAATTCATGCTGAGGTACAACAGCGGTAATGCGGAAGGAGTATCTCAGCTGTTTTCAATAGACGGGGAAGTGCTGCCTCCGAACGCGGATTTCGTTACAGGCAGAGATGCCATAAAAAAATTCTGGCAGGCAGTGATGGAGATGGGCATTGAGCAAATTCAACTGAAAACCTCGGAAGTTGAACATTACGGGAATACCGCTATTGAAGTTGGAAACGCAATTTTAATGAATCAGAACGAAGAAATTCTCGACCGATCAAAATATATTGTCATTTGGAAGCTCAAGGGGGGTGAATGGAAACTACACCGTGATATATTTAACAGCAGTTTATCGGATAGTTAGACTGTCTAATTTGTATTCGTGGAAGCCCTTACCATGCAATATATTGAGGCCTATAACGCCCAAGACCCCGATGCCTTGCAGGTTGTACTGGTTGAAAAGATCAAAATATATGTTGAGGAACATGAGCCTGATTTTTTACTGAATATGATCCGCAGAGCCTGGGAGACCTTTCCTGATTTTAACCTTGAACCACTATACTTGCAGGATCCGACGACTACGTGACAGTTCGCATAGTTTATACCGGTACCTGCGAAGGAAAATTATTAGGCCACGATATTGATGGGAAAAAAGTATGGGCAACAGAAACCATACTGTTTGGCATTAAGGACGGGCGCATTTCAGAATACTGGTATAACTGGAATGAACTTGGTTTTTGGACACAACTTGGGATAGTGGAGAGTCCGTATCCGGAAAAATAGATAACGTAGAATCTGGAGGGGCGATCTTTTTTGGCCTGAATCGATGACCTGAGATTGTTTCAGGTTTACTAAAGCCAATCGATCAGCAGTAAGAAGAATGAGTCCATATTTGAAAAGCCTCCTTTTCCAGATCACTATTTTTTTAAAGAATGGCACTAACTGCTATCTCTGCCGGCTTTACAGTCGGTCAAGAGGGACTATTATAGAGCATACAAAGCAGCCAGGTGCTTAAAATTCACAGGCTAGCCATAGCATACCGTTAACTACCGGGCCCTTGGGGCAAAAGGCTTCCGGCTTCACAAATAATTTTTGGTTTGAATAAATCTGAATGAGTCTTCAGTAACTTTGATATCAAAATGTCCCATCTGCAATTTCTTTTACGCAGTTATAAATAGAAGCACACTTTATGTAATGAGGGTCGTTTCTGAACGGTTTGAGTCCAGCATCTGAAAATTCTGAGGAGATAGAGTATATAAATCGAAAATCTCAAAATACAAGTCGCCATGAAATATCTATACAGCGTACTATTTGTACTA
Organism: Rhodohalobacter sp. SW132; assembly: GCF_003390325.1. Classification (NCBI taxonomy): domain Bacteria; kingdom Pseudomonadati; phylum Balneolota; class Balneolia; order Balneolales; family Balneolaceae; genus Rhodohalobacter; species Rhodohalobacter sp. SW132. The sequence goes on along the minus strand of NZ_QUOK01000004.1, from coordinate 315,153 downwards.
CTCATTAGTGTAGGAGTAATCACTCAGGAAAGCGATGCACAAATGCACTCATCTGACGCTGATCATTCGGATCACGCCATCACTATTCTGGCTGAAGATTATGCCTTCGATGCGCCGGATGAGATACCCGCGGGATGGACAACTATTGAGTACACCAATGAAGGGGAAGAGCAACACTTTATGATCATCGCCCGGATTCCTGAAGGTAAGACATTCGATGACGTCGCTAGCCAGGTAACGCCGCCATGTAATGAGATCTGGTACGAGTTGAGAGATGGCGAAATCTCTCAGGAAGAAGCCTTTGAAAAACTCGGGGTCGAATTGCCCAAATGGTTCTGGGCTGTCGAATTTATGGGCGGTCCCGGTCTTATTTCACCCGGCCTTACCACCAAGGCAACTGTTCAACTCGAACCCGGCAACTACTATCTGGAATGCTATGCAAAGACCGAGGACGGAGAGTTCCACTCCATAGAAGGCATGATGCGCGGGCTCACCGTGACCGATGCTCGCTCGGAGGCAGCGCCCCCCGAGGCCGACATCGATATCACGCTCTCAAACTTTGAACTGGATATCGAGGGCACCCTGACCCCCGGCACGCATACGGTGGCGGTGTACGTGGCGGAAAATCCGGAAGAAGGCTTCGGTCACAACGTGCATGTGGCTCGCATCGAACCGGGCATGGACATTGATGAGATCGTTCGATGGATGAATCCCTTTGAAATTACGGGTATGCAGACCCCTGCTCCAACCAAACTCCTTGGCGGTATGCAGATGCTGCCGGAAGGCCAGACGGGATACTTCACGCTTGACCTTGAGCCCGGCCGATACCTCTTTGTCGCTGAGAACACCGGACATCTTGGCGTGATGCAGGAAGTGAACATTGAGTAAGAAATCATTTATTACACCTACTCTAAGTCAACTTTAGAAAATCAATGGAGGATCAGAAATGAGATACACACAAATGATTTCCTTTATTACTATAGCTACAGCAGTTCTATTACTATTATCATGTGAGCCTCGAAACAGTGACAGCGAAACTTCTGCCAGCCATAACGAAGAGCTGGCCGAAGACTACGACGAGGAGTTCTTCAAGCAGCTGGAGCGCGAAGTGTTCGATGCCACGGAGCTGCCGGGGGATGCGGAAACCATCGACCGGCTGTATTCGGACGATTTTCTGTCCATCAACGCCGATGCCAGCTACTCCGATAAGCAGGACGCAGTGGAGATGATCGAGGCCGCCCGGCCTCCCGTTGTGGAGGAGATCATCAACGACGAGACACGCGTTCGGCAGTTCGGTAACACCGCCGTGATCACCGGACGCTCGAAGTATGTGAGCACCGAGGAAGATCTCGGAACTGTCGTCGTGCGCCACACAATGATCTGGGCAAAACAGGACGGTCGCTGGCAGATGGTCGGCTGGCAAGGGACCGCGTTGCCCGGTGAGGCAGCGTACGGCCCGGACCTCGATGACAATTGATGTTTCAACTAACCGATTCCAACTTAGCTATGAAAGCAATACTAAAACTACTCGCATTTATACTGATAATAGTTGGCTTGATTAACCAACAGGTCTCAGCTCAAATGAACTCATCTGAAGCGGATCATACGGATCACGCCATCACCATTTTGGCTGAAGATTACGCCTTCGATGCGCCGGATGAGATTCCGTCCGGCTGGACAAAGATCGAGTTCACAAATCAAGGAGAAGAACCGCACTTGATGTACATCGAGCGGCTGCCGGATGGAAAATCTGTTGATGATTACGCAGCCGATGTCGTCGTGCCACGGACTGAGATCTGGCATGAACAGAGGGCTGGTGAAATTGATCGTGCACTAACTCTTATGAAAACCAGAGCAGCATTCCCTGAGTGGAGAGCCGAGAGGACTCTCGCGGGTGGAGTAGGCGTAGTAAAGCCGGGTCATACGCTGGAGGTGGCCCTGTACTTTGAGCCGGGCTCCTACATTCTGGATTGCTACATGAAGACTGAGGATGGAGAGCTCCACAACATGGAGGGCATGGTGCGAGAACTTCATGTAACGGATGCTTCCTCCGATGTGACACCGCCTGACCACGATATCGAGGTCACGCTTTCCAATCATGAGATGGTTGTTGAAGGCGATCTGACGCCGGGCCGCCATACCGTTCAGGTACATAATGAGGAGGTTGGTCACAACGTACACGTGGCCCGCCTCGAGACCGATACGGAGATGCAAGATATCATCGAATGGATTACGCCCTATAACCTGGAATATTTCTGGCCGCCCGCACCGGCTACGTTCATCGGTGGCATCCATTATCTGCCCGAGGGCGGAACGGGCTATTTCACGCTCGAATTGGAGCCCGGCCGATATCTCTTCATCTCGCAAACCACGGTCGACCGCGACGTGTGGCAGGAAGTGACGATAGAATAAAAGAGACTAAAAAAAGCTTTGTTTCTGGGCGGAATAATAATTTTTTCTTCAAATATTAGGTAATAATCAATTAAAAAAAGAGGTGTTAATTATGCGATTATTCAAAATTTTTAGCTTTTCAATAATCATATTCGGGATGATGATGTATAAAGCCCAGACACAAATGCACTCATCTAATACGGATTATTCAGATCACGTAATCCAGGTGACGGCGCAAGATTACGCCTTCGATGCCCCCAATGAAATACCTTCGGGATGGACGACGTTCGAATTTGTCAATGAGGGCGAGGAGCCGCACTTGATGTGGATCGTCCGGCTGCCCGAGGATAAATCGATCGATGATTATGCGGCCGACTACGTCGGGCCATTGGCTGAGATTTGGCATGTGCAGCGGGCGGGAGATATAGATCGTGCGGAAGCGGTAGAAAGATTCCAAGCAGCAGTCCCCGGTTGGTGGTACGAAATGCAGCGCGCCGGGGGAGTCGGTATCGTAAAGCCCGGCCATGTGCTGGAGGTGACGCTGCACTTGGAGCCCGGCTCCTACATCCTGGATTGTTACACGAAGACCGAGGACGGCAAGCTCCACAACATGGAGGGCATGGTGCGTGAACTCACCGTTACTGAAGCGCCCTCCGAAACGACACCACCGGAGCCTGATATCGAGATTACACTCTCCAACCATGAAATGACTGTGGAGGGCAACCTGGCAGCCGGAAATCGTACTGTAGAGGTGCACACGAGAGAGTTTGGTCACAACGTACATGTAGCCCGCATCGAGACCGATACAGAGATGCAGGAAATCATCGACTGGATGACGCCCTTCAACCTGGAGCAGTTTTGGCCACCTGCGCCAACTACGTTCATCGGTGGCATCCATCAACTGCCCGAGGGCGGGAAAGGGTATTTTACACTTGATCTGGAGCCTGGCCGATACCTCTTCATCTCGCAACTCACGTACGATCGTGATGTGTGGCAAGAAGTTACCATCGACCCGTAGGCTCGTCGCCTCCGTTGATACCGAATATTTAAAATCGATAATCCACCATTCCAATCAAAATAACCATAATAGTATGAGGTATTTGAAATTACTTACTTCAAAAAGTTTTTTCCCGGCAGTAATCTTGCCAATATTATCATTCTCCGCAATCAGTATGGCCGGAGAAATGGGCCCTTCTCATTCCGACTCTGAGGCAGTCACTGAAGATACGATTGCCGGCCATCCCGTTCTGGAGAACATCTCATCCGAACCGGGCATTGTGGAGGTGGAACTGACGGCATCCAAAGAGCGTATTTCGCTCGTGCCAGGCATTGAAACCGATGTCTATGCCTACAACGGGCGTGTGCCCGGCCCGCTTCTGGAAGCATCGGAAGGTGACAGTGTGATTATTCACTTCAAAAACAACCTGCCCGAAAAAACCACCGTGCACTGGCACGGCATTCACCTTCCTTTTGTGATGGACGGCAGCCCGTTCCATCCCGTTGAACCGGGCGAAACCTTCACCTATACATTCAGAATCCATGAAGGGACGGCAGGAACCTACTGGTACCATCCGCACCCGCACCATCACACAGCCTGGCAGGTAGGGATGGGTCTTTACGGCGGCATCATCATCCGCGATCCCGATGATCCGCTGCCTGATACTCTGACCGAACACTTACTGATTTTATCCGACAACCGGTTTGACGAGGACGGGGAGATCGAGTTCGCTGAGCCCGGCTCACGTCAGGAACGCGTGGACGATATGAACGGCCGCGAGGGGGACGTGCTTTTCGTGAATGATGGAATCATGCCCGAGCTCTCTATCCAAAGCGGGGAAACTCAGCGCTGGCGGATCGTAAATGCATCCGGTGCCCGAATTTATCGGCTGGCACTTGATGGGCACACCTTTACTCATATAGGCAGCGACGGCGGACTGTTTGAGCGCCCAAAAGAAGTGGACGAAATCATTCTCTCAAACGGTGAACGAGCTGAACTGCTTGTTCATGGTACTGGTGATCCGGGAAGTGAAATAACACTTCAGGATTTGCCGTATGACCGCTACATGCCGATGTTTCGCCCATCGAACTGGGATGAAAAGAATGATCTGCTCACTCTGCGGTATACGGATGAATCTTCTGTTCAGGAACCTTTTGAAATGCCGGAATCCCTTCGGAAAATTCCTGAACTGAATGTTGATGACGTAACCGAAACACGAGTCATGAGGATGTCCAACGGCAAAATCAACAGCAAAACGATGGATATGAACCGGGTGGATGAAACCGCGGAGCTGGGAGCCACCGAAATCTGGGATATCCGAAACCTGGTTGGAATGGACCACCCGTTCCACCTTCACGGCTTTCAGTTCCAGGTGATTGACCGCAACGGTGAGCCGGTCTCACAACGAAAATGGGAAGACACTGTTAATGTGCCCGGTTTCGAATCGGCCCGCTTCATTGTGCGATACGACAACTATCCCGGCAAGTGGATGTTCCACTGCCACATATTGGATCACGAAGACCAAGGAATGATGGGAGTATTAGAGGTAAAATAAGCGACTTGTCAGCGTGCCGAACGGAGAGAGGTTCCTGACAGCGTCGCATGTAAAAATTAGAACCAGTAAGCAAGCAAAATCAACAGGTGTAAAGCGAAACTATAACAGAAATCTTAACCCAAAAAAGAAATACAATGTCACATTCTCACAGAATTATAATTCAAATCATTTCAATCATTATTATGGGCATGGGGCTTTTGAAAGTTGATAACGCAGCCGCACAGAACCAGCCATCGATTGTTCATGTAGAAGCCCTGGACCACGCTTTTGACATTGATGCACCCAATGAACTTCCAACCGGATGGATCACATTTATTTTGAATAATCAAATGGCCAGTAATATCCATGAAATAAGTCTGGTTCAGCTTCCTAATGAAGCCACACATGAAGAATACCTTACGGACTATATGAGTGCCTGGGAAACCGTACTACGTGAATACCAGGAAGGCGTAGTAGAGCGCGCGGGAATCAATGACAGAGTGAATGAGATGCTGCCTGCCTGGTCAGGTGATGTTCGGTATTCAACAACCCGCGGGCTGACATCTCCCGGCAGAAGTGCAGAAAGAACGGTTTACCTGGAACCGGGAGAATATATGATGGTCTGTTGGCTGAAAACTGAGGATGGAGTCATCCATATTATTGAGGGAATGCATTGGGAGTTCACCGTGATGGAAGAAGCTGCAAACACACCTGAACCAAATCGAGAATCACAAATTACCCTGCATGAAAATGAAATTGAAGTAGACTGGGAACCGGAAACAGGCACCCATGCCTTTGCACTTGAATTCAGTCGGAATCCGGCAGGACAATTCTTTCACAACAATGTACACCTGGTTCGCATGGATGAAGAAACAAACCTGGATAAAGTGAACGAATGGATGGATTGGTATAAAGTTGGCGGATTGAGATCACCCTCACCTGTTGAATTCCTAGGAGGTTTCGGATTCGTGAGTGATGTTGACACCGCATACTTTTCTCTGGATATCACAGAACCCGGGGAATATGCATGGGTTGTATTTGTATCTCAGGGCGAGGGTCTTTATAAGGCATTTACAGTTGAATGAATTGAGTATACCGGGGAATGATGGGAGTATTCGAGGTAAAATAAACGACCTGTCAGCGTGCTGAACGAAGTGAGGTTCCTGACAACGTCTTGGATTCCAAAATTTTCGGATAGGAATTATAAAGACACAAATAACAAGATCATGAATGAACTAATCACTTCTTCAAATCCAGTCGTAATATTTTTAACATTTCTTCTTGGCTTGGTATTTATCGCTTCATCATGCCAGCAGGCTGATCGTGAAGCAGCTGCAGCCCAACACGAAGAGCTGGCCACCAGCTACGTCGAGGCCCTTAACACCCAAGACCGCGAGGCACTGGAAGATGTCATTACCGATCCGTTTACCTACGGGGAGCAAGAAATGACACGCGAGGCCTTCCTCGATCACGTAGAAGGGGGCTGGGAGATCTTCCCGGATATGCAGTTTGATCCCACCCATGTTTTGACCGCCGAGGACTACGTGACGGTTTGCGGCGTACTTACTGGCACCGGCGAGGGCGAGTATCACGGCCATGACATCAGCGGCCAGGAGTTCGAAGTAACGGAGATCATTCTGCTTGGCGTGCAAGAAGGCCAAATTGCTAGGATGCACGTAGAAAGAGACGATCTCGATCTCTGGGAGCAGATCGCCGCCGTGGAGATCTCACCCGTCAGCTCCAACCAGGACGATGAGACTCTGCAACGACTGGAGCGCGAAGTGTTCGATGCCTTTGAGCTGCCGGGAGACGCCGGGGCCATTGATCGGCTGTATTCCGAGGATTTACTTGCCATCAACGCCGACGCCAGCTACTCCGATAAGCAGGAAGCAGTGGAGATCGTCGAGGCTGGCCGGTTTCCTTTTATGGAGGAGATCGTCAACGACGAGACGCGCGTCCGGCAGTTCGGGGACACCGCCGTGGTCACCGGACGCTCGAAGTGGGTGGATCCCGAGGATGAGGGTACAGCCGTCGTGCGCCACACGATGATCTGGGAAAAAGAGGACGGCCGCTGGCAGATGGCGGGCTGGCAGGGCACCCCGTTGCCCGGCGAGGGGGCATACGGCCCGGAGCGCGGCGAAATCTGAGGTTTGTTTTATGGACACAACTTGGCGTAATGGAGAGTCCGTATCCTTATGAGTAGAGATTAAAAAAACAAGCTGGCAACCATCTCGCTAAGAAAAGTTAATATCTAATAATAAAAGAACGGAGTATAATCATGAAAACTTGGCTTAAACTACTTATCAATTTACTACTGATTATTGCATGGACTTTTAATGCGGGGATTGCACAGTATTACTCAGGTTCAGATAAATCTGGCCATTCGAACATGGTGGAAATTATCGCGATGGATTATGCGTTTGATGCCCCTGATGAGATACCATCAGGATGGACGGCCTTTCACTTCACAAATGAAGGCGATGAAGAGCACTTTTTCGTGCCCCTACTTCTGGATGAGGGGTGGACGTTCGAGGATTATACGGAAGGTGTGCTTCCGCCGGTGAATGATGCCTGGATTGCTCACCGCGAAGGACACATCGGACAGGAGGAGGCCCTCGGGAAAGTCTTCGAGATGTTTGAGGAGGGCGAGATCGAAGTCGGCTACGAGTACCGCGGCGGCTCCGGTATCGTAGCGCCCGGCCTTTCCACCGAAGTGATGCTCTATATGGAACCCGGCACATACGTACTGGAGTGTTACATAAAGGACGAAGATGGCGAATTTCACCTGATGGAAGGTATGGTACGGGAGCTTGTCGTGAGCGGTCATAACTCAGAGGCTCAACCACCGGAAGCTGATATCGAGATTGTATTCACCGATGACTCAATAGTGATGAACGGCGATCTTTCGGCGGGCAATCTGACCTTCAGTGTTACTGCGGATCAGGAGGGTGATAACGTGCACATTGCAAAAATTGATGGTGACAAAGATGTCCGGGAGGTGGCTGAGTGGATGGACTGGTTCGCGGTGAATGGCCTCCGCCATCCCGCTCCGGCCTCGTTCATTGGTGGAATGCACGCACTTCAGCCGGGTACGACCGGCTATTTTACTGTTGACCTCGAGCCGGGCCGGTATCTGTTCGTGCGCGGATTCAACTACTGGAATGTAGGAGTCCTGAAAGATGTCACCATCGCGCCGTAACTACCGGAGCTTTGTCTCTAATTCATTAAGAGGCTAGCAATGCAGATCGAAGCTAAAACTTCGACTGTTTCGAATTGAGAATACATCGCTGTGCATAGCTGCCGGACGGGTACGTTCGATCTGCTAAATAACTAAACCATGAATACATAAAACAGATTATCACACTTTAACACTATAATTATATGCCTCGTTACCTGTATCGCACTGGCCGCTTAATCATGGCAGCAGGCTGATAGTGAAACGGCCGCATCCCAGAATGAAGAGCTTGCTATGCAGTTTGTTGAAGCATTTAACGAACAAGACCGCTCTGCGATATAATTAATTCTGACAGATCCGTTTATTCTATCCGGAGATGAGATGAAGCTTAATGCATATTTAAACATGATTGAGGAATACTGGAGTACCTTTCCTGATGTAACACTCTAATCTATTCATGTCGTGGGGGCAGACAACCACGCAACGGTGCGGTTAGAGGTTTCCGGAACGGGAGAAGGAGAATTTTTCGGTCATGATATTGATGGAAATTATTCTGTTTTGGCGTGGCCAATGGACAGCTTTCAGAGTATTGACATAATTGGGATGAACTTAGATAATAGATACAGCTTGGGATGGTCGAGAGTTCATATCCGAAGGAGTAAGTTCCCATATAAAACGAAGCAGAGGGATAAATTTCACTTCGTGGGAATCGCTTCGCTCGGAGCGCTGGAAAACACCCTGTGATTCTTTCCAATCTTTAAATATTATCCTAAACTGTAATGTTACTATTGGTTACACGACTTTCAAAAAATTATCGTGAAATATTCGGGTTAGTTGCTAATTTAGCATCAATGCTTGTGCCGGTTATGCGCAATGTCGTTTAAAAACCTTGCATCAATCGTTACAAATTACAATTGCATGATTTAAATTAGCATGAACAAACAATGGGTGAGGTGCTACTGTCCATTACCTTCGGGCAGCAAGGACTGATAATTGGAAATCTCTTCATTGAAATCTCCGTCAGCTTCCTTGAACGCATCTATTAAACTTTGTAATCGGCCGATCTGAGAGTCGGAAAAGTTTGACTGTTGGTCATTCAAAACGGCCATATGATGTTTATAGAGGGAATCAGCAGTTTCGTGATTGCCCAATAGGCGATTGGTCAAAGTTAAATAACCTTCCATGCGGGCGGTCCAGAAATGATCCGGACCCAGTACGCTTTTGTAAATGCTGTGAGTTTCTTGAAACAGTGAATCAGCATTCGCATAATCTTTCCTGTGTAATGAAAAATGGCCGAACCTTCCGATTGCGGCTCCGGTTCTCCAATGCTCCCATCCATACCTATCCTTAGTCAGTGTAATTATTTCTTGTATTATGGTGGCAACCTCCTCATACCTGCCCAGTTTAGAGACCGGGTAGATCATATTTGCACGGACTCTCAACGTTAAAGGATGGTCAGGCCCATAAATATAATTGGTTATATCAAGTGATTTCCTGTAGTGCTGCTCAGATTTATGATATTTTTCTTTTTCAATGTAGATTGAACCAAGATTGTTATGGTTAGCAGCCATGCTATTGTTAAGAGTATCATTCGACTGTTCATAGCGTTCAATCAGATCGAGGTAAATTGCCTCTGACCTGTCAATTTCTCCGGCACCCCGCAGTACGTACGCATATTGAAATAGGGCAGAAAGAAGCTCGCTGTCGTGCTCTGTATAGTCGTGTTCAATAGCTTCGAAATGCGAATCCGCCAGTTTCAATGCTGAGTCCGGCTGCCCGGTATGCCGCATAGTTGTAGCCAGCCGGAGGGCAGATTTAACAACATTTGAATGATCAGGTTCGAGGTGGTCAGTATATATTTCATATGCCTTTTTTAAATATGGTAGTGACAGGTCCCAGTTATACGTGGCAGCGTAATTTAAACCCAGATGGAAGATCACATCTGCAGTTTCAACTGATTCTTGTCCATAAATAGATTGGTTTAAATCAATTGCTTGTTGAAATATCTCGCTGCCGGTATCGTATTCTCCAAGTCGCGTATATGCTTTACCAATTGTAGTCAGGATATCCGATTTAACGGGTAACTCCGAAATTTGGTCGGCGCGCTCAAGACCCTGTTCCAGTAAATCCTCTGCGGTGATCACTTCACCGGGCGCATAGGTCGGATTACTGGAATCGAAGAGCTCAATCAAAAAAGAAGTAATTTCTTCGGCCTTGTCTGCTTCAAGCTGAGCCTGGGTTCGCTCCGTTGCGATTTGATTCGTGTGAAACAGGGCAAATCCTGTAATCATAAACAGAATTATTGCAATGGAACCAAATGTTATTCTGTTTCGCTTCAACAGCTTGGAAAACCGATAGAATTTATTGTCGGCAAGTGTACTTACCGGCAGATTCTGAATAAAATTGTCGATATCATTTTGCAGGTCACCTGCTGATACATATCGCTGATCGGAATTAAATTTTAATGATTTCTGTAGTATGGAGTCCAGATCGCCCGACATTGATTTTTCTAATGACCGGATGGATGTTTTTCTCTGTTCTGCAATCTCCTCTCGATTTTCCCGGGGCAACTTCCGTAGACGTTCAGATGGCTTTTTACTAAGATTCTCCTTGATAACTTCCAATTGCTCACTTAAATCTAGTCCATTTATCTCATATGGATGAAAACCGCCCAGTAATCTATGAAGCAATAAACCAAGACTATATATATCGCTTGCCGTTGAAACAAGATTCTCTGTTAGCTGTTCGGGAGATGCATAATTTGGAGATAAAAATCTTGGAGGTTCCGCAAAATTTTGGTCTTCCAGAAATTGGGCAATTCCAAAGTCAAGAATTTTGATCTTATTGTTTTCTTTTACCAGGATATTCGCCGGTTTCAGATCCCGGTGAATGATCAATTTAGAGTGAGCAAAATGAACAGCTTTGCAAACAGCTCGAAATAGCTCGAGCCTTTGTTTGATGGTCAGCCGGTTTTCGTTACAATATTGAATTATGGGAATGCCGTTTACATATTCCATTACAAGGTAAGGCCAGCCTTCATCGGTCACTCCGCCGTCGTATAGCTGGGCAATACCCTCATGAGTTAATTTGGCGAGAATTCTGCGCTCATTGTCAAAATGGTGTCTGATACTCTCATCAGTAAAGTCTCTTCTTATGATTTTTACCGCTACGGTATGATCAAAAAGGCCATCAGCCCGTTCACCCAGAAAAACGGCCCCCATTCCTCCACTACCAATCAGCTTTTCCAAACGGTAGCTGCCAATTTTTTTCCCGATCAGACTTTGATGCAGTTCGGAATGGTTCAATCCGTCCAGCATATTCTGAATCAGATCAAATTTCGGATCGGTCTGATCACCCGGAAACAGATCTCCTTTTTCAATAGATTCCAGCAGCTCAAGTGCTTCTTTTTTGATGACCGGTTTGTCTTTGCATCTCCCGGCAATAAATTTACGGCGTTGTTCCACGGGCAAGTCAAGAGCCTTATCAACGATGTTTTCGATCAGCTCCCAGTCAGACCGTTTCATACGACCTCCGGTTTTTTAGTTCTGTTCCAGGCTTACGTTCTCTTTGTTTCCCTGTTTGGTTTCAAATCGATTTTTAAGCTCATTATAGAGCCAGCCTTTCGCCTTTTTCCAGTCTCTTTTCACAGTGCGTTCCGATATTCCAAGTGCATTAGCAGTGTCATAAATGGTCATCTCCCCAAAATAACGGCACTCCACGACCTTCACCAGACGCGGATTTAAATCTTTCAGTCGGTTTAAGGCACTATCAAGGTCAATGAGTTGCTCTGCGCTATGTTCAATTTTCATCAGGCCATCCAGGTAAGTGATATCTTTTTTATCGCCACCACGCTTTTTTGCAGACTTTTTTCTTGCGTGATCAATCAGTATTTGGCGCATACATCTTGATGCAATGGCAAAGAAGTGAGACCTGTTCTGAAAGTCAATTTCATTCTGATCATTCAGCTTTAGGTAAACTTCGTGAACCAGTGAAGTTTTGGAAAGTGTTACGTTGTCAAATTCCTTATTAAGTTGTCTGTTGGCAATATATCTCAGATTCTCATATACAATAGGAAATAATTCATCGTAGATATGATCTGCTCCCTCACTTATCCCCTTAAGCATCCGAGTAATCGATCTGTTGGATCTTTTCATCTTTGAACCCCCAAAAAGTTGAACGATCTCTATATGCTGATGATATTTATTTCTGAATCGGTTTTATGAACTGAAAGAAAGATTTTATACCTAAAATTGATTCAACATATAACCTAAATTACCAATAAGCCTTACTATAAATAAAAGCCAAAAAATTGAAGTAAATCAAGGAGAAATCTTGGTTTAGAGGTCAATGAGTTGATTTATAACACCAGATACACCCGTTTTTTATAAACTCCGAATTTAAAATCCAATAACAGGTTTATTATGGGCTTTGCAAAGTCCACTACTGTTTATTTTGAAACAATAATATATCCTTTTAAACTTTTTTTGAATTTGAAAAACTAAAAAAAATCCAAAACAATTCATTTTAACGATTTCTGATTGACACTCAAAAAGACTGTGAGTGTTCATGCAAGAAGTATCTCTTTGCATATTATTTATTTGTCCCCTTTCAATATTAATTTACGCATATAAAATAAAGCATCAGACTTGTTTTAGCTTTAAAAATGGAAGCGTAAATGGGAAATGAAGGAGTGATATTGTTAATAATTTTGGCTTCGGAAAGATTCATAACTGCAGATCAGAAAGAGATCTAACCGCGAGATAGAGATTGCGTTTAAGAATCTATAAGATCAAATGAAGAGAAATTGGAATGTATAAATTCACAATTCTATACAGATGCAATCAGATCTTAATCGGATCTGTGTTTCTGCTTTTATTTATGCCCAGTCTCCTCAGTGCCCAAACATTTGATATCTATGAGATACCGAAATTGAACGGGCCCATTACTCTCGACGGCAACGTTGACGAACCCGCCTGGAAAGCCATCGAACCGCTCCCTTTGGTCACTCACTGGCCTTCGTTTGGTGAATCTGTCGATTTGGATCAAACCCAAATTAGAATCGCTCACGATGAAGATTATCTCTATGTAAGCTGCAGGTGTTATGGTGACCCGGAGAATATCAGTGCACCGACTTATAAAAGAAACCAGGCGAACATGGCTATGGATGGGTTGGCAATTATTTTAGATACCTTTAACGATAATGAAAACGGGCTCATGTTTAATGTAACTCCAAGCGGGTCGAGAATGGATGGTGCCATTAGCAATGATGCCCTGGATGGCAATCTCAATATTTTCTGGGATACGATCTGGGAAGCTGAAGCAGTGATCACCGATTACGGCTGGACAGCAGAGATGCGTATCCCGTTCAGCAGCCTGCGGTTTGAAAGTGAAGAGGGGCGTGTGGAAATGGGATTGATTGCGTACCGGTACTCAGCTCATAATGTAACTTTAGAGATCTTTCCGGAAGTACCACCAAATTGGGGATTATGGAGTTTTGTTAAACCTTCTCAAACCCAAAATATCGTTTTAAATAATGTTGAAAGCCATACTCCTGTCTTTATTACGCCCTATCTTCTTGGAGGCATACAGCGGCAAGCTACATTACCCGAAGGGGACGATGGCTACCGGCACGATAGGGAGCTGACCTATGAAGCCGGACTGGATCTGAAAATAGGAATAACCGATAATACCACACTCGATCTGACATTGAATACCGATTTTGCCCAAGTCGAGGCCGACGATCAGCAGGTGAATTTGACTCGCTTCTCTCTGTTCTTCCCCGAACGGCGGCAGTTCTTCCTGGAACGCGCAGCAGTTTTTGATTTTACATTTGGCGGGTCTGACCGGCTTTTCCACAGCCGCAGGATTGGCCTACACGAGGGACAGCCGGTACGAATTTTGGGAGGTGCGCGTACAATTAGCCGTACAGGCGGATGGGATATAGGCTTGTTGTCGATGCAGACAGCACATGACCAGGGGTTGTTGTCAGAAAACCACAGTGTAGTCCGCGTCAGGAGGCAGCTTTTTAATCCTCAATCGTACGCAGGTGGTATGCTTACAAGCCGTATTGATGAAAACGGAAACTATAACCTGAGTTATGGGCTCGACGGAATTTTTAACCTCTGGGGTGATGATTTTCTGAATATTAATCTTGCACAGACAACCGACAGTGATCCCGGTGCATCCGTAATCAGTTTTCAATCCATGCGGCTGCAGGCAGACTGGGAGCGGCGAAGTTTTGACGGCTTCAATTATAACTTCAATTATAATTATTCCGGAGAACTATATGAACCGGCCATGGGATTTCAACTGCGGAGAAATTACATGCGTTTTGGCGAAAGAATTTCCTGGGGATGGACATTGGGGGATGACTCTTCCCTACAGAGGATTCAGGCCTCCATGAATGGCTCACTCTATCTGAGTAACGAAGATAGAAGCCTTGAAACTTCAGAATTCGGACCTTCTGTTGAAATAACCTGGAAACGGGGAGACTTTGCCAACGCTGAGTTTACGTACATTACCGAGGATATCCCCCAGGCATTTCAACTGGCGAATGATGTGGAGATACCCGCAGGTCGATACACTTTTCCGGAGACATCATTAAGTTATCACACACCAAGGGGAGAATCATTAAGGGCAATTTTCAGAGCCGGGGGCGGCGGATTTTTTGATGGAACACGCTTCACGGCAAGTGTTACACCGACCTGGGATCCAGCGAGAATCGTAAACCTGAATCTGTTCTACCAGTTTAACAGGATAGAGTTTAGTGAACGGAACCAGGATCTTACTGCTCATGTAGCACGGTTCAGGACTGAGTTTACATTCAGCACCAGCCTCACATTTTCCTCATTTGTTCAGTTCAATAGTGCAAACGATATCGGGGTCATCAACTCCCGCTTCAGGTATAATCCGAAAGATGGCAACAACTTCTACCTGGTGTACAATGAAACACTCAATGCCGACCGGGATAGATTAACGCCCAGACTACCGGCATCAGAAAGTCGTGCAGTGATGCTGAAGTTTGACTATACGTTTTGATAACATGTAGGGAAATCG
>NZ_QUOK01000003.1:300000-534273 GCF_003390325.1 Rhodohalobacter sp. SW132 | reverse complement strand
GACCAAGATCGGAGTAAACCTAAACCAGATTGCAAAGCGACTTCACTTACAACACGCTAAGTTAAAAGCAAACGGAGAAGAGGAGGTTGACCTGTCCGAATACCCGGTAAAAGACATAAAAATCTTTCTGGATATTTTTAAGAATGTTGAGCACCATTTAGCAAATATGAAAAACCTGATTCAGGAGGTCGTCTAATGGTTGCAAAGATTTCACACGGTAAGGACTTTCGGGAACTCATTAACTACATCACTCAACCGGAGAAAGAGCAGTGGCGCGAAGGGCGCCACCTCTCTGACCTTGACCGAGAGACGGTGATTAACGAGATGGAGTTTATAGCAAGGCAAAGCCAGAGAGTACAGTCCCCGGCCTATCACGTGTCGGTGAGCTGGAGCAAAACAGACGATCCATCCAAAGAGCAGATGCTGGATGTTGCTGAACGAGTCGTCAAAGAGCTTGGCATGGAAAACAATCAAGCGCTGATTGTCGCTCATAAAGACACCGATCACACGCACATGCATATTGCCGTCAACCGGGTAGATCTGGATCACTTCAAAGCGGTGGATCGGTGGGGAGATCGCGACCGGCTGCGCAGCCTTCTAAAAGAAATAGAAATTGAAAAGGACTGGGAGCAGACGCCGTTAGAGGCTGAAGGTCCAACGCAGCTGAGCATAAACGAAAGGAAGCTCACCGTTCGGGTCAATGAGGCGCTGGCCGGTATTGGTATTGATGATCCAAACTACAAGACCGTTCGCGAGCGTGCATTGGAGCTGCGAAACGAGCTTGGCCGGCAATCCAATTGGAAATCCTTCGATGACACCCTGGCCGGTCAAGGTCTTTGGGTGGAAAGCAAGGGCGCGGGTATGGTTGTTACCGATGGAGCCATGAACATTAAAGCCAGTAGCGTAGGCCGAGATTTTAGCCGGGGTAAGTTGGAGAAAAAGTTTGGGAAGTCTCTGTCCGAGTATGAGGAGCATAGAGAGCTCATTGTGGACGTAAAGAAAGGTATTGGAGAGGTCAACAACTGGACAAATGCCATAGAACGAATCAAGTTGGAAGCAACGGAGACGGATCTGGAACGAAGCAAAAGGTTTATAGACGCTGAGCTGCGGAAGATTGATTACTACGATACACACCTGAAAAATCTGAAAGATCGGATTCAGGAGGGTTTTGAAAAAACGTTTGATGATCCGGATAAGGCGCAGCAAGAGTTGGCCAGGATCACAAAAATGGAAGGTTTGGAGGATGCCGGTGCAGAGTTAGTGTCGGCCCCAAGGAGATTTGGTAAAGTAAAATTGGAAGGGTGGATGCTTCAAAAGCTTGGGAATTATATATCAGAGATGAATCAAAAGTACAAGGAGTGGGAAACATACCTCGAAGAGAAGATTCGTAATCCGAAAGAACTGAGCCAAAAACGTAAAGAGCTTACGGAGAAGCAGAGCCATTTATCTAACGTCAAGCTGCCGGCCATCAGGCAGGTGTTACGGAAAAACATGAGGGAATCAGAGGCGGGCTATACCGTGAGCCGGGGCGCAGAGGAGGTGATTGCCGTAAGCCGGGCAATCACGTCCATCATGAAAAACTACCAGCCGCTTGCCAGAAAGGTGGCCGGACGTGGAGTGGCATCGTTCAAAAACGATTTGGCTAAACAGACGGAAGCCGGCAAGGCCCTGGTTCAGATAACCGACCAGTCGATGAAAGCGACTCGGGTGGTCCTGGGCATTGCTAACGCACTGAAATCCGGCGGCGCGTCACTTGCCCAAAGCGGGATTCTCCACGCCGTGCATCAACACCGGTACACTGCTATTCAAAAACAACTGGAGCGTGAACGTGAAGCCCAGCGCGGCGACTTTAGCCGGTAGCCGTCTGGAAATTTAAACGGGCAGGCAGTACATTGCCTGTCCCCTTTTTCTATTAAACATCATCTAAACAGACAAACTACGACTATGAGCTATTATCCAATCAAAGAAGATTATATCGGCGACCTGAGTGACCTGGAACCAAAACGCAACCTAACCGATACACTGGAGTTTTATGCGTACCTGGCTGCTGCGTTTGTGGTTGGGATTGGGATTGGGGTTGGGGTAGTTGGGTTTTAAATATATCAAATCGTCGAGGGATATGGCGATTGGTACCGTTTACGAATTACAATAGGTAATGCTGGATAGCCGATCGGGGACTAATGCTCATAGACAGCATCTTTTTTCTTTGCTGAACAATTAGGAACTGGATTCTCTTTTCGGTGCTCTTTTTTTCGTAGTTAATCCGGCATCTTGTAATTTTCTTCCAAGTTCATCATCTAAGGCCAGTTTTAAGATATCTTTGTCCAGTTCCAGGGGCACAAGTACCATAAAATAGTTTCCCATTGCTACACCGGGTTCACCCTTTTCGATTCTCCAGAGTGTGGATGTACCAATATCTGCTCGCTGCGAGACTTGCTCGACACTCAGTCTTCTTCGTAAACGAGCCAGTTTTAACTGTTCTCCGACCTGCTGAAGCATACGTTCGTGTTTTGGAAGTAAAAAAGGGCGTTTTTTATTCATAACATTTCATAAATGAAGTGAATTCTAGCCTATTTATACCAACTATTAAATATTATATCAGAGTGCTTGATGACACCTTACCCAAATAAATCTCTTAGGAGAACCTATTTCCTCCAAGACACGATATGTCGTATTTAGTATCTATTCAATGGTTATCATAGGTATTTGAAGCCTGAAAGGATGGCGAAATATCCAGCTTTTTAGTTAGAATATTGGATAAAGTTAAGGTACTCACAACTCCTTCTAGTTTGAAAAGCGGGTCTGCTATAAAGTTAAACAAGCTGATTTGAGGTACTTTCCATAGAGTCCATTCGATACATTAATCCAGAAACCACAAATAGAACAATAAATAAGCCGTTTACACCCAGAATTTCAGCTACAGAGCTTTCCGGAAGTTGATGTAAACCCGTAAACAGGGCTATTGCTGCAGTAACTGTCTGGGCTACAGCCATGGAAAACATAACCCATATCATACCCTTTGTTAGAAAGCGTGCAAAGAAAGCTCCAATGATACCGAGAGCAATTACACCGAAGTAGATCATATTAAACGGTTGGTTTTCCGAACCGATGATTCCAACGGCAAGGTTCGACCAAATCAGAAACAGGCCGGAGAATAGTGCAAATCCGGTTGCTATCTTGTACAGAGTGCTACGGTCGGTTCCGGCTGTCAGTATCCGTGTAACCAGGATGTAGGAGAAGCCGGTTCCAAAAAGCAGGAATCCCGCCAAAATAAAATCAGAAACCGTCCAATTCACTTCATTTGTAAACTGCATAGCAATCAAGGGTATTAGCAGAAACGTGGCTGTGGTAATGGTAAGTCCTACAACCGGACGAATAAGTGAATGTTCAGAATTCATAGATGTGCTCCATTATATTTAATTTATCTGGGATGTTTTTAGAAAAAAGGTGAAAAAGACTATCTGTTTTTTGATTATATGTCAAACATGCTTCTGTTACGAAGCCTTCGTCGACAAAGTAAATACCACACCGTACCGGCTACGATCATCAGAAGCGGAATTGCGCCAGGCTCATCTTCCACTATAATCATGTATACCATCATAGAGATGCCAATTATGACAAGAAGAAAAGGAATCAGTCTGTGGGCTATGGAGGATTTATTTTGGTTTTCATTCATAATTTAATTTTCATTTTGTTGAGTTTATGATGTCTTCCAACACCTTCAGGTGTTCGTCAAAAGCTGTTTTTCCATCCTTTGTCATAGAGTACTTGGTGTTGGGTTTGTTATCGATAAATGCTTTCTTTGATTCAACAAAACCCTCCTTTTCAAGTTTTTTGATATGGGTTGCCAGATTACCATCCGTCACATCCAGAAACTCCTTCAGAGATGTAAAATCGAGCGTATCATTCACGGCCAATGCCGACATGATTCCAAGTCGAACCCGGCTTTCGAATGCTTTATGAAGGTCGTCGAAGGATAGTTTCATAATGAGTCACCGCTCATACCTTTTATGCATATAGACTCCATACATGATATGAACCAAACCAAAACCAGCGACCCAGAATAGCAATCCGGCCTCCAGATGCCAGACATTCAGCAGACCCAATACGATTTGAATAATTCCCATTAACTTCACTTCATTCAATGTGAAGTTTCCTGCACTGACAAGTGATAGCCCATAAAATATCAGTGTGAAAGGTACAATCAGGCCAATAAGCTCTTTTGAAATAAGAATCAGGATCAATACTCCGCCGGTAACCAGCGGAATAGCCATGTTGACCAATAGACGTCTTGTGGTTGCATTCCAAACCTTCTCACCACTCGCGGTTGCTTTTTTACGTGAAAAATAGATAGCCGTAACCAGGGAGAACAGTAGTACGGACACTGCCAGAAGAATCACGTTCGTCAATTCCGGTACAGATTGATAGATTTCAACCGGATGGAAATTCAAAAAGGAGTAAGCGATCCAAGCACCTGCCAATGCATACAATCCCGCCATGATACCGGCCCAGCCGGAGAGGGATAAAAATCTGGACGACCGCTCCATCATAGACCGTATCTCAGCAATATCCCGAAGTGACTCATCTTTATTCATTTCACAAAGTACTTTTTATTTAAAAGTACTTAGAACAAATGAATGACTCAATATGTATATGAAAAATATCTCCATTTGATGTCCTCAAGTGACAACCGCACCATCGCGGTATATTGACACTGCTCAAATAAGCGTGGTGCCCTAATCATAAAGAGAATAATTTATTCTGAGGTGCTGAGCTATTCGATTTAACTTCATAGAGCTGAAGTTTCCCTTAAAACAGTCTCTTTCGAATAGCAGTAACAGATCACTCCAGTTTCATTTTCAAGTACCGCTTAATCTATTTCAGGAAAAAGACCGATAAAATATCAATTGATATCTTAAAAATATCTGACTGAATTAGCTTTTATTTAATACGTTATTTTTTTGAATTTTCGTTATATGTCAACCATCACATCGAAGCTACTTGGCCAAATCTTTAGGGGTGAAAGTATCAGATGAAAATTAAAAATACTAACTTCTTATTTGCTGAGAATCCTAATCCTATGTGGATCTTTGACCCCACAGATTTAACCATAAAAGAGGTCAATGATGCAGCCTGTGTTCTATACGGATACTCCAAGGAGGAATTTCTGGGATTAACGATCGCAGACCTTAGACCTGAGGATGAGGTTCCAAGGTTAATGAAGGAAGTTTCAAAGCGCATTGACTCTTTTAGCAATGCAGGCATTTGGACCCATCGTAAAAAGTGCGGGGAGCTGTTTTATGTTCGTGTACACTCGCATCCTATTTCAATGGAAGGCAAGAAGTTCAAATTGGTTGTGGCCTATGATGTGACAAACAAAATCCAATATCGGGAAGAGCTGGAAATGTTGTTGGATAATAGTCTGGATGGCATTATGCTCACCAGCCCTGAAGGTAGTATTTACAGAGCTAACAATGCGGCATGCCAGATACTAGGAATGTCTGAAGAGGAGGTTATAGGTTTAGGACGAGATGGGCTGGTCGATAAAGATGAAAAACTTCAAAAAGCTCTTCAAAGACGTGAAAAAACTGGGGAATTTTCAGGTGAGTTGACGTTCATCCACAGTTCTGGACAAAAAATACCAGTTGAATTGACATCATCTGTTTTCAAAAATCTCCAGGGACAGTCTCGAACCAGCATCATTTTCCGGGATATCACCCAGCGAAAACAGACTGAGCAGAAACTGAAGGATGTCATTGACCACAGCACCAATTTGTTTTATCGGCATGATGTAAATCATGTACTTACCTACGTGAGTCAGCAGTCAGAGGAATTTTTAGGATGCTCTCCGGAAAAAGCCATACAAAATTGGTCAGAGTTTATTACAGAGCACCCAGTTAATAAAAAAGGCATTAAACATACTCAAAAAGCTATTGAAACCGGTGAGACGCAACCTCCTTTTGAATTACAGTTAAAAAAAATAACCGGTGAAAAGATTTGGGTTCAGGTACATGAAGCACCAATTGTGGAAGATGGAAAGACCGTGGCTATTGTGGGTTCACTCACAGATATTACCCGGCAAAAAAAATACGAGAATCAATTACAAGAGAGCCTGGAGCGATACCATTACGCATCCAAAGCTACAAATGATGCTATTTATGAATGGGATATCAAAAATGATCAACACCACTTTGGAGAAGGATTCAAGGAAATATTTGGTCATAATACTGTTAAAGAGAGCATTTCACTTAAAGAGTACACCGATTTTGTTCATCCTGATGATCATCCTTCGGCTTTAAAATCCTTGAATAAAGCTCTAAAAGATCCATCTCAAGAGCATTGGCGTCACGAATACAGGTTCGAAAATTCTATTGGTGAGTATGCTCATGTCATAGAAAATGCACATATCATTCGCAATAATGAGGGTGTAGCTGTTCGCATGATTGGAGCTATCCGAGATGTCACAAAACAAAAAGAGTTAGAACAACTGCTTGATCAGGCATATTCAGTGGGTCGAATCGGGGTTTGGGAGTTAGACCTGAAAAATAATAACGTTTTTTGGTCAACAATAACCAAAGAATTACATGAAGTTGAACCGGATTATGAACCCGAATTAGAAACAGCCATTAATTTCTACAAGGAAGGAAAAAATAGGGCCCTCATTCAAGAAGCTGTTAGCTACGCGATTGAAAAAGGTGTACCGTGGGATGAGGAACTTCTGATTATCACCGCTAAAGGTAACGAACGATGGGTTCGAGCCAAAGGTGAACCTGAAGTGATAGAAGGCCAGTGTCGGCGAATATATGGAATCTTTCAGGATATCCATGAACGCAAAGAAGCCCATCTGAATATGCTGGATGCTCTGCAAGAACGTCAACGTATTTTGGAGCGCATAACCGAAGCCTTTTTTGCTGTAAATAAGGAATGGACAGTTACCTACTGGAATCATCAAGCGGAGAAAATGCTTGGTTTAACCCGCACAGATGCTTTAGGGAATAATCTGTGGAAATTATTTCCAGAAGCAAAGAAATTGGGTTTTTTCCAACAATACAAGAAAGCGCTTGAACAGCAAATACCTGTCAATTTTGAAGAGTATTACCCACCCCTAAACGCCTGGTTCGAAGTACACGGATACCCCTCTAAAGATGGTCTCAGTGTGTTTTTTCGAGATATTACTTCTCGAAAAAATAATCAAATTGAACTTAAACAAGCCTACAAAGAAAAAGAAACTATTCTCGAAAGTATTGATGACGGTTTTTTTGCTGTAAATAGAGATTGGATCGTTACATATTGGAATAATGCAGCCGAACGTAAGTTGGAAACACCCCGGGATATGATCTTGGGACAAAATTTATGGGAAGTGTTTGATGATGCGATTGATCTGCCCTCATACACTAATTACCACCGAGTGATGAACAAACGTATCTCCATAGATTTCGAAGATTATTATGCTCCTTTAGACCGATGGTATGATATTAGCGCTTATCCTTCTAAAGAAGGAATTTCAGTTTATTTCAAAGACATAACCCAACATAAGAAAAGTGAAGCTCAACTAAGGGAGTCCCTTAAAGAAAAGGAAACACTGCTCGCGGAGATCCATCACCGTGTGAAAAATAATTTAGCCGTTGTGTCCAGTTTGATGATGTTACAATCATTTCAAGAGGACGATGAATCACTAAAAGAGAAGTTGAACGATAGTGTAAGTCGTATAAAAACTATCGGAAATATCCATGAACTACTGTATAAATCGGAGAGCTTTTCGAAACTGAACCTTGATGAGAACATCAAAAAATTAGTCGATGATATAGCACTTACATATCAACCTGTCAGTTCAATTAATATCAATTTTAATGTGCAGAAAATAGAACTCAATATTAATCAGGCGATACCGGTTTCACTTATAGTAAATGAAGTTGTCACCAATATGTTTAAACATGCTTTTGTTGGAAAGGAAAAAGGAAATATATGGATATCGTTATCAGAAAAGAATGAGACAATTTACCTTGTATTATCAGATGACGGCATAGGATTACCGGTAGATTTAAATATTTCAAAGAATCCAAATTCCCTGGGTATGCAGTTGATAGATACTCTTGCTCAACAATTAGAAGGAGAATTTAAGTATGAGACTACAGATGGAAAAACAAATTTCAAACTGACATTTACTAAAAAAGAGGTTAAAGGCTCTGGTAGTAACCTTATGTAAAAGCATTGCATTATTGGGTAATCGAAAATATATAATTGAATACTATAGGCACCGGGGTGGGGAATACTCGTGACCCTCGACACTTGGTAAGAATTTAGAGAACAAAGACGATAGAGATATTATCATTAATTTAAATGCTTTCTTAAAAAATCATACCACAGATGAAGATTTCTTATTTGCTTCAGTTGCTTTAGAGCAAAAAGAAATCGAAAAAGAGCAACTATGGTTGGGGAAAGCTCTTAGTCCAACCTCACTGTTTGATGAAAACTATAATTATCTGTTTGTGAATTAAGAAGCAGTGACAATATACCCGCCACCCAGATTGTTGATGTCATTCGCAAATGCACACATGCTGTGGATTACACTTTCCGGGTTCCATCCGGATTTATATTCAATCCGGCCCGTTTCCACTACTTCGCCTTTGATCAGTTTTTCTATGTTAACGTGTAATGACATTCTTTTCAGCTCTGAATTTCAACATGTGTTTGATGTTTCAATAACTCCCCATGCTCCGGATGACACGTCATCACCAATACCTGCTGTTCTTTGGAAAACTCTTCAATCGCATTGGAAGCAAGCTCTCTTCGATCCGGGTCCATATCCACCATCGGATCGTCTAAGATGATAAATCCAGACTGATCCTGAAGAAAATGTTCAGTAAGAGCAAAGCGCCAGGCCAGCGCAACCGTATCTTTTGTTCCGTGTGATAGCAGGCTGTAAGTGAGCGGACGGCAATCATCAGTTGTAAATGTGGACGGCAAATCGCCATTCATCTGAATTTCTTCAAAACGGCCTTTAACCATCTTTTGTAGCCAGTTCAGGAAACTCTTTTCAAGGCCGCTGTAGGTATTTGCGTCCATTGACTCCAGCAGGTTTTGGGTGCGCTCCCGTACCCTGGCAAGGGTTTCGCCTTCTTTATGTATCCTTTCAAACTCTGATTCGGCCTCTTCCTTCATTTTTTCCAGCTCTTCGGAAGAGGTATCCGGTGCATCTTTTTCAAGATTGGCCTTCTCAATTTTTTTCTCGCTGATTTTTTGTTCTACATCTCGAATCTCCCGGTCCAGTGATTCTACCTTTTCGATAAATTCATCGGCTGATTCAAATCCTGAGGGTAGTTCCGGCAGCTCTTCAATCTCAGCCTTTAAATCTTTCATAAACTTTGAGGTCTCCGCCAGCTCCATAATCACATCCTCAACTGAATCATACTCTTTCTGCCATTCAGCGATCTGATCTTGAGCAGCTTCAGCGTCTTTCTTCAGGCCTTCAAATGCAGTCCGGGCATCAACAAGGTCATCGCTGATTTCACTTACTGATCTCACCTGGTCCAAATCGCCAAGCTCTTCCAGTTCGGTTTTTAATTTCTCAATATCATCATCACCCAGTTCAGATTGATACAGGCTTTCCACCTTGCTCAACTCTTGCTGGTTTTGACGGTAGAGTTCTGCCACTGACTCGGCACTTTGAAGGGAATCCACATTCAGCTTCTCAAGCTGATTCTTCAGTTCTTGCTCTTTTCCCGAAACGGTTTTTACGACCTCTTCAAGATCGCCTTCCCCGGAAAATACATCTATCTTTACCCCATCCATAGAAAGAGTAAATCCACCGGAGGCCTTCTTCTCAATCGTCTTACCCTGCCTAGCCTCAATCTTTTCTTCCGGATTCCCGGCCTCGGTGAATCCAAAGTTCTGTTCTGACTCTGCCTCAATACGCAACGTTAACCGAGCTCCTTCAATCCGGTTCTTCAGGTTGCTGATCTCATTTTTTAGCTTTCGTAATTCCTGTACATCGGACTGCTCAACTTTTTTAGCTTCTTCAACCTCTTTTTTTGCATCCCCCACCTTTACAGAGAGCTCTTCCAGCTTTTTGATTTTTGCCTTAAGCTGTTCGGCACGCTGCTTATTCTGAGCTTTCTTTTGCTCTATCTGAAGTTTCTCAATTTTATCCTGCTGCTCTTTCTTCTTTGGCTCCAGATTCTTGATTCGATCTTCTAAAACGGGCCATTTTTGGCTGATCTCAAGTAAGCTCTTTTTCTTCAGCTCCGCATTTTCTAACCGCTGCTCTTTATCCTTTCTTTGGCTGATTCCCTTCTTCAGCGGCTCCAGCTTCTCAAACTCTTCCTTCTTCTCTTTTTGGCGATTAACCAACTCGGAAAGCTGTTCATTCAGCTGATCCAGCTCATTTTCAAAACGCTTAGCTTCTTCAAGATCAAGCCGCAACTGTTCTTTCTGATAATACGCATCCAGTATTTTACCGGTACCCACTTTATAGGGATTGTTGATTCCACGGTTATTTTCGGGATAATCCTGGTCCCGATCCCACCGCTTAAAGTATTCGTCATATCTTGTATCCAGCAGCTCCCGAAAGCGATCGACAGACACTCCGCCGGTCTCCATTAAATTCTGCCGCAGTAGATCGCCCAGCTCTTTACGGACTTTATCTTCTTTCTCCATCTCACGAATCGTGTGATGCAGGCCGGATTGATCGGCCAGAAGAATAGTTTTCATCGTGGCCGGAGAGACCGGTAACAACTCCTCGATCTGTTTTTGAATCTCTTCTTCGTCTGTGATCTCCGTTCCGTCCGGCAGATGCAGGCTTGCACTGCCGTTCCGGGTTCCTTTCTTCCAGGTTTTAGCGATCCGGACTTCTGATTTTTGTTCATCTTCAAGTACAAGAGTAACCCGTATGGTATCTCCGCCCGAAACCGGAAAAAACAGGCCCATCGTATCATCGACCTGCTTAGCCGTCAAGGAAGTGGTCGTCAGAAGCCCATTCAAGATGGCATGAAACACGGTTGACTTCCCCGCTTCGTTCGGGCCAAGCAGTACGTTCAATCCATTTTCAAATTGAAACTCTTTGTCACGGATACCGGCAAAGGGGTGGAGTTTAATGGATTTCAATTTCATCCCTTCACCTCCCGGATCAGTTCATAGGCCATCTGCAGTTCGTCTTCATTCTCTTCCGGTATAGACGAGAGTAGCTGTTCTGGAAAGGAGCCTTCGGCAAACTCTTTTCGGATCTGCTCTTCAGTGACTTTTCTCTTCAGGCCCGAATCATCCAGCTTCAGCTCCATGACAGCATCCCGGATTTGATGCCGTTTATCCAGCCATTGATCGTACAAATCCGGGTCCAGCCGACCGGATACCGATAGCTTCACCACGCTCTTTTGGTACTCCTTTTTTTGAAATTCCTCCAGCAGCTTCTCAAGGTCATTTTGCCGGTTTAACGTCCGTTCAACTCGCAAAAAACGGTAGCTTCCGGTACTTAAGATTTCGGTTTGTATGGATTTCTTTTCATCGATGGTGTGCAAAAATGCTCGCCCTTCATGACTGCAGTCAAATCCATCCGGTTCCGGTGTGCCCGGATTGAAAACTATATCTCTTTTACCTGGCTTATCAGGAAACGTGATATGTGTATGTCCTAATAACCAGATATCCAAACCTGACTCCTCAAGCCCACGTTTCGTCATAGGGAAATATCGTTCATCAAAATCCGGTGATTCACCTTTAATACTTCCATGAGCAATACCGATATGCATATTACCGGAAACTTTATCTACGTCGATCACCCATCCGGTGGTGTTCTCAGCAGAGTGTTTGGCATGGCAGGGAGCCGGATATACAACAGCATTTAATTCATATTCACTCAAATCCACAGTCTCTTTTTCGTCCAGAACCAACACATGGTCTCTGGCCTCTTTTTTGAACCGGTCCCAAAGCTGACTATCGGCAGTGATGTAGTCGTGATTGCCGGGCAGTACTAATACCACATTCCCTTCAAACCGGTTGATCGCCTGTACCGCCTGCTGAATCTCGGACACTTTCATGCTCGTTTTATCAAACAGGTCACCGGCGATGGCAAGAATCTCTGCATCCTTTTCATTCGCCACATCAATCAGCCTTTTGAGGGTTTCATATCGGGCTTGTACCAGTGTTTCCTGGGCTTCGGGGTGAGTTCGAAAATGAAGGCCAAGATGAAAATCAGCAGTGTGAAATATTTTCAGGTTTTTATTATGTCCCATTAATTAGAAGACTTTTTATTCTTAATCTTATCATATTTCTTTTCAATAGCTTCATTTAATTTATCAACATGCCCTGAAACCTGCGATCTAATATCCTTTCCACCCATTTTTTCATTCGCCTTATAAACATAACCTATAAAGTTCGAAATGCCTTCCCCACGAATACCTTTGTGAGTAAATCTTTTATATAATTTCCGTTTGCTAACCTTTGAACTTCTGGATTTTTTACCAAATGTCTTCTTAACTGTCAAACGAACGTTATTTCGCATTTTACGATAATATCTCGAAATGCTTGATGAACGAACTAAAGTTCTTGATCCATCAAAAGTAAAACCGAGGTACTGAAGGCATTTTTCATTCTCTTCCTGATCAAAACTTTTCAATACCCCGTTACTTACTTTAAAGATCCTAATACATTCTTTCTCTTCTTTGCTTTCAAGATTAAACTTGTTTACTAATTCGTAAAAATAATTTCTGGCACTTGCTAAATCTCCAACATCAACTACTATTAAAATGTCGTCAGAGTAACGTCGATACAATCCATTTTTTCTATCAATCAAATTGCACATCTCTTGATCAAATTCAAGCATATAAATATTTGATAATACAGCACTCATTGGAGATCCTTGAGGAATTCCAAACTTATTTAGATTCGTATGGACTAAACCTTTGGCCCGAACATTTTCTCGAAATTCCTTTGGATTACAAATTCTATATGAATGATTACTAGAGATGCGCTTAGAAAACTCAGTATCTAAATCATTCTTCAAAACAAAAGAAAACTTTGTGAGCGTTTTAAAAATATTGTAGTGGTCTTCCGGCAAGCTGCCTTTTTCTAATACTTTACACCACGCTTTTTTTAAAATTTTATGATCCAAATTGTCAAAGAATCCGGTTATATCAAACGCGATTGCAACACACTCACCTTTATTTTTTATGTAATCAAAAGCTTCCTTGGCAAAATCAACGTTATTCTTACCAAGCTTACGATAAGCAGTAACAGAATCAGAAATATTCTGCTCACTAATTAATTCTTCATACTTGCGATCTAACAGGATTGAATAATATGAATAAACAAGGGAGTCAAAATGAGAAGCATAATAGATTTCTCGCTCTTTTGCATCCATTTCTCTTTCATTGTTTTGTCTATTAATTACTTTATATCGGGGAGTTTGAATTACTTGTTTAATGAAAGGATAAAACGATTTGCTTGAAACTTTATCCGGATCAGATAAAAATTTCTTTAGAGAATTGGCGAAAGAATTGAAATTAATTTTCCGATCAAAGTGAAGGTATCTTCTCTTGCCTTCAGGAATTCCTCCACTATTGGTTTCTTTATCTATAAATCTATACCAATCGGTTCTATTCATAACTACCCCTCTTTAAAATAGCAAAGCCAGAGACTTAGGATTGCGTTGTCCATATAAGCCTCTGGCGCACGACTGAAGGGAATTACACCCCACTTTTCAAGCCAGTTTTGAGCTGACCTTAACGCATATAACTTTCGTATATTAAACGCTATGAATATGATCACAGCTATACTATCAGTCATCATTGAACTCCCACTGAAAGGAGACTTTGAACAAACAGGAACGTTCCTGGTTGCTTCAAAGTTGACTTTCAAGCTAAACTGCTTTCCTTACAATCTACATTGTAAGCGTTAAAAAATATATAAATTATTAAATACTTCGAAATCAATTTTGGTAATTACTCTCCTGGCAAGCTAGAGCATTGCTATATGGGACAACATCTCATCCCCTAATAGATATCTGTGCGTATTCATATCAAACTACATCCAAGTTAGCTATCTAACCATTCTACAAAAGCTTGTATAGTATCTGGCTCAGAGACATAGTCTAGACATCTTTCTGATTGATTAATTTTGGAAATAAATTTATTAAGCGCATTCCCATTTTTTGATTCAATTCCCAATGGTATTTCTACAGCACCTGATTTCCATACCCATATATTCTTCTTAATTAATTTATCATGAAGTTTTTCAATATGAGGTTTTAATTTTTCCTGTTCTGCTAACTTTTGATAAGCTTCCTCGGCAGAGGTGTTATTATCTGAATTTTTTTTAGGGAGCCCTGCATCACATAACTTAATTTCCAATTCATCTTTAAACTCTTGAAATAGCTCTTTACACGCTTCAATATCCTCATCACCTTCATCCAGGTATCCATCATTTACAGCACGTTGAAAGCAAAAATCTAAATCGACAACTGATTTTACATTAAACTTCATCTCCTCCAAAATCTCTTTTGATTTTCTTATATCACTACTTCCTCGCAGTGGTATAAATGCTATTTGTGAAGCATTTTGAGTGGATTCTGTAACTGATTCATGAACCAATGGAATTGTATGTTTTTCTGTCTTCCCCTCCATAAGTAGAATTTTTTCAGAAAAAAGAATATGGCTTGAATTACCAAGATCAAATAGTAGATCTGCTTGTGAACCATGATCTTCAATTTTCTCTTCAACTGATTCCTTAATGCTCTTAAGTCGGTAAGTGCCATTGTTATTTTTCCTAATTAATATAGCTTGCGGAATATCATTTTTGCTCAACATCATTGGTGAGTGTGTAGCAATAATTACTTGATAACCTTCGCTACTTAATTCCTTAAAAGCTTTTCTTAATCGCCAAATTGCCTGTGGATGAAGGAATAATTCTGGTTCCTCAATTAAAAGTAATGTTCTCCCTATACCTTCCGAATCTTTAGTAGTCTCAGCCAATAATCGAATCAAAGCCATTTGAATTGACCTTTGAGCACCATGCCCTAAAGAATCAAAATCTCTTAATACATTTGCTCCATCCTCTTTGATTTTAACTGTACCTGACTTAAACAGTTCTTTGATTTCAGGTGTTGGAATATGAACATTAATTTCGACACCTGGGAAAAAATCTCCAATCATTTTGTTAGCTTCTTGGTCAAATTCTTCTAGCTCGTCAGCTCTTTTTTCACCATCCGCTTCAAACCTATCTCTTAGTCCACCAAGAACTTTATTTATTTCATCTTCTCTTTTTTCTTCAATTGGTTTTAAAATTTCAGCAATTAATTTACCAATCGTTGTTGTGCTTTTACTTTTTGAAATATCTTCTGTCGCATCATCCATGGCCGGAATCTGTATAGGTTCTGGAAATAAATAGCTGATTGCATTATCTATACCAGTTGGATTATCATCCCAAGCATCTTCTGATTCATCTTCTTCATCAAAATTACGTAAGAACAAGTCTCTTAGACCTTTTTTCCCGCCAGGTTCACTTTGAGTTCTCTTAAACAAAATTTTACCACCATTTACATATTTCTCAATGCGTTCTTTATGCTTTTTATCCAATCGACCAAGAATCTCTCCACTAATGCCTTCAATCATTCCCTCAATTTCAATTGGTTTTTCACTGTCATTAAAGCAATCAACATCAAGACCGGAAGGATTTAAAAACCAATTAATTGCCTCAAGTATATTTGATTTACCAGCATTATTATACCCAATCATAACAGCATAATTAGGAAATTTAACAGTCGTCTCCTTGCACGACTTATAATTTCTGATAGTTACTTTACTCAGCTTGTGCATTTTTTCTATTTTTTGATTTAGTTTTCTATAAATAAAATGTCTTTTAACGTCATTGATCTTAGAAAAACTACTTCTATTCCTCTGCAATCTCGATTTCAATTAGGTCAACAGAATTCTTACTACGATTGTATTTCAAGGATGGCCTGCCATCATCCAATCTGGTTAACTCCGCTTTGGTTTTGTGAGTGTCAATAATTTCGAATACACGAAACAAGTCTTCTTTTTTTATGATTGATTCACTTTCAGTAGTTACAACTACATGAGTTTTTGGGTCATATTTTTCTAATTGCTTGATCAATTCGCCTACATTCATAATTCTATTTCTTTTTAATTGTTATCTGTTATCTCAAAAACCCCATCAATCTCGCTCATCAACCTATCCGTCTCCAGCAACACCACGATAATCTTCTGGTAATGCTGTATCTCTTCCATACTTAGCGTACGTCCGCGGCGGTCTTTGAGCCATTTTTCGGCGGGCTGGTAGCCACCGATGTAGAAGTTCCAGGCTTTGATGGGGACGGTGCCGAAATACTGCTCATCATTGATCTGAACTTTGCCCAGTTTCTCTCCGGGATAGCGGTGATCGTCCGGGGTGGAGTGATTATCGTGGTCTTTGTCGTAGGGGATGAAACCTGGATCATTTTTGGTGAGGCGGTTGGTAATTTTGTTGCAGCCCGTCTTGGGATAAGTGGTGATGAAGTCGTTCACCACTGGGTGCTCCATCAAATGTACCTGCCGCAGCTTACTGCCCAGTTCCACCAATTTCCAGAAGGTTTTGGGATCATTGGGATAGGGTACGCGCGGAAAGTCGATTTTCAGAAACTCTTTGTAAGTCTTCCGATAGGTTGGTGAATGGAGAATAGCGTAGATGTAATCCAACAGGTCGATCGGAGCGAAGGTGTCTTCTGTATCTTCTTTTTCAGTTGTGAAGGTTAAACCAAGACCGTCCGCAAGCTTTTTGACGGTTTTTGGATTAAGATTGGGGTTTCGCTCGGGAGTACCATCGAGGGTTTGTTGGTTATAATTTTGATAAATATATAAAGGAAATCCAGTAACTCTATCTACTATAGACACTGCATCTTTGCTGTAGATAAAATTGGTAACAAATATACATCCCGATTCTGATGCTCTTGTTTGTCTAAGGGTCAACAATGCAATGTTATCTTGATGAAGATTACTAAGAACCTCAATCTGTGGTCTTCTTAAGATTTTTGAATGATATGTAAATTTGATATTGAAGGGAGAGCTAAGACATGGTTTAATTCGATTTGATTTAAAACCTTCCTGTAGGGATTCTTTACGCAACTCTCCAAAACGCCAACCACTTGTGGTTTTTATCTTATAAGTGGCTTCAATTTCATTATCACTGATTTCATCATTTAGCAATGAATTTTGGATGAATTTCTTTAACTCTACATTACTTATAGATACTAAATGTTCTTTTGAACCGAATTCAATCCCAAGCGAGTTTTGTTTGAAAACATCCTTCAAGCTCATCCATGTGTTATAACTACTTCCCAACTCAAAATCTTTAGGCACAAAAAAATTATAAGGTTTAGTTATAGCTATTTCTTTCCAAGTTATATCGGTAATTTTCGACTCTGAGAGAAATTTATATTTTGATGAACGACTTCCTAAAAGATCTTGATGGTAAAGTTTACTGGTTGAATCTTTTTTTCCATCCTTTATGAAAATATTTATGCTTACTCCCTGTTGAATATCAAAAACATTATCATCTTTTTTCCCAAATTTAGTGGTTTCTTTCTTTTTTGAATCTCCATGAAGATCCAAAATAAAAATCTTGTCAAATGTATTACTGAGTTGTTCTCTCATTTTTCGATGCACTAACCCATCTATAAAACTATTATTTGATATAAATGCTAATATCCCATCTCCGTTTTTCTCAATAAAGTGTTGACCAAATCGAATAAATTTTATGTAATCGTCAGATAGTGAGTTAATACTTTTTTCCTTTAAATCCTTCTTATAATCTTTGATCAAGTTGGTGATCCAATCACCTTTATTGCTACTGCTAACAGAATAAGGTGGATTTCCCATCACAACCATCACCGGCGTATCTCGTTTGATATGGTTGGCTTCATTCGCTTCACTGCTCAGCCAACCGGCAAATAGAGTACCGGTATCGGGGTGGTGCTCTTCTAGGGAGTTGGTTAGGTAAACCCGGAACCGCTGGTCGCTTTCACGGTCGTAGCCGGTCTCTTTCAGCAGCAGGTCCAGCTTCAGGTGAGCCATCGCGTAGCTGGCCATCAGGATCTCAAACCCGTTCAGACGGGGAATCAGATGGTTCTCCACGTAGTCGGGCCAGATGCCCTGCTGCCCCTCAAATTTTCCGTGGATTTGCTTTATCACTTCTGACAAAAACGTACCGGTTCCGGCAGCTGGGTCTAAAATCTGTACTTTGTGGACTTGCCTTTCTTCTTCCACCTCTTTGTTCTTAAATCTTCCATCATGAGTAGGCACCTTCACCTTCACTTTGGTTTTGGATGTGTCGGCCAGGCCGTCTTTCAGCCCAAATTCATCTTTCAGAATATCATCCACAGCACGCACAATGAAGTTCACCACCGGTTCCGGCGTGTACCAAACACCGCGGCTTTTGCGAAGTTTGGGATCGAACTCCGCCAGGAAGGTTTCATAGAAGTGAATGATCGGATCGGTCTGCTGGGTGGACTTCCCGAAATTGGTGAGCAGAGCATTTACATCTGTGGCTTGGAAGATCTCAGCCAGGGCATCCACCACCCAGTCGATTCGTGTATCAAGGTCGTAACCCGCAATGTATTGGAAAAGCTTTCGCAGAAACGGGTTGGTTTTGGGAATCAGACGGGCGGCCTCCTGCCGGGAAAAGGTGTCGAGTGATGTATCATGCAGCCTGGCGGCAAACATTCCGTAGGCAATCGTCTGCGCATAGATATCGGCAAACTCTTTGGCGTTAATGTCGTGAATTAGCACGTTCTGAAAAGCGGCAAGCTGCTCGCGTAGCGTGGTGTTGGCGGGTTCATTCACCCTGTCGGATGCACCTTCATTGGCATTCAGTGCTTTTTCAATAATAGAAGAAAGCAGCCGCGCCTTTCCGGCCATCATTTTTGACAGTTTCGAAGCTGACTTGATGGTCTGCAAGGAGTGTGTGGCAAAATCGTTGATCATCTGCCGGAATTTATCTTCAGCTTCCGACACCGCACGAATGGAACCCCCAGCCAATTCAGCAATTCGGACAGATGTCACATACTCCCCATCCCTGTAGAAATGGAAGTCGAGGTAGTCGGTAAAGATCAGGTTGGGCAGGGACTCCTTATACCGGTTAAACTGCTCTTTGTGTTTGGTGCCTGTCAGCGGTTCACCAATATCCTTTGCCTCCATATAGCCAACTGGAATATCTTTGTGTG
This sequence comes from Rhodohalobacter sp. SW132, assembly GCF_003390325.1. Classification (NCBI taxonomy): domain Bacteria; kingdom Pseudomonadati; phylum Balneolota; class Balneolia; order Balneolales; family Balneolaceae; genus Rhodohalobacter; species Rhodohalobacter sp. SW132. The sequence continues at coordinate 515,069 of NZ_QUOK01000003.1, read as the reverse complement.
TCAGAATAAAATCCGGAGCACCGCAGGCAATCCTTGCCGGTTCGTTGGTCACCAGCACATTTTTCAGCATTCCTTCAAGCAAATTCTGCAAATCCCCGCGGTAGGTATGCTCCCTTGAAATTCCTGTTTTATAGCGCTTATTGATGTTCTTGATGTACTCCGAAATGGTCATGTAGCTGAATGTATTTTATTTAAGCCGTTAGGGAATGTAATAAAAGAAAATCTACACTTCACAGAGAATAGGATTTTTTCAGTCAGTCACATATCTGTTTCACAAACTCCCAAAATGAAACCACCATCCCCGGATTCAAATTCTGATCCGGAAATCCCATTTTTCTCCATTCATCCAATATAAACTCTTCGTTTACATTGGGCTTTCTGCCACCGCCTCCGGCTTTTGGGTAGTCTCTTGACGGAAGATTCAAGTTCACATCTCCACAGTTCACTTTGAATAACACACAGATTTTTTTGCCCTCTCTGCGCCGTGCATTCACCTGGTCTGTAATCCACCGGGCGTCTATATCTCCATCTCTTCGATCTGCGGTACCAATTTTTATAGCAATCATATCCATTCCTCTGATTTTATTTAATGATTACACTTAAAATAGAGTCGATAGTGACTACACTGTGTCAGGGTAAGTAAATTAAGTTCTTCCAGGTCCGGAGATAAGAGAGTTCGATTTATTAATAAAACCGGGTTGAATTGAGTATTACAATTTTCAATGAAACAGCATGGACTATCCCGGAATTAAATGAGTTCTCTGGAAAAATAGCCGAGTACAATTTGTATGCACAAGGATACGATGGGATATAAAGAGATATGGCAGAGAAGTTATGAGCTGTTCCCACTGGGTTAATTTAAGAGGGGTGACCACTTCAAAATCATTCCATTCTTTGTGACATTATGCTGTCAGAGCCTTAGAGTTATTTGAGAGTAAATCCTCAACTAAAAGACCCTCTCAACCAGGAATGCAGAAAATTAACCCTCCATTGAATGTCCTCTCAGTCTTCAAAAGCGTACACTCAGAAAAGCTTCCTTACAAGATTACGCCGTACCGATTTATGATGCAAAATGGTGAATCTTTCAAGATCTCCAAGGTTCGGCACTATCACAGGGATCGGAAGGGCAGGGGAGAGCACTTTCATTTTGTGGTAGAAGCGGGTGACGGCAGGTATTTCAGAATACTATTTGATACCAATACATTTACCTGGAGGTTGATACAGGAGGTGGAAATGGGAAAAAGTGTGGGAGTTAATGAGTTGTCAAAGGAATACTAATTTCAAGAAAACAGATGAACGTTTATATTTTTCAGTAATAACAATTGTGCGTATAAATGTTTGGAATTAAAATTATATTTGATTAGCCATTTTACGGTGCTAAATTCTTGAAATCAATTGTTTGGCGCAAGATTAAATCAACGGAGGTACAATCTGTGGAAAAGGATATCAAGAAAGAATTTCTAAATGATACTACATCTTCAAAAATACCATCAGATAGATCAGAGGAGTTTATTACACCAGGTAAGAATTCGTCTTATGATGACTACATTGATGTGAAATTTCGTAGACTGTCACAGTGGGCATCTGTAGGTGGGACTGGAATTGCAAGCATATTCTTTTTCTCCTTTTTAGTATGGCACGTATTAAATCCAGGCCCTGCAAATGGTTGGTTGGTACGTATCATTCAAGACCAATATGCTGCAACAGTTGGCGTCCCTTTATCAGCCATAACGGCATTTTGTATCGTTACAGTGTTGAATGTAATCAACAAAGGTGATATTGAATTCAGCTTTTTGGGCCTAACCTTTAAGGGTGCTTCAGGGCCGGTTATTCTGTGGGTAATTTGTTTTCTTGCTTTAATTTTGGGTTTCAGTGTCCTTTGGGAAAATTAATGTGTTTTATGTTACAACTTGCGCTGCAAAATGGGTAGATGAAACTGATTCTATAATCCATCATCAATGCTTATTGAACTCGTATTTTGATGGATTGTTGGGGTGCAAGTATCTGGTTCAGGACGATATTTAGAAGATTAAAATCGGTTTCTTATAAAGGGATAGAGTTTTTAGCTTTGGTTTCTTATCATCCTTAAATATCAATTGAACACAGTCTACAATATATCGATCTACTCATGATTATTTATTTGTTATTAATAGAGATGGAGATATACGAACATTCTCAGAATAGCTAAAAATAATCTTCTCCGACTGTCGATTTGAGATAGTAAGTGGTAAGCTCAATAATGAACATCATATCTCACTTACGAGCTTATCCAAGCTTTCAAATTTTTTAAAAGGGTACAGAAAGAAGAGTGGCATTGGGTTTTCCATCACCCTGGATTTATCTGCTCCGGCAGGCAGGGGGGTGAACAGTTTGGTAGAAAATGAATGGGTTTGCTTAAATCGTTTTTTTCACTTCAGGAAGGAAAGAGTAAGTCATTCAGAATAACGTTTTTCCAACTCTTGAACTTCTCTATCAAATTGATCGCCAGGAATTGCTTTTACCTTGCCTTCCTCAAATTCATCAAGACGTCGCCGGGCTTCTTCAGCCCAGGTTTTTTCAATTTCAGGATCGGAGGTGTTCATATCTTGGAGGATTTGATTAAGTATATCTACCCGTTGTTCGACCGGCAGATCGTTGATTTCCGCAATGATATCTTTTGTTGTCATGAGTTTAATTTAATTGATTTCCGATTAGGTACATAAGATAATGGGAAACCATATTTGTGGTACCATATCGATTGCATATAACCCCAACACTTAGTTTCGAGTGATGGATTCGAGGCGCTGCATGGCCTGCTCACCAGGAATCATTTTGACTTCCCCCTGAGTCCACCTCCATTGCACGACGTTCAACTTCATCCATCCAGACTTGTTCTACGTCTGGATCTGGCTGGTGGAGGGTTTGCAATATCTGATCAACGTTCTCTACCTGCTGATTAAACGGTAAGTTGGAGATGATGGATAAAATCTGTTTTGTGTTCATAGACACAAATTTAATAATAATTCTTTCGATTTATGGTGATAACTCATGAAAATTCATAGTAATCAGGCGTTGCTGGATGATGTGCTGAACATCAACCTTTCCAGAATTGAACCGAAATTAGATGAAGCGTTACGGATAGTTTCCAAGCAGAGCATCTCATTCCCAGCCTGCCGTTGCAGATAAATCCACATAGATGCAGTCTCTAATGGAAAAGAAATTGATTGGATCGATGAAAGTTCAATACAGTGAATTGCAGTCAACATGCTCATACTTTCGAATTAGATCTGTTTACAGACTTAGTTATTGGAGCAGATGAATACTCTAATCGAATGGATTGAGACTAGTTTCACTCTTAAAAAGTGACGCAGTGATATTTAATATTTTACTTCTTTGTAATCCTTCTCTCCGGAAAACCTTTACACACAATAAAAACCTCTAACTCTATAAAAGTTAGTGGTATACTTTCGTGTATGAGTCCCCTGAGACAATGGCCCATATCATAAACCGGACCTATTTTATCTCCAATATTTACTTTCACTTTCCTGATTTGAAATGCTGCCAGGCCGTTACAGCTAACGTAAGGACGGTTATCGGTATCACAAACCAGATCATTACCGAACTGAAACCCGGTAGCGCATCGTGGTGAGTCGCGGCCAATATCAGATATAGTGAATATGCGGTATAGTATCCCAAAAAGAGGATGCCTTCACCGCGGCTGATGATTCCGCCGGTAAAAAATATGGGCAGGCAAGCCAGTGCCACGGCAATCATTACCGGAATATCAAACCTAATCATAGATTGTGAAATGTCAAGGCCACCGTAGGCAAACATAGCCGAAATGCCCAGCACACCCAGAATATTAAAAATATTACTACCCACAACATTACCTACAGCGATCTCGCGCTCACCTCGAAGAGCGGCCATAATGGATGTTACCACTTCCGGCATGGATGTACCTGCCGCAACAATCGTTAAACCGATAATGACTTCACTTAGTCCAGCCAAACGTGCAATTTCTACAGCACCATCCAGAAACCAGTTGGAACCCGCCAACAGTAATCCAAGTCCCCCGGCAGCCATGCTACTATTCAGAAGCCACCCCTTCTTTTTGGCAGGAATCTCATCTGCCTCAACAGGTTCAGGTTCAATCTTTCTTCGGCTCTCCCAAATCAAAATTGTTGTGTAGATAATGAGTCCGACTGACAACACAATTCCTTCCACCCGGCTCAGTACTCCATTCAATGATAAAAGCAATAAAACAACCGAAAGAATGATCATAAAGGGTACATCCAGTCGGAGAAGTTTTTTGGAGACAGATAGCGGAAGTATCAAAGCCGAAATACCAAGGATAAACAGGATATTGAAAATGTTGCTGCCGACTACCGTGCCAAATGTAATGCCCTCTTTGCCTGCCAAAGATGACTCTATCCCCACAACGAGTTCGGGAGTACTGGTTCCAAATGCGACAACCGTCAGCCCGACAACCAATGGTGAAATCCGGAAATTGAGGGCAATACCTGATGCCCCTTTCACCAGCAGTTCAGCACCGGCAATTAGTAGTGCAAGGCCTATTATAATAAGGATGATGGTCATTAACGTGAACGTTTAACTAGGGCTTCCTCAAAAAGTCGAAGTTCAAACAGATTAAAAATTCTAGTTTTAATAACAGGGGCTCAGAAACATAAAAATTGACGTTTGTGGGACTTTAAGTCATTGCCATATGATCATATGTTCAACTATCACGTCTATTTCGTCTTAAATTGACTCTCCAATGACAGGAAGTTTGCACATTATGGTGTTTTTCCTTGCATAATTTTATATATATATCCGTAATATCATGGTAGCCAATAAACTAAGACAACCTGATGAAGCCCTTAAATATAGAGTAAAAAATGAAGGGGAAATAGCAGGACAAAATATGGTAATGTCGTCAAAGACACCGAGAATACAGTGGTCAAATTAAAAGAGTTTAATCATCATCGTATTACTAGCAGCTTGTTAAGAATGACAAGTGTATTCCAGTTCTTTCAATACATGCAACATTTGTGATTCCGAGACATAATATCCAGATGTTCCAGACCCGGATATCAGATTCTCAGTTTTAAGTTCAACACAAATTGGCATTAATACTCCTCTTAGGATACCCGTTGTTTTTTTTATCTCAAGTATATCAACTATTTCAGGATACTCGAATTTCATCATTGTGGAGACCTTACGCCCTAAAAGATAGGTGAGAATCTTATTTCTGGCGTTTAATTCATTAAATTTACTGTGAAGAATTAGCAGTCCGTCTTTGGAATATATGCCTATGTAGCACTTCAAAACACAAACCAGTTTATTCATATCTAGTTCAATTTCATCAACTAGCAATTTCCGCAGTGGTTCATCCCAATTATGTTTATTTGATTGCTCTTTCATTTTCTTGGGTTATTTTCTGATAGCATTATTTGAATTTAAATTATTAGAAAACTCTAACGAAATCAATCCGTATAAATACGTAATAATTCAACTGCCGCATACACTTACGAAATTATGCGATCAATTGTCATCTAAAGTAAGTATGAAACTTTTTACAGGGAGGGGTATAACCAATATAAGGGGCAAATTTCTAATCGACTTGATTCAACTAGCGATCGCTAATAAGGATATCAGAATCGGAGGTATGGATTGATTATTTATTGATGGAGATGGAGATGGAGTTTATCATTGAATGAACATTTTGTTAACATTAAAATCCATTATCAAGCTTCTGTAAATATTCTTCTACTCGCCTATTTTAATTTCGTTTAATGATTCGAAACCCACTTCGCTTTTGTTACTTATTACTTACCGATGTGCAAAAATATTTAGTAGAGCTGTTTAAATTTGGGCGTTAAAATGGGAGGTCAGGAAAAGAGTCTGCTCTCATACCTTAGAAGCCCTATTTTAAGCGGGGATATGGTTGTTTTAGACCGCCAGATCAAAGGATTGTACATTGTTAAATTGTAAACTGGTCTTCATTGTTGCAGGCAGTTGCTGGAAGGACTTCATCCGGTAAACTCAATATCTTACCGAAATAAAAAAGCCACTCGTAGAGAGTGGCTTTGATAGATAATCTAATGAATTTTTAGTTCTGCTTAATCAGCCCTGTGTAGCTTCAAGAGCTGTCTGAAGTCTCGTCATCAGTTCCTGATCCTGCTGTGCACCCATCATAATTGCCTGGTACCGCTGAACATTCAGACCATTCTCTTCAATTTTTTCAACTATCTTTTCTTCTGCTTTCATTTGAAGGTCAGTGAGATCGGGTTGAATGTTTTGAATCTGCTCGCGCTCTTCATCAGATATTTCTACCTGATCAGCCATTTGTGGATTCTGCATTGCCATCATCAGTTGTTGGAATCTTTCCATGGAAATATTCTTTTCTTCAACAAGCTTCTGTACATCTGTTTGAAGTTCAATTTGAATAGGCTCAATCTCAGAGATTGTGGTTACAAATTGATTCAGCTCTTCATCACTTACGTCTTCAGATGTGGGGACATCCGGCATTTGAGGTTGCTGTTGTTGACCCATTCCTTGTGCAAACGCGGATGAGAAAGCAAATGTAACTGCTACGAGCAATAGACTCGTTATTTTAAAAATTTTCATTGAACTATTTTTTTAATTGAAATTATGGTTGTGAAAACCCAGGGATTGCAAAGTTATTGCCTTCCGATTACACTTAAAGCAAAATCTCCCTTTTTTGTTCCAATCACAAACAGGAAGCTGTAGTCGAAGATTATTAAAAAAGACTTTACAGAATCATGGATTTTGTTTTCGGCTAAGGTGTGAGGGGGAAGGTTGCATAGTTGATGATAATGTGTACTGCATGACCACTCAAATGTAGAAACTCCAAAGCCATTCGTCTGAGTTTATGACTTTATCTTAAAGCTGCAAAGACACTTCCCAGCTAAGGTGCGTATTTCAGCCGTGTGTAATCCATCCTCGATTTATGTATTTTGTTTTCAAGTTGAAAAGCGCTAACCTTAAGATTGCCTAATCACTCAGTAATGAGTGAGCGGAGGACCCAATTATTTGGGGTGAATTCTGAGCAATCAGTTAGGGCGAGTTCTCTCAGCCCGAACCCGACAGCTAACTTCGCAGGCTTCGAGAGAAGACAAAGGACCTTTCTTTATGTAGCTCCTTTGCCTTCTGAAATATAAACATGTTTTCAGAGGAGCTACGAAGCACGCTCGCACTGCATCAGTTTTTTGCTTTAGTATATATCCCTTGTACAGGAATACTATTTCTACAGATGTAGGTTGGGTATTTGATTCTCTGATTTCAGAAAACTCACATTTATGACATTTTCTGTAATCTCGATTGCAAGTGAACCTATTCTCGCATTTGCAATTCTTTTGCTCATTATTCTATTTGTACCCCTGGTCTTTCAAAAAATAAATCTTCCGGGCATTGTGGGCCTCTTACTGGCAGGTACCATTGTTGGCCCCAAAGGTTTTGGTTTAATTGAAGCCGCCGGTGTGATTGATGTACTGGGGAAAGTGGGCTTGCTCTACCTAATGTTTTTGGCAGGCCTTGAGATTAATCTCGATCAGTTCAAAAAAGAGAAGAAAAACACCTTCGTTTTTGGTGCTTTGACTTTCCTGATACCCCAAACTCTTGGCACCCTTATCTTTTACTGGATGGGATACTCCCTGCCCGCATCACTGTTAATCGCAAGCATGTTTGCTTCTCACACGCTGGTGGCGTATCCGATCATCTCCCGGCTGGGCTTGATGAAAGAGAAAAGTGTATCGGCCGCTGTTGGCGGAACCATCATTACGGATACGGTAGCACTGCTTGTATTGGCAGTAGTTGCACGGTCAGTGGAGGGAGATCTTGATATGATGTTTTGGGTCACATTAACCGGCCTCTTCTCCATCTACCTGGCATTCATGTTTATCGTGCTGCCAAAAGCAAGCTTTCGGTTTTTTCAGTATGTGGGTGAAAAGGGGCGTTTTACCTATGTCTATGTAATTGGCATGATGCTGATTGCCGCATGGCTGGCTGAAGTGATCGGTATTGAAGCGATTGTGGGAGCTTTTCTGGCCGGGCTGTCATTCAACCGCCTGCTTTCAAATAAAGGGCCATTAAAAAATCGCGTTGAGTTTTTTGGTGATGCCTTCTTTATACCACTGTTCCTCATCTTCGTAGGTATGCAGGTAGATATTGCCGTATTAACCGGCAGTACTGATGTATGGATCATTATGGGCGTTATGACGGCCACAGTTGTTATTACTAAATGGATGGCGGCTTTTGCCAGTGCTAAAATTCTTAATTTTTCTAATGACCAGGCCTGGGTAATATTCGGGTTAACCAATTCCCAGGCTGCGGCAACCCTGGCAGCAGTATTTGTTGGGATGGAGGTCGGACTAATCGGAGAAGAAGTGTTAAATGGCGCCATTATGATGATATTGGTTACGTGTATTATTGGCCCGATAGTTGTTGAAAAGTTTGGTCATAAACTTACTGACGACATCAGTGACGGCTCAGATGCAAAGCCAAAAGTCAATCAGCGGATTATGGTACCGATTTCAAACCCGGTTACGTCTGATCGGTTGATTGAGTTTGCGGCTAACTTAAGGATTAAGGGCAGCAATCCGATTTATCCACTTTCCGTGATTAACACATACGTAGATGCGGCTTCCCAAAGAGAAAGAGCACAAAAAATACTGGATACGGCCAGCCATCATATACACGCCGTCAACAGTGCAGCCAACCCGGTCATTGAAACCAATCTTAATATTGCTGAAGGGATTCACCTGGCAGCAGAAAAACATGCGATCACCGATATAGTTATTGGCTGGAATGGTGAAATAACGACTCCCATGAAAGTATTTGGAAGCGTGGTGGATCAATTGATTCAAACATCAAATCAACAAATATTTGTCTGTAAATTCGATCAACCTATTTCAACATTCGAGAAAATTCGTTTGGTCATTCCTCCCAAAAAAGCCGTAGGGAAAACTTTTTTACATCTGTTTGGCAATATTGTGAGGCTGGCAGAAAATCTGAATACTCCTCTTGAGATTTATCACTTATCAGAAGATGAAGATCAGATCAGCCATAATGTAGATCTTCTTTCCCCTTCACTGGATATTAAATTTGAAAAATTTGAAAAATTTGATCTGTTAATGACCCATGTGTTGCAAGATCTACAGAATTCGGACCTGCTTATTGTTACCAACAAAAGGTCGGGCACATACGGCTGGGCATATGGAACAAACCTTGTACCCAGAACCATGGCTTCAGATAAGCCGGGCATAAGTTTTATCATAGTCTATCCCCATTCCGCTGAACCTGTTGACTATAGTACGAACCTAATTTATACCAGCTAATTGAAATCCATTAAAAATAGCTAAGAGATCAGAAATAGAATCACCTCTTGCTCATTTTTGTACTCAGTATATTTATTGGTAACTGAGAAATTCGGAAACATAATTGCAGAACCGTAGACCACGATAGTAAATGCCACAATATTCGAAATATTTGGTGGTCATTCTATCTAAAATTGAACTAAACATTGGCAATCTAATCCTTAATGGGGCACAATCTACCTTATCAATGGAGGCGACAGCTTGCTGAATGGATTAAGATTATTGATTACAACACAAAGGATTCAGTTTTTAAGATTTCGTTGGCCTGAAGGTATTATAGCCTTTTTGTAGTAAGCCTGGCAAAGGCCATCTGATGGATAGAGTATGCCTATGAGCGGCCATACAGTCTCAAATCGGTCGTTAAGTTGCTTTAAAACAGCCATAATCTACAGTAGATAAAAAGAACGAGACTCTAAATAAAAAAATGAGAAATTGAACATATTTCAAAGCCTCTAATATCTGTACTATTTACTGGATACAATTAAATCTAAAAAAATATTTTGGAACAAATTCATCTACAGTAAATATGAGAAATTGGTAAAGATATACAGAATAGAGATAGTTGATATTGTCTCTCGAACCGTAAAACCAAACAAATCCATTATGAAGTCTATGAAGAAGTATTTCTCAGTACTCTCTATTTTCGCGCTTATTTTCACGTTTGCGCTTACTACAAACAGCGCTACTGCACAAGATAAAACCGTAGTAGAAGTTGTTGAAGCCAGCGAAAATCACACAATATTCGCTGAATTACTGAATGAGACTAACCTTGGTGATGCAATTGCCGATCAGGGGCCCTACACCATCATCGCTCCGACAGATCAGGCGTTTGAAAATCTTGGTGATGATCTGGAGCAGATTCGACAAGATAGCGACAGACTGCAAAATCTCGTAGTTGGTCATCTTTTTCAGAGTGAAGTTGAGGCTGCCGATGCTGGGCCCGCACTCGGGATAGAGATTACCGAGGGAGATATACGGGCATCTAACGGTTTGGTTCATATCACAAATGAAGTGATTCAGTAGTTTAAAATCCCCGATCTAAAAGCTGCCTTGTTAACTCTGGGCAGCTTTTTTTATTGAAAGAGGTTTTTCAAGGTCAGGGCCAAAGAGAGATTGAAACCACATCATATATTGAAACCACATCATATAAGTCATTATTTGAAGATTTAATTTAACCGACAACCCCGTGATTGGGCAAAAGCCCAGTTCTGCAAAACCTTCCTCAAATACATGAAAAAAAACATCAAGGTTCATGTTTTTTGTATGACCCATATTATTATAAGGCTTCAAGCTGTTAAGCCTGAAGCCTCTTAAGATGGAATTCTACTTTTTTCTATATGTAGTAATACTGTTGCTCATCTCGCTATAAGCCGTTCTGATTCCATCATCTGTTGCCGCAAAGTTTATGGTGTCTTTTGATTCAATGCCTATTTTTGCCGCTTCTGCAAACGAATCCTGATTGGCTCCCAGGAAAATAAACTCCCATGAGTACTTCTCCTTCTGATGACGTATCATGTCTTTGATCGTTGGTAAATCATAGGACGTACTTGCGTTTTCTTCTCCATCAGTCAAAATAGCGACAATAACTTTTTCAGGTCTGTGCTCTTCTGAAGTACTGGCCAACCGTCGACCTGTTGAATCTATTGCTTTGCCTACTGCGTCCAGCAACGCTGTACTTCCCGTCGGTATGTAGTCTTTGTCTCGGATGGGATTAACCTCACTCAGAGGTTTGTTTTCGTGAATAACGTCGTAATCCGTGTTAAACTGAATGAGCGTCAATGTTGCGTCTCCAGGCAGCTTTTTTTGCTCATCAAGAAACGAGATAAAGCCTCCAATCGCGTCATTTTTTATGAGTTTCATCGAGCCTGAAGCGTCAATGATACAAATGATCTCTGATAAACCTTCTTTCATATTTACTCCTTTTTTTATGTGTTTGATTTAAGAAGCGTAACGTGTATCTGGCGCAGTATAAACAACGCGAGTGACAACATACTGACACGCTTCTGTTATTTGCCGGATTGAGCAATCCTTAAGCTACTACGGCCTTCATACTTCTTATACCCAGAAACTGAGCCTATGTCATATAAAGAGAGAACGACAAGAAGGATTCATGATTTTTTAAAGGGAAATATGAGCTGGGAGAGTGCGCTTGATTTGATAGTGATAGTTGCTAAGTTGGAAGAGTGGATTGATTACTTGTTGAAGGAGATGGAGTCGATAGAAGTCAGTATTCTGATGAGATTTAATGATAACGTTGATTAACGGTGGGGCAACTTTTGGGTCTTGACAAATGAGTTTTTTGAAGAAGTTATACTGCGTTTTATGATTTAGGATTCGAGATTATTTAAACTGTTTGGCTATAAACAGTAGCGTCCTGATGGGCGCTATTGTTTATAGGTATTGTGTGTGCCCAACATGGGTGCCTTGGCTTACAGGAATGTAAGTCATAAATCTTGAGGGTGGAATTCTTAAGGTAAGGGTTGGGGCCCTGTGCGGTGGTTAGTGTGAGGGGCGCACCCGCTCAAACTTGGGCGGAGCCAACTACTTGATTAGGCGATGCCAAAAAGAACAGCCGCAAAAACATAGACTACACACACTGCACCTCCTACAAGTGATGCAACGGAAGCCATCAAACACCTGTGACAAAACCTTAATGTACGGAGCTGTTCTTTGCGCTCTCTGTTAAGCCTTTGTTCACTGGCTTCCAGCTCCTCAGCCGTCCAGTGAGGGTTTTCCAGACGCGTAAGAGTGCGCAGAATAGATATTTGATAAGCAAGACAGCCGGTCGAGAAGAAACGATATGCCAAAGCAAGTGCCATAGCCAACCCTAAGAAAACTATTCCCGCACCTAGCAGAGCAGCTTGTTCAGTAAATGTCTTTAGGTGTTCATCGGATTTAACTACAACGTTAGCTATCAAGAATCCGTAACCTGCAATACCGAACAATGAAAAACGAATCAATTCTGTTGAGAACGCTTGGTACCTATCAGTCAACTGAAAATCAGCATTATAGGTATCATCCGGAAGTGTGATATCGGACAGTTTCCGTGCGGGTATTCGATCAGGCATTTTACTCATAATTATTCCTTTAAAGTGTGTATTGCCTAAATGTTTTCTCATATATGCTTACAGCTCCGTATTCTTCCGAATAGCAATCCAATTATCTTTATTCGTGCAAATAGAGTCAGTAAGAGATCGAACATTTCGTAACCACGATCTCGCTGCTGGCTTATTTGTTCGTTCCATTTCTGCTTTGTAAGCAACCCAATCAATAAAAACACTGCACCAAGCCAATTCGTCAGAATTATAGTTTTGAATACCACTCTCATTTGCATATTGAAGTATTCTTGGATTTGATTCAGGGCCTGGTATTGCTTTTACTCCAACCTCGCCCATCGTAATACTTAAAAGATTTTCATGACTAATGAAATGGGTTTTAAGTGTGGATATCAGACTAATTCTAAAATTTATTTAAATTGCCATTTAGTAATTAATTTCCAGAATCATGTTTGTATTTTTTAAGGGGTTCCCGATACGAGTACAAGATGAAAAAGAAATCTCTTTCAGATACATATTCAAAATATATTAAAATATATTTTGAATTATGCAATACGTTTTTTCTGTTATTTTGCTCCAAATAAATAATATTTTCGTAATTGATTAAAATATTATCAGTATCGAGATTAGTTAAATACACAAGGTTATATAGCGTCCGCCTTATTATTGGTCATGCACAAAAGTATTTCAAAAGTCATTGGTAATTTCTGTATTCTGCACTTAACCGGCAAAACTATACCATATATTCTACACCCGACATGGTTGAAATTTTCCTCAAAATGATATCAGTCCTTCAACTATTACATCTAATATTTTCATTCGGGTTAGTGCAAAAACAATTCGGATTGAATAGCTCTTTCAACCATAAGCTCTCGCACATAATTCTTATACCATTTTCAACTCTATTCTCGCGCTCCAGGCATAATTCTCCTCCTTTTCTTGGTATAAGAAGAGTGTAAACAAAACCTATAACTTACGGAGAATTACAATGCCTGAACTACTCACACAATGTGGATCCGAGCGCTGCAACTTAGAGCAGCTGCTTGCGATCCCTGAACCCGAGCAGACCGAGACCTATACGCCGCTGAATCATTACGACTTTGCCGTCAACGTGAAGACCTTGGCCTCCAATATGCTCCGGGACTTTACATTTGCTAAGGAGGCCTACGCCCTTAGCGCCAGTGGCAACAAAATGTTTGGCGTGCTGTCCTATGCCAGCAAATCAACATCAGATGATGATCCTTTGCGCCTTTCAATCGGTATCAGAAATTCGCTGGATAAATCTTTAGCCGCTGGCGTAGCTGTAGGGACCTCGGTTATCGTCTGTGATAATCTCATGTTCAAAGGTGATGTCACGGTCCTGAGAAAGCACTCGGGAAACATGCATGAAGAGCTAATGGACCAGGTTGTTACAGCGATCTATAAATCTCAGCATCAATACAGCCAGCTTTGTTTCGACGCGGCCAGAATGATGGAGATTACCCTGGATAAGCGCTCGAGCTACGAGTACCTGGGCATTCTGACCGGGGAAGGTATCCTATCGCCAACACAATCCACCAAAGCGTTTAAGGAGCTCGACAATCCATCCCATCCTGAGTTCGAGAAAAGCTCGCTTTGGTCGACGTACAATGCATGTACGGAGGCATTAAAGAGCACACCTCCTCAGTCGATGGTCCGCAACCACAGCAGGCTGCACGCGCTTACTGAAGACCTCTATCTGAATTAGCTATGAAACACGCAGAAAAAATTGGTCGGATTGTAGGAGAGATATGCAAACGAGCCATCACTTATGCCATCATAAAATGGCTTGAAAGCAACCACAAATCAAAGAAAGGCGGCTCCTAAAGGGGCTGCCTTTTTCATATGAACATAAAATCAAAAACTTATGAATAGCATATCAACAAAAGACCTCTCGTTGGGCGAATGGCGCAAATTGAGGGGGAATTTTATCGGAGGAAGTGACTCAGCCAGTGTTTTGGGAAAATCAAAATACAAAAGTCCATATATGGTCTGGCTGGAAAAGACTCAGAACGTCAGCTTCTTCAAGGGGAATGCGTTTTCCAATTTCGGGACACTTTTCGAACCAATCGTAAGGGACCACTTCAGGAAATCGATGAACCTGGAAGTCACAGAACCTGCCGAGATGTTCATCCACCCGGAGTATCCCATGCTGTCTGGCAATGTCGATGGCTTGATCCATGGCGAAGGCAACCTTGGATTGGGAGTCCTTGAGATAAAGTGTTCGACCACAAACAGAATTTCACCTCATGAGTTGGCGCAAAATATACCTATCGAATGGTATACTCAGCTGATGCACTACATGGGCATTCTGGATGTAGGGTACGGCTTCTTGCAGGTCTACTACAGAGACATATGTGAGTTTGCAGACCCTGTGTTTGTCGAGCGAGATGACGAGCTTATTAAGGCAAATAACCGGCGCCTGAGCCAGTGGTGGAAAACATTTGTGGAAGGCAATACGCCCCCTCTACCATCAACGACCGAAGACCTGCTCATTAAGCACCCAGACTCTCATGAGTCACACATAGAAGCGTCCGTGCATATTCGCCAGCGGTATAATATGCTACTGAGTTTGAAAGAGCGCATTGCGGGATTGAACGAAATGAAGACCTCCATCGAGTTCGATCTTAAGCAGTACTGCGGTGATCACCAGGTTATAACTGCGGACGGCAAGCCCATCCTCACGTGGAAGTCCTCCACCCGGCGGAGTTTCAACTCCAAACAGTTCCGAAAAGATTATCCGGAATTGTATGCCAGATATCAAACCGAAACCCAAACCAGAACCTTAAGACTAAAACAGGATAAACTATGACACTAATCATAAATGAAAAATCAACCAAAACCGACCTGGCCCCAAGTGGGCTTCAACCTGCCGTCTGCGTGGATTGTAGGGATTTAGGAATAATCGAGACCAAATTCGGTGATAAGCAGATGGTTCTGCTGGTCTTCGAACTAGCTGCCACTAATGAACATGGCGACCGGTATCTCCTGCAGAAGAGATATACCAAATCGCTTCATGAAAAATCGAACTTAAGAAAGGATCTGGAGCGCTGGCGGGGCCAACCATTCAAAAAAGAAACGTTGTCCCGTGGGTTCAATATACAGAAGGTGGTAGGTGTACCAGCCATGATCTACGTCGAGCACCGGAAAACAGACCGTGGCACCTGGGCTCACGTAGAAAGCCTATTACCGGCGCCGGACCTTCAGCTGGAGCCATCCGGTAGGTACGAGCGGGCCAGTGAATCTCTTCAGGAATCATAAGAGAGGAAAATCATAGTGACCTTTTATAGCCACTGTGATTTTTTAGAGTCGGAATTGAGTTCATCTCGCGCAAGTCCTCCCCTACAAATTATAGGAAAGAGCGTTAGGTCCCAATCATAAAAGAACTGAGAGAGTTTATTTAAGACTACCTCAAATGACGTGGAAAGGTGAATGCAAAGGATTATGTATTTATTTACCAGGGAGGTGCATCCAAAGACAAACCCGTACTCGGTGCCCGCATATATATTGAATTCAAACGGTACGCAAAAGAAGCTGAGATTCCCACTTATCGTAGCTTACATGGTATGGGTAACAAGCTGAGACGATCTGGATAGAGATAGGATTTCATACGGATGAAGCAAGTTGTATGGCTGAATGAATAATGTCTCTCAGCTGCTAACAGACTTACATCAGCAACATGCATCTTAATCAATATATATCAGGGATTCTTTATAAGTCCCTTGATACCTGTAGCTAATCATTATTCAACATTCGCACATTATTATATGAGCCAATAGTAGTTTTAAAGTTTTAATGTTCTCAAATTTTCTACTGAATCTAATCCTCCCACTCATAGCCAAGAATCATGTACATATCCTCCAATTCATTCTCTTCCAGATTATTCCCTGAAGGGGATTCAACCTTTAAATTCCAGATAATGTCAGTAGAAAAATCAAGTTCGATGGCATCACCTGTTGTATCCCTGGTAGTAAAGTGCAAATTTCCATAAGCAGAAACTGGCGTTAAGGTCATTTCATCAGCCCCTGCCGGTGGAGGACTTGACAATGGCGGATTGAAGGTAATATCATAATCCCCACTATCGGAACATCTGGCAAGTATAGTTATAGAATTTATTTTGAGTGTGTGCAATATGTCCCTGTATGGAAACAGGTTCCGTGTTATCATAAATTCAAGAACATTTCCATTTGCCGGGTTATTGGGGTGCAGCAATTTGTGCCATTCAGAAGCAAAGTCATGTTTCAGGTTAATGACCTTCATACCGGGGGCTTTATCATCTCTGCCAAAATATTCCCTGAGATTTGCTATTGCACCATCTTTCAACAGCCCACCTGCTTCTCTGGCCGTATATTGCACATGAATAATTGCATCAGAAATAGTGTTGTAATCAAACTGTCTTAGAGCCTTGCCAAAATCATCATCATTTGGATCATTGAATAAATCAATAGTCCAACCACTAACTACCCCGGCACCTTCAAATGGCAAGTATCTTTCATCCCTGAAATTCAGTTCAAATATCCCACTATCGTTTTGAGCACTACTTGTGGCAATTGCTTTGATGGGTATATTGTTTTGAACAAAGCGACTATCGTTTACCAAAAATCCATCTTCATTGTTATGAACATAGCCATCGGCAAGTCCGGTTTTAACACGGATGCGATTGTTCAACAAACGTAACGAACATGAAATAGTAGTGTACGGTCCTGCTACACAGGGTAAAGAAATGCTAACAGATTTGATCCGCCTGAAATAATGTCCTGGATAGTCCAAATCAAATATTTCTTCCGGTAGAGAGAAGAAGCATTTGCCAGTTTCCCGCAACTTAATCAAAGCTAATGGGTCTAACAATGCCAAGGAAATATGTTTGGTCAATTCCAGTTCTCTCCGGTTTTGCTCCAGGTAAGAGTTTTCCAAACGCCTTAAATCATGCTGAAGGTTATCTCCAGAGAGTAGTCCCTTTTTAAGGCTATCCCAATAACCAAACTTTATGAAGTTAGAATCTTGAATTCCTAATTCAAAACGATAACACCTTTCTGCTCTTTTTGCCAAATCATAAGCCAATTGATAGCTTTTGAAATATACTTGCGAAATTTGTCCAATCATCCACTGATACAGCTCTTTGTTCGTATATTTGGACTTCATAAAGTCTTCAACTTCTTTAGCGTTTTCTGTTTGCAATTCTTGATTTGATAATTCTTTTTCTGCAATATTAATTCTAATATTTGCAGCTTCAATTTGTTCTTCTAATTGTATTTTTTCTTGTTCAGCTATTTCTTTCTGAAAGTCCCATTCCTCCTGCCTTCGTTGGTAACTTGCAATAGTATTTGACATTGCTGCTGATTTATCCAATATAGTAGCTACATTATACAATCCATTTGCCATCCTACCAGTAGATTCTCCTATTTTATTACCTGTAGGTGGTTCGGCTGCAAAATGTGGACTTCCACCAAATCCCGACGCTCCAACCTTAAAATCTGGTATTAAAAACATTACCCCTGCTAAAACATCTGCAATGGTACCAGCAGTATGTGATGCAATTGAAGTGCTGTTAAGAACAGTAGCTACAATTTCACCCGCATTCATAAACTCTTTTGAACCATAATAATCGATTTTGATTTTGGTAAGCTCCAGGTTTTCCTTCAAGCCATCCAAATTTTTCCTGGTTTCTTCAATCTGTAGCTCTCTTACCTCTTTTAAAGCATTTAACAGTTGCAATTCGTGTCCTTGTCTTAACAAGGCCAATTGCTCAGCATCTTTTTTCTCTAAAGCTGATAGTAAAGCATTTCCTAAAGCCTTTACATCATTGCAAACTTCATTTGCTTTTTGGAGAAGGGTGTTAAACCTATAATAAGGTAAAGGTGCATTTAGGTCAGCCAAAGCACTACTAATATCCATGCCCCCGGCTACTGCTTTTACTAAAGCGCCCGGATCTATTTCCGGTTCAAAAAGAGACAGCTGCCTGACAACACCTTCAATGTTCATGCAATTCCTGATTTTGTAGAGCCTGTCAACTACGGTATCCCAATAGCCGAATATTTTATCGTTTGGAGGAATGCAAAAGTATAGTGTGGGAATAGGAGCCACAGTTTCTCCGTCTATTCCATCCTCAGACATAGACGGGATGTGGTTCTCCATTTCGATATATGCATTGCTAAAATCATCAAAGTCTTCTTCCAACTCATTGAAAGTTTCAATCGGCGGAACAACCTGTGGGGAAATATTTTTCGGTCGAGGCCCCAGAAGTTCTGCCGCCAGTATATATAGCTGTGTTGCCTCATTAATAGATTCCATTGAATCCTGCTTGAATAGATGGTCCCCCCAGGCAATCAAGTTGTCGAGGTATTTCATAAAGACCGTCTTCTGATAAGCAACATTCCGATATTGAGCAATACGGTGAGGTTCAAACGGATGATACCGCCAATCTTTCACCTGGGCTTCCAAATCCGCTTTTAACTGACTGGAGAAATTGTCAGTGGTTGTGTCTCCGGCAATCATTCGCAAAATAGTATCAATCCTTTGTTCGTTGTACTTTTCATCTGTTGTTAAAAAGAATGGCTTGGTAATCCAATACTTTTGAGGAGAACCTGCCATTGTACCATCAGCCAGTGTACCTTCAACTCCAATTGGATTGAAAATATAGTGATACCACTCCATTGCTTCTTCAAAACGCTGGTTTTTGCTCAAGCTGTTGGCAATCATCAATGGTGTGTGATAGAATAATTCCCAGTTGTAAGGGGAATAACTTCCATCAGCAGAAAAGTCAACTATTTCTTCAGGATATGCTCCGCCAATGTCATAATCATAAACCTGGTTCGTGGGATCATACATTTTTCCAAAGTTAAACCCGCTATTCTTCATTTGGGTGTTCCTACTCATCAATGCAGGAATACCTTGGGCAGGATTATAAACCAGCTTAATGAAATCACAGACAAAGGGATGATAATAATTTTTGAAGTGATATTTCCTTTCATTGAATAGCCCGGCGGAAATCGCTCCAAAATAGAACCTGTAAATGGTCATATAAAACCTGACTATCAGTTCTATTAGTCCCTCTATCGAAATGCTGGTATATGGATCTTCGTTTAGGAGATTAGCCAGAACATTGGCCATCGCAACTCTTTGAGCATCTGTATAAACTGTAAAATCTGTACTATCTAAAGTAGTTCGTATGTTTCCCTCAAGCGTTAGTAGATAGTTTCTAAAAAACGCTTTTATTTCAGGGTAATAGTACTGTCTTGTTCCGGACTGTTCCCCCAGTACCACGCTGGTCTCTTCCCGATACCTGCCAAAGTCAAGCATTGGAAAAGCCATGAACGTCTTTTTTCTATCAGCATAAAAGAATGGCAACCAGGAGCCGTTTCTGGCATAAGATGATCTGTCCATAAAATTTCTTAATATGACCTCAAAGCCCTCCAAAAGCCTGTCCAGATAAGAGGTTTGCCAGGCAAAGTACGACTTATGAAAAGTCGGTGTTTTTTGCAGAAGAAGTAAACGCTGGTTTATGCTAAACCGGGAATTTTCTTCTAATTCAAAATCGCTTTCCGGATTGGAAACTTGCCCTGCTTCCTTTTCAATATAATCCAGGTTGTTGAGTATTCTTGGAAATGGCCATGTAACCTGCTCTGAGATTCCATTTAATCGTGGATCAGATTTAACCGGAAGGCCTTCGCAACCAAACAACTCAAAAGTATCATAGCTCTGAGTCCACGATTGTCCTTCTAATTCAGGATACGTAAACTTAATACCTAATTTGCCGTTAAGTTCTTTTTTATCTAATACATAAAACTCCATCTTACCGGAGTTAAAATGCCCTGTATAAGCATTCGTTTCAAAGTAGTCATTAGATACTTTCTTTGGCAGCCACTTTCCATTTCTCAATTCAGTAGTTGCCAACCTGATTTGCGTTTTTTTGTATGTGGGTGGAAGGGAGAAATTATCATCATCCCCATCAGGGATTGGAACATTATTATTCATTGCATCATCCGGCTCTTCCCTGAACTCCGGCCAGTATAAGAAAAGTCTCTTATTAACAACCAAAGGAATCAAATGATCACCGACGATATCCACTTCTATTTTTTTCCATGGTGTCCAACGCCTGTAATCATATTGACGGTAATAATAAATATGTGGAACAGCACCAGCTGTACGACCAAACACATGCACAAGTGTTTGCTCTGCATCATCTTCATGGTAAAAAGCTGCTATATCCAAACGAGCTACTTCATTAAGCTTGTCCAGATAGTTGAGATAGGCTTGCTCAACATTCAATTGATTGACCTCGTTTTGCAATAATTCATTTTCCAGATCTTGAAAGAAAGATGATTTATCCGGCCTTAATTCAGGCTCAATCCAGTTTTCGGGATAGAGGAATACTTTACGGTTTGCCTCCCAAACGCGGTATTTCCGCATCCATTTCCACCATCTCCAGGCACTATCGCCATCATCTCCATCTGACTTAACCGGTACTTCAGGTTCTAATCCCATAAAAGACCTTTGAACGAATAATTGTATAGAACCCGAAGCTTGTACCAATCTGGAGGTAAGCATACAAGAGCTCATTTCTATATCCAATAGATAATAAGCATACAGGTCATTGGTGTTTTCCCACTTGCCGGAGGGAGAATCCGCCGGTTGAGGTTGTGCCAGAAGATAAGCAGCCAATGCATCTCGTTTTCTTTCCCTCAATACATCTTGTATTTCCGTGCTGATTGTTAACCAGGATTCGGCTCCATATTTCGATCTTAGTAATTGCTTTAAAGTCAGAGATTCTGACTCTCCCATAGTTGGGTTTGCATAATCAATAGCGATCATGGTTCCCGCATTTAGCTGCTCCAGTATTTTCATAGACTCGTAAAGACGCATCCAATTTTCAGCTAATAAATAATCGGTATGGTAGCTTAAATCAATACTGTTCACCCAGTCGTCCACATCCGTTGCATTCCAATCTGTCAGCATCTCTAATTCACCGGCAAAGTCCTCTATGTCCGCATAGTCCCCTTTATGAAGTTTTCCGATAATACTTAGAATGCTGATTTCCTCATCATTAAACCGGGAATTAAGTTTTAATAAATTTTCGGTTCGCAGAATGTGTACAAGGGAAGCGATAGTGCCTGTATCATCGGCCGGAAGTGATGCAAAATCCATTGTTTGGGTGGGTGTATGGTAAGTGTACAACCACTCCAATTTTTCAAAATCCAATTCCCACTTATTGATGAACAAGCTGACCCGGTGCAACCAGTAAAGGGTATCGAAGGTATCCTTAAATCCTGCATAATCTACCACACCCAGTGATCCGGCAAATGTATCTTTTAAATGATCAAAGATGGTTTCCGTACCAATAAGTTGATAATCATTAATCAGTTTCTTTGTCATATTTTGAGCAATTCCAAACTGGTTACTCAATTGTTGAATGATGGCACTTTCTGTTTCTTTCTCTTTGAAATAATTAAGTAATGAGTTTGAGCTTGTTCCATTTCCTCTAATTGCCAGAGCAAGGTTTTCTGAATAGAAATTATCAGTAGAAATGTTCAAATCAGTTGGGTCTACCCATAGCTCTTTAGGAGAATAGCCACCTGCACTTTGTTGTAAATAAATATTATTGATTGCTGCTAAATATGCCGGGTCCGAGTCAAGAGCATCCAGTAACTCTTTTTCTTTTTGCGATAAAATCCCAATTACTACTAATTGCTTATCCTCTGCATTAAATGAAACTTTTAATGCAGTTTCTCTTGGCAAATCCTTTTCAAAATCAACTGTTACATTCTCAAGTGCAGTTTTAAACTCCGGGTTAAAGAATTTTAAATTCAACAAATCATGTTGAGATTCGTCATATACCTTTTGAATAGCTGCTTGATAATCTGGATTATTCCTTACATCAATTGGTATGGACGTATTTCCAAGCAACTCATCTCTAACAGTATCTGTCATCAATCCGGTAAATATCAATTTCGGGTTTCTTTGATATTGTATTGGGATGTGATGGGGGGCACCTGTAATGGTATCGGGGAATTTGTTATTTGCTAATATTATTTTTGTAGTAACCACATTTGGCAAAAAGTCATTACCACCTTGAGATTGGTCATATAGTTTTTGTATTGCCTTCATATAATCTTCATCACTTCTGATACTTGCCGGTATTGAAGAATCCGTTAATAGAGTATTGCGCATATCATTCGACATTACGCCAGAAAATTCAATTGCTGGATTTTCTTGATACTGTATCGGAATGTTACCAGGATCACCTGTGATGGCCTCAGGAAATTGAAAATCAGGTACCTCAATCAGTGCTTCAGCAACTCTTGGAGTAGAGTTTTTCAAAATTCCGAGGATTAATTCAATTGTTCCTTCGGTTAAATTATTCTTAAGAAGTAAATTCCTTAATAGACTTTCTAAGCTTTCAATATCATTCGGTGAGGGAGTTTGTAAAAACTCATATTTGTCAGGGTCATATTCCTTCGTTATCTCCTGCAAACTGTTTCTAAGCGAAATTAAGAAACGAATTGCTGTAGCTTCTCTATAGGCTGCCTTAGCTGTTAAATCCGCAGCAAGTAAATAATTCAACTCATCCATTTTAAATTCGGATGATTGGATCAGGTTAATATCGTCTATAAAGTCACAAGCAGATTTTGGATCAGTAAATACCTCAACATCGGCATTGTAAATTTTCAGAAACGTGGTCCAGTCGGCCGCTTTAATTTTTAAGGAGTTTGCCAGAAAGGAATGCCTGTATAAAAAGGATAAATGAGGTAAAAGCAAATCGCCATCAACACCATTTGGAATGTATAAACTACCATCAGAACGTTTGGTCAGGTTCAGGTAAATATCCAGGTCGGCTTCTTTCAATTTCAAAGCTGCCTGAACGACTGATTTATGATCTTTGATGAGTGACACATTAGCTGCAACAAAATCAGGATGATTTTGATCTACTAAAGGGATTTCAAATGCCAGATCAGGCGGATTAATCAATTTTTTATTTAGAAATAAATCCTGATAAATGGCATCAGCACTTTTTTCGTGTAGCTCTGTAAACCTGTTTGTGGTGTTTAAATTGCCAAACAAACTGCATACCTGCTCAACGCTTACTTTCTTACCCAATTTATTTTTCAATTCTACCAGGTACATCAAGTTGATAAGAAATGATTCATTCAGGCTACCATTACCAATTTTATCCTGCCGTATCACCAATTCGACTTCCCACATCTTCCAGCCCAATTTTCTCCAAAGTCTCAGAAAGCGATTGATCCTATCCAAGGCAGCCACATCAAGCGGCATTATTTCTTTTTGGTCGGTATCGCAGGTAGGATCGAGATGTGCTATTTGCATTGTCTCGCCCTGATTGATGAATTGAAGGTCTAACAAAGTAAGCAGTTGGTTGTATTCCAGACCGGTGACGCGTAGAAAAGTCTTTACATTCTTCATGTTGTCCAGCAAGGTCGTATTACTGTTTTCTCCCCAATGTTCAAATTGAGTAGCGGGCGAAGCTTGAAGGATAATATCTTTTTCATCTGGAACTGAAATACCAAAATAAACCGCTGCTACTTCCCCTTCCGTTGCATTGTTAGGGGCAGTATTCCCTTTGAACAATTGCATCAATTCCCACCGGTTAATTTTCACCTTATCAAAAGAAGCTTTTACTTCTTCTCCGAATAGGTCAAATGGCAAGGCAAACGGGAATTTAGCAGCACTCAGTTTCTGGTAAGCGACAGGATTTACATACTGAGGGTTTGCCCGAAGCTCATCGGATTTTGCTTTTGTGTTCCTGAGTATTCTTGCAAAATAATTAGAACCCCCTTTCTTCTTCAGCAGATATGTGATGGTGTCGGAATGCAATACCCAGTTGTCTGTACTGCCGATCCTGGCAAGGTGAATGTTTTCTCCAATACTTAATTTCTCGCCTTGCAGTGCGGTAAAGACATCTTCTTTAGCCAGCTCTAAATCAGAATCGTCAATGGTTGTAAATCCTGGCAGTTCCTTATCATTTTCACCATCTGCCACAACAGCCTCCAGCACTTCATTGACCACATCAATGTAGGGAAGGGTAACATTGGCATTTTCACAATTCAATTCTAAATACCCCAGATCCGGACGACGGTTAAAAAGGATATCTTTTACAGGGATACCATTAGGCCTTCTTTCTTTTAAAAACATTAAGAGGTCGGTGAAATAAGCAGCCGGACTATAAACAGAACGACAATGTTTGCATTCACAAACGTCTCCTCCCTTGAACAGGTTATTCCAGTTGGGAAAATCCGAAACCGCATCATTTCCCACATTGAAAGCAGCGATAGCCCCTGCATTTTGTGTTGCTTGTAATTCTGCAATTAACACGGTCGTAGCAGCATGAGTAGCTTCTGCTTTTCGCCAAGTAGTCCGTGCTCTTTCCCTGGTGAACCCGGGTTCATTCTCATATTTTCGGATAAATTCTGATTCCCCCATCTTGTAAATACCGTGGGCAGAATGCAGATTGTCCTTCATCAGTGTGTTGGTCGCCTGAAAATCGGGTGTTAACTTAAACACTCTCTGAACCGCTTTGAACTCCAACTTTAAATTTTCGTCTTTCTTTAAATCATCATTTTTTCGTGCAAATTCATCAATAGGGGTTGTCAAAAATTCAAAGTCCGGGTTTGAATCAATCACTTTTTTCACTTTTCGAGGATTCTTCAAACCTGATACAGTTTGTGATTCCATTGCTCTGTCCAAACTACCGGAAAACGCCATGGTTGGAAAAGCGGTACTGAATTGCTTGTGAAGTGTTTTACCATAAATTTCAGTGAAATCTTTCTTCTGGTCTTTAGGGATGACCAAATCCAAAGGCACCTGCAAGGGATTGGATCCACTTGACTCTTTCACCAGATCAGTCCATTCTTTTTGACTTTTTTTGGCCAGCAAGCGAATATCCCTGGGTTCTCTGACATCGAAATTTCGCTTAATGGACTTAACCATTTCGAAATCGGCATTTGTAAACCCGCTAAGTTCATAGGAAGTTTGCAGATTATTGATTTCAGAAACTTTGAACCTGTCTTTTTTGAGTTCATCGATTAGTTCGGGCGAGAACGTTTTGTATTTATTGAAAGCTTTGGCAAACTTTACCTGCTTTTCCTTTCCATTTATACCAACTTCTTCCAATGCCTTTTTGGTAAAGGTATCTTTAGTCGTTACTTCCAGAGTGGCTACATGATCATTATATAACTGAATCCACCTTTCGACAACTTCTTCCGAAACGGTTTCAATTTTATTGGTTGTAAAGGCAATCCTCAATTCTTTACGGAGGCTTCGCTCATCCAACTGACTAAGCCTTTCGCTGATTTGCCCACGTTGTTCTTCCAGGTTGTTAAATACCACATCTTCATAAAACGAAATGCCTAATACCACATACCAAAACGGAGCATCTATTTTGCTGTCTGCTTCAAAATAATGTGCCTGGACAAAATGCTGAATTTGGTCTTTGGAATATCCTGTTTCCCCACTTAAAAAAGAGATATCCTGATGCTTATCAGATTCATCCAATTTATTAATGGCAATATCTGTTAGCAACGGGGATACAAATAATCGAACCAGTTCAAACTCCGACAATGGTTGAACTTCATCTGCTTTGACCTGAAAATCAACGGTAGCCCTGGCAGGTGCATTAAATAAAATATCAGATACTCCAACGGGTCTATTTTTAGGATCGAATACTTTGATAAAAACATCAGCATTCCCACGCTCAGCTCTGATGAAGGATGTAGAAGAATAGGTAATGGCGTACGTTCCTTTACTATCGGTTATTCCTTCTCCCAATAATTCTTCAGACCGCAAATCTTTATCAAAAGCTTGCACAAAAAATCGCCGGGCTGCTTGTCCGTCCTGCAATTGGATTTTGCCCGATACCATCAATTCTTTTTCTGTCTCAGTAACAGGGGTATAATCCACTTTCATGTTGATCGTGGTATGTTGCGGAGAATTATCATGTCTATTGGACCTTCCCAGCAGTTTACCTTCGGGTGAGAATACCTGAATAATAATATTCGCCCCACCACTTTCCCGGTCTCCAATTCGGAAATCTCCATCTTTATAGGTGATTTTATATCTCCCCTTGTCATCGGTATAGACAGGAATACCCAACAGGTTTTCAGGTGTTTGAGGGTTCAGGCTGAAAGCTTTTACCAGCAAACCTTTGATGGGTTTGTTGTTTTGGTCAGTGATGGTTCCCTGGACAGTGTATTGTTTACCGGGAACGGTAACGGGAATTTTGACACGAACCAGTTGCCGACCTGGACGTAATGCCAGGCTAAAATCTGTCGGCAGGTTCTTGCCGTTTTGATCTTCAACCCGGAAGTTAGCTTTTGTCCCCAGCTGGATAAATTCGTTGTAGAACGACATCCGGAAGAAACCATCCTGTTCAACTTTAGCTTTTGTTTCCTGGATGGTTTGCCCGTTGAATTTAACCGTAAGAGTGACCTGGGCTTTAGTTATCAACTTTCCACTTGTTCTCTCTATTATTTGACCTTCGATTTTATAAGTCGGCATGATAATTTTGATTTATTAGGTTAAACCATTTAAAACTGTTTTTGATAGGAACTTCAAAATGTTCCAGCTTCAGCATATTGGCGGTGGGGCCATCAAAAAGCCGGTAGGCTCCAGACCGTAATCCTGCTAAAAGTTGGAAAGGGACTGCCTGGGTATCCTCCGTAAAGTTGACGGGCTCTAAAATGCTGGAGAGTTATTCCAGCACGTACAAGGATGCGATTTAGCCGCGCTATGAAGGAATCCTACTTCCCGGTACTAAAGCTTATTCTGTGTAAATGGTGATCATATTTTATTTTTTATAGTTTATTTTTGGTTAATGAAATCTTGCTTTTTTTCTTTTTAAAAGAGGTTTGCTATATAAATCAGGGCAAAATACGATCTAAGTTTAATTCTATTCCCACATTAAACTCGTATCGTGATCGGCTTATATCCCGGATGTTGGCACGGGTATTTGTATCAAATAGAAGTTTCACTCCTGATTCTTCACCACCTGGTGTATAAGACACTCCAAGCCCAAACCCAATGACATCTTCTCCTGGTAATTCCGATACTCCAGGAACAGTAACAGCATCCGATCCAGGGAATCTTAATGCCCAATCTCCTATAGGCACTTCTGGCACAATACTGCTCAGAGTATTAAGTGAATCAGTAAGATGAGTGCCATCCACTTCAATACCTGTCCTGAAAGCACCGTAAGTGAGATAACCTACACCCAATATAATCGACAGAGGAAGCCCTTCACCAAGCGCATAATTTTTCAGGTCTTCCACAAAGCCTGCACGTTCAGCAATATCTAAACCTACTCGTCCCAGAGTTTCTCCTAAATCGGGAGTATCAGGTTCCTGGCCTGTAATAGTCCGAAATGCAGCTTCTTCTCGTTGCCGCTCTTGTTCTATAGCTTGTCTAAACTGAGAATCCGTCGTACCGCTTTCTACTGCATATTCTCTGGCTCCTTCCTGGATAGCATCTGATATACGACAAGGGATAGATCCACATGAAGGTGGATTAAAAGGTGGTATTAGTGCGAAAATCTCGTCTCCTTCCGGGGTTAGCACGGGTAAAAAAAGACCTGGAGGTCTCAAAGTCAGCAACTCTGGATCCAAAATCGGAAAATCGAGAGGAGGAACTAACGAATAGGGGTTTCTTCTCCCGAAAAATAACTCCCCGTCCCAATCAAATTCTTCCCGCTCAACTTCATAGCTGCCCAAACCTTCATCAGGTTCCGCAGCAGAGTTCGCTGTTGCTGATTCCGTTTCTGTTTCATCATTCGGTTGTAACCCTGAAGAATCTGTGTACCTGATAGGATTATTATTAGCAATAGTATATACATTTTCGCCTCCTTCTATCCCTATCGGATCCGCACTTCCCCACCTCCCTAACCAGGACAGATAATACCTCGCCGTGTGATAACTCAATCCAGTCTCCTCATCCCGCTCCATACCGGTATAGCGGTAGCGCTTGGCTACGGATTGGACATCGGCTCCTTTTGCACGATACGCTGTGGTGCCATAGGGGTGGTATTCTTCATAGGAAATCAACTGTCCGGCCTGGTTAAGCTCCAGTCCTACCGATCCCAAATGATTGCTGTATTGGTAACGGAATAAAACAGCTTCCGGTAAACCTGACGTGCCGGAAAATTTTACATCTTCCACGATCAGTACCCGCTGGTCGTCTGCAAACAGGTGATGGGTTTCAATTTCTTCTTCAGGACTGCCTCCATTTGTGGTCCTGCGGTATATCTCCATGCCTTCAAGATAGATGCGTTCTTCTATAGTACCGTTCAATCGCTCAATACGCTTTCGGGTCCGTTGCTTGTTGCTGTCATACTGGTAATAGGCTCTTCCACCGCCGCCCAGGTTTACCGTATGGATCATGTCGCGATAATCCCTGCTCATACGGAAATCATCAGGTGAGTTGATCAGATTGAGCATACTGCCGTGGGCATCGTAGTCGTAATTCACTCCAGAAGAATCGCTATTGGTAGAGGTCCTGGTTAACCGGTTGCTGTCAGGTGCATATTCGTAATTTCTCGTCCAGCGTAAGCTGAAACTTCCCGTTCCGGCGCGGTGCCGCATTTCCAGTATATTGCCTGCAACATCATATGTATAAGATTGGACATAGTTGCGGGAAACGGTTGCGTCATTTTCCGGGAAGGTAACATTCGGGATGGCATCCGGTTCCTGCCGGGAAGGCGCTTCATTAAAGCTGCTGTTTTCCCTGCCTCTGGCCTCGATCAGGCGATAGAGGCTGTCGTAGGTGTAACGGCTGCGGGGTTCTATGCGCACGTTATCAAAATAGGTAACCCGATAAGCATCATCCCGTATTTCGGTGATATTGCCTGATGCATCATAGGTATAGTGCAACTCCTGGTGTAGCGTACTGCCGCGGTCCGATGTGGTTCGTAATAATAAGAGCCGGTTGGTCAGCGGGTCATACTCGTAGCGGGTTACCGTGTCATTTCCATACTGAATTCTTGTTCGCTGTCCTTTTTCATTGTATTGGATATCTGCGATTGCCGGTGTGCTTGAGCCATCCAATCCAAAATTTTCACTTTGCAGGACACCTCGGGCATTATATTGTGGGATATAAATACCAGTTTTAGTATTAGCGCTGTGCCAATTTTCCAGCCGCACAATCCGTCCCAGGGCATCATAGCGAGTATTTTTGGTAAATCTTTCGCTATCCAGCAGACTATCCGCAGGATGTTCGGGCCAATCAATGACTTCTGCTTCAGGGTCCGATGCCAGTTGCCGGGTTCCTGTCAGCAGGCCACCTTTAAAATCAAATGTGTCATTTTGCAGCAATCCGCTTGAGTCGTAAAGCCGGTAGGCTTGTCCCCGGAGATTTCTGGCTTTGTCATCGGTTTCCCCTTCACCATAAAATATCCGGGCAATGGTATGGTCCAGGTGCGTTTCTCCATCGCCATCCGAGATATGAGTAGCAAGCGGCCTTTGTAAAATGTCATAAGTGTACCGCAAAATATGCCCCCGCTCATCCCAGCTTTGAATAGGGTTGCCGGCCACATTGTTCAGCATCCAGCGCCTTCCTGTATCCATGCTCTCCTGGTATACCCGGTGCCCGAGAATATCGTACTTCCAGCTCATTACCGTGTTTCCACGCCCATCTACAACAGATCGTGCATTGCCCTCTATATCCAAATGAATAAAAGTGCCGTAGATCTCTTCAAATGATTCTGTAGCTCCGTCCCTATGTATATTCCACCGGTTATGCTCCAGGCTAAGGATTGGCCTCCCCAGGGTATCCAGAAATACCCTGCTGGGTGTGCCGCTGTGAACGGCTGATTTTTCGGCTGCCTGTTGGGCTGCCGCGCCCATGGCGCCCGTTAATCTCGCTTCGTACCAGGTATTCCCGGAAGCAGAAGGGGCATCGGTTTCCAGCACGGTATCACTGGTGTCAAAGGTGGCCTGCTGCCAGGGATCGAATTCGACTCGGGTAAAGGTACCATCCGGCAGTTCTGTTCTTATATTCCGGCCTGCCACATCATAATGGATTATAGGTGTTACCCCACGTTCTACCAGTTCTTTGGCGTCTTCATAAAACGGGCTGACGGAAAAATACGGCTCATATTGCTTAACAGGATTCCCTTTGTTGTTTAAGACGGTTCGTCCGCTGCCGATCCAGCGAAGTTGATCATCAGCGCCGGTGTCAACGGTTTCAATGGTGTAACTGCAGTCGGGCTGTATGTTCAATCGCAGAGCAGGTCCGGGTTCCGCCTGCACTTTTTTCATGGCTACATTGCCCAGGCCGTCTGAATATTCAAAGCTTAGCTGAAGCGGGCTTTCCGTCAGGACAGGATCGTTCAATACATCCTGAACATGACGCTCCCTTAGGATTGAGCCTACAACTATTGGAAGTAATTTTACCTGTTCGCAAGGACCCGCTTCCGGATTATCTCTTTCCTGATCTTCAAGGAGATCCATGGAATTTGCATAGCGATTGAAATCATAAACAAAGCGAGCCGTAGCATTTTGGAGCAGTGCCCGGGCATGGTTTCTCAAATCGGCTGTATCTGACAAGGAAAAATATCCGGTAATTTGGTCCGGTTCATCAACAGTCATAAAATCGGATAACCCATGAAGATTATCCGCCTGTTCTCCTTTTCCGAGCATGGACATAGCTTTTACCAGACCCAGCTCATCCACCAGCACTTCGGAGAGATTATCGTTGATGTCCCGCATTCTTGTGGGGGATAGGGTGCGGAAATTAAACTCTTCCACCGCTATTTCATTACCAATGGCATTCGTCGAAGTATCCATCAAAAGGAAGTAATCCTTATAATAGGATACCCGGGTTTCGGAGCCGAAAGGATCGAGAAAAGTCTGCGGGGTAAAGAAACGATCCTGCATATCAGTAAAAGTCTCAGCGGTATTCTGGTAAAAATGGGTGGTGCCGGAGCGGATCCACCAGTTATCATCCCCCCGGTGTACAAAGCGGCACTGGCTGTAGCTTTGGTCACCGTCTGTATTATCGTCGTTGTCACTGAGCAGGTTTTCCAGGTCAACTGTGGCTGAGGGAAGTTTATCTTCAAAAATTTCCGCCAGCAAATCCGGTGTCCAGGCAAGTTGATATGTCTGAAAGGGAATGCCATGATTCCCGTGTTCCTCCAGACCCAGCTCAGCGGTCAGGTCATTGTTATAATATGTGCTTTGGATATGTTCGATCGGGCGAAGTTGAACCGATAAAGGATCGGGGGAGCCATTATATCCAATAACATTATCTTCACCGATAAGGGTATTAAAATCTTCTATCTGGAAAAGTTGGCCTGTCCGGCTTAAACCCGTAATTTCATAGATTTTGGTTTCACAGGGGAGTCGTAACCTGTACACATCCGCCTCCAGGATATCATCTGTCAGTTTATGTACCGTATATGTTATGAGTGTTTTAGCTTGTTCTATACTTAAATTGTCTACGGCAGCTAAAACAGCCGTTCTTTCCTCTTCTCTTTCATAGGACAAGCTGTTAATGCGCGTTTCAAGTGCGTTTATGGAATGGTTTAAGGCTTCTATTTTCCTGGGATATACCACGGAGGCGGATTCCAGGACGTTCCCCATGTCGTCTATGGATACATTCAGGGTATGTGCGATGCGGGGATCGGCTTCATTTCTTTCATACTGTATGGCGATTGTCTCCTTTTCGGTTACCATAAAAACTGCATGGCGGTTGTTACCTTTTTGCTGCAGCATTTGTATTTGGGAATTATGGGTTGCCACGGAAAAAGGTTTCGCTTGCTTGATTAAAGAATCAGGGTCAGTCTCTTCACCATCCAGGGCGAACACCTCCTGCCGCAGGGTCATGCCCTTGCAGGACCGCAAGGCTTCCCGCCATTCATCCGTATTCAGTACCGTAGTTCCGGCATCATGAAGAAATGCAGAAACTTCTATTGTGGCATCCGAAAGTTCCGGCTCTGCAACTGTTAGAGGAGCATCGGGGAAAGAGCGGTTATATTCTTCAAACCAATATTCTGATTTAAAATGATCCAGAATCCTTTCCCGATCCAGAAAAGCGCCGGTATGAAACCAGGTTTTGGTCAGTACAGGTTTCTGGTACAGTTTTTCATCCTTTTCCAGCTGGTTGCCGGCATTGTTGCTGCTCCATTCCGGATAATATTCCGTATCGATCTGCTCAACCATGCCAAAACCCCGAAACTCCCGCTCCGGATGATCATAATAGCCGTGGTGATAGCGGTACTGACTGGAAAAGCGTACGTCAGTAATTTTTTCTTCTACAATCGACCTGTTCACCACCTGCACCGGGAAAGGAAGTTTGGTGATCCAGGGTTTGCCTGACCGTTTATCCTGCAAATAGAAATAAGTAGAGCTTTTGTACTCCATCCGGGTCTCTTTTCCCAGGTTGTTTCTGTAATGGATCATTACATGCGGCTTTTTACTGTCCATCAGGTCGATGTAACGCATAGGAGTATTGGCATGAGCCGGCAGATCGGAAGACCAAACGATACAGGAGGTACCGGTACCCAGCAGGTCGGTAACCGAAAGTTTGGTATTGCTGTCTACCGATAAGAAGGGTTCGATTTCATGGGCATCACTCCAGGAATTGCCGCATAAGTTAATAAAGGCCCTGAATTTATTCTTTCCCAGGTAAATGATGTCGGTGGCACCCGTTCCGCTTACATCTGCCAGGTGTAAATATTGGGGATTAAACTGGTCCGGGTAATCAAAAACCGGTGCATTGCTCATGCTGACTTTGGCGCTAAATGTTCCATAGCCTTTATTAGCCCAGTAGCACACCTCTCCATTGCGTATTCGGGCAATATCCGTAA
Organism: Rhodohalobacter sp. SW132; assembly: GCF_003390325.1. Classification (NCBI taxonomy): domain Bacteria; kingdom Pseudomonadati; phylum Balneolota; class Balneolia; order Balneolales; family Balneolaceae; genus Rhodohalobacter; species Rhodohalobacter sp. SW132. Next base: position 481,815 of record NZ_QUOK01000003.1, on the reverse strand, counting down.
GGCCATCCCCGGACATATCGGCCAGAAAAATAGTTTGTTGCGAATCGGCAAAAACAATAGCCGGACCCTCTTCTTCATCAAAGGTTTTGAGAGTTCTTTGTGCGGGATGGTGTCCCTTTTTACCGTCGGCAGCATACCATACAAACACATTTTCTTCCGTTACGACCAGTTCAGCCTGACCATCCCCATTCAGGTCGATCAATCGTGTATTCGGATCTTGCAGGTCTACATTGGCGATCTGTTCAAACTCCTTAAAGGACGTCCAGCCGTTATCATGGGTAAGCTCATAATAACCTTTCAAACCAGGCGTGTTCACCACCACCTGTTTCTCTCCGTTGGCGGCCAGATCCTGAAGAGATAAAACTCCATTGCCCAGGCCGGTAAAGGAAGGTTTGGGAATTACCTTTTGAGCCGGAGTAAATGTGACTTCTCCGTCCTCCTCCACGTCGCCTAAATTACTTTTATAATACCAGCCGCCTCCTTGTTCGGTAAGAATGCCAGAAATTCCTTCTCCATACAGGTCCACCCACTGGTAATTATTGGTAAGCCCCACTGGCGCATTCATGATGTTTTCTTTGCTGACAGTCCTTACTTCCCTATTCCAATTGAGCATTTCGTAGGTGAACTCTATGGGAGGCAGTGCTTTTTTAGAATAGCTGCCATCTGGTTTCCGGATATATCCATTCTGTGTAACAGAACTCAGATAAACCACTTCAGCCGGACTCGTACCATCTATGGAAAAAGATTGCCGGTTTATAATGGCAGGTTCATACTGCAGGTCCAGTGAGCGAACCAGGTAATTGACACCAAAAGGGGATTCTATGGGATTTCCATTTTCTCTATATCCATGCAGCTGCGTTTCCTCTTCAAAATGGTGAAACATCAGGATCCTTTTGCATAAACGGTTTGTTCTGATTTCAAATCCCGAGCGATATGAAGAAAAAGCATCCTGGCGATATTGCCATACTATATCTTCTGAAGGGGTAGGAGTAGTTTCATCGTGTTCACCATAATCCATTACCACTTCAAAAAAATAATCCGCATCCTCGGGAAGGGGAGGATCATAAGGCATTGAAGGATCAGCATAATACGGGTTACGGTTGCCGTAGATGACTTTTTTCAAATAAACATTTGAAAAAGGAGCTAATCCCGATTTCCTGCTTTTTTCATAAAGATGGGCGGGTATGCTTACATCCTCATTTAAACTGCCATCTTCGTTTAAATTGCTGTCCTTTTTATAATGGTAACGTATCCAGTTGCCTTTGTCATCATAGCTGAGCTCGGGCATCCATTGAAAAATGCGGCTATTATCCTCAGGATCTGCTATCCGGGCAGAGGGGTTTCTGCCAAAAATCGTGGCCATATTTTTTTTGGTTGTTACCTTCCAATATACACCATGAGCGTGGTGATTGATCTTTTCTATTCTTGCAAAGCCTCCTTCCACCCGGGGACGATACTGCTTTACCCTATAAGCCTCTCTTGTAAATTCTTTTGCCTCCCATTCGCCACTTTCATTTTTTATTAAATATGGTACCAGGTCTTCAGCCCCGGAAAACATAAAAATATCCTCTTCTTTTCCATCCCGATATCGGGGAAGCTTATTATCCGTTTTCCGCTGGATAGCAGGTAAAGAAAGAGACCATCCTAATCCATAAGGACTATTGCCGGCACCTGAGTTGTAGCTTAGCGTGAGTGAAGGAGCAAACCCGTTACGGCCGGGGGTAACCGGAAGGAGGATACTAAATCCAGCTGTTCCGTTTGCAGCATTAACCTCAAATTTTTCATCGATACCCCTTAATGCACCACCACCTTTGGGTAAGGATATTTGTGGTATTTCTATTGCGTCGGATTGGGTCGGGTTTTCCTTAATAAGTTCTGAAATGCCCGTATTTCCCTCTCTATTTTCTTTCGGATATTTAGAGCTATTATCACGCATCAGAATTATTCAGTTATTGTTAGATAGTGCGTTTTCTCAAGTAATTACTGATATACTCTAATGCTGATGTAAAATATTTACGAAAAGGCTTCTATCTCTTAATTTTGATTACTTCAGTTAACTCTCATTTCTGTTATAATTTATAACAAAAAATTTTATTTAAATCACTACCTAAATTTACTACCGAAATTTTCAATCATCTTCTGCAATTTATTTCCCGACATATGCTTAAACTCCTTTATCGCCGGATACACCTCTCTCAAAATTGATGGTTGAAACGGCTTGGGCATCAGGAAGAGCGCGATGGGATTATGCCAGTTCTTGTTCAGAAATTTTGAGAAGGCTAATGGAGAGTGGAGATTGGCACAATACGCTTGCAATCTCAAGCGCATGGAGTCTTTGGTTACATTTCCTGCCTAACATATACTGATGCTGTGGAAGTTTGGTGCTTAAACGATTTAAGTAATAGTTCAATACATTAAATTCAACAGAAAAAAGTCTGGTTTGTTAAATTATAGTGTGAAATAATAGTTTTATTCTTTTGTAAGGCTCCTGCCTAAATTTGCTCATACTATTACAACCTAAAAGCAGAAATAGGAGTGATTATGTGTAGGAGGTCAGATTAAACAGTAACATCCACAATTTTGTACTGCGGAAAAATGAATTGGGAGGAGTCTTTATGCCTTTTAGATGAGATCGTAGACTCAGAGAAATGGCTTCAATTTTTTATAGATCGATTTGCTTCTTTGTGAAATGATTCGGGGGACTCTTACTGCATGAAATATTTGGACAACGATGGATAAAAGCCATTCACCAGCACTCATGGTCCAACTAACATATATCAAGCGTTTGAGATGGAACATTAGAAGAGGAATGATGTATGTATATATTATATAAAATGTTGAACAGCATGAGATTAAAATAAAACTTAATCTCGGTTCTACATTTTGGCATGACGGCATATTAAGAATATTACTTTTCATGAGCTTCAAGAAAGTGAACGAAGAAGAGCTTATACGTGTTAGGCGTGTATACTAGAGCTATCATTTAGTTTTAATCACTTTTAATAGAGTTTTAAACAAGCTCTGCAATACTTTTTATAGTACTATTCCTTTCGAACTGCATTATTAAAGATGCAAGCGGAAAAAATAACCCCACCTGTGACGTTTCCCAGTTTATAAGCCTGAGCCGATTCAACACCGAATAGAAAGAGATTGAATCATGCCTATACTTATGATTATAGAGAATGAAATAAACACAGATTTCCCATCTCATGATAAGGGTTTGAATGGACTGAAAGGCCGGTTGATGCCGATCCTGAAAATGGCGTCCGATATTTGTGAAACGACCACTTCGCTGATTTACATGCATGAGGATTCTGATATTAGGATACTAGCATCCAATGGAATTAATAAAGAACCTGTCGTTACCGCAGTTAAAAAAATTTCAGGCATGTTGGATCTAGATGAGGGGTTGTCCATCATTCAAAATGTTCGGGACCATAAGAGAGTAACTACTCTGCTGTCTGATCTGGAAATAGATAATGTTCAATTCTACGCTGGTGTCCCTATCAGAAATGAGTCCGGGACTAAAATTGGGGCTCTTTGTATATGTGACTCCAACCCCCGTAATCTATTAGATGTTCAGAAAAATAATCTTGGGGTGATGGCTGGTGCAGCAGAAGCCCATATTATGCTCTTCAAAGAAAAAGAATTGTCGAATAAAAATAGCAGAGAACTGAAAATCAAATCTGCATTCCTAAATAATTCAACAGAACTTACATTCCTCCTGGAGCCTAATTTTGGGAATATCAGGGATGTCAGCTACGATGTGGAGAAGGTGTTAGGTTACTCGCCGGATGTGTTACGGGGGAAATCATTTACCGAAATTGCGGAATTAAATGGGGTTGTAGTTGATACAATAGAACAATGGTTTTTGACTGGAAATCTACAAAAGGGCCACTATTCAACATCGGTTCGGCTTATAGATCATCAGAACCGGAAACGATGGTTTCAGTGTGAATTCTCGGCTGATAAGAACCATTGGTATGTAACAGCCAGAGACATCAATAAGAAGAAAGTAGCACAACAAGGGGTCCGTGACCTTAAAGTTAAACTAAAAAAAGTTGTATCGGTTGCCAAGGATCTCATCTATAAACTGGATTGGGCGTCGGGAAATCTCTCTTGGGGAGATGAGTTAACCGATGTTCTCGGCTATCCACATACGGAAAAATTTGTGGATTATGATTGGTGGATAGATAAAATTCACCCCGAAGATCTTGAACGGGTGATCCGTGATGTGGCCCAAACGGTAGAAGGGGAAAGCCAGAAAGCAAAACTAGTGTACCGAATCAGAACATTCGATGGGCCCTACAAATATGTGATGAATCGCATCTATGTGGATCGACATGAAGATGGTACACCGAAAAATATCATTGGAGCCATTGTGGACGTTACTGAAGTGGTGAAATTAGAAGAGCAATCAAGAAGAAATGAGAAATCGCTGGAAGAGAAAGAAACGTTACTTGCTGAGGTTCATCACCGGGTAAAAAATAACCTTGCTATGGTGTCTGGAATGCTGCAGCTGCAAATATATACTGAAACGGATGAACGGGTACAGCAAAAATTAATTGCCAGTACCGAACGTATTCAGACCATGGCAACCATCCATGAACTGCTTTATAATTCTTCAAGTTTTGAAAATCTAAGAATTGATGAAAATATCGAAAAGATCATCTCTAGTTTAGTGAGTACTTATGAAGAATCTCTTGATATGCATGTCTCGTTTGATATGGAGCCGGTTAAATTGAATATCAACGAAGCGCTTCCGTGCTCACTCATTGTAAACGAAGTCATTACAAATGTGCTTAAATATGCATTTAGTGACGGGGGTACAGGATTATTGGATATTTCTCTAATCGAAGAAGATGAAACAGTAACGCTGAAAATCCGGGATGATGGAAAGGGTCTGCCGGATGATTTCGACCCCGAAGGAAACGGAAGCTCTCTTGGGATGGAGTTGATTCAAACGCTCACAAAACAGCTTAAAGGTGAAAATTTATATACATCCCTGGATCGTGGGGTGGAATTCATGCTTGCCTTCGATAAATCAAATGAGAAAGATGTAGGTTTTATTTTAGAGTAAACCCAGGTTGACAGATTTGAATCAAGGTTGTAAATGAAAAACTATATTGTAAAGTCTACGGAATAAAGAACGTATCATATACATTCTCTTAAACGCATAGGTTACATATGAAGCAAAGTGCTGTTAAAAGAAATAATATTACCCAATTTGGTAAAGGTGAACAGCCGATGATGTTCGCCCACGGGTATGGCTGCGATCAAAACATGTGGCGGTTTATCACACCTGAATTTGAAATTGAATACAAGATTGTACTCTTTGATCATACCGGTTCCGGCCAATCTGATGAATCTGCGTACGACTTCGAAAAATATGACTCTCTTCAGGGATACGCACAGGATATCATTGAAATTTGTGATGAGCTGAAACTCAGAAACGTGATTTTGGTGAGTCATTCAGTGAGCTGTATGATTGGAGTTCTGGCAGCGATTCAACGACCGGATCTATTTGACAAACTTATTTTAATTGGTCCTTCCCCTCGTTATATCAATGATGATAGTTACTACGGCGGATTTTCAGGAGTGGATATTGAGGATATGATCGAAACCCTTGAAAGTAATTATCTTGGCTGGTCGAGCCATATTACACCAATAATTGCCGGCCACCCGGAAAAACCGAAATACTCAGGTGAGCTGTACAACAGTTTTTGCCGGATGAATCCTGACATCGCAAAACACTTTGCAAAAGTTACCTTTTTGGGGGATAACCGGAATGATCTGCCAATGGTGAAAGTACCTGTTCAGATCATTCAAAGTAATCCGGATGTGATTGCTTCGGTTGATGTGGGAAAGTTTGTGCATCAAAAAATACAGAACAGCCTTTTCACTCAGATTGAAGTTCCAGGACACCTTCCTCATCTTACAAATCCGGATGCCACAATCAGTGCAATAAAGCAATTTCTATAATGAATGAAAGGGAGAAAAATGATAACAGATCAGCTTCTCGATAACGCACCCTGCGGGTATTTGCAGATAGACAGAGGTGGTGCAATATTGAGGATAAATAAAACGCTAAGAAGATGGCTCGGTTATGACGGCGATGAAGAGATTGAGGCTCGTTCAATCGAGGATTTGCTCAAAACTGGTAGTAAAATCTACTGTCATACCCATGTATTACCTTTGCTGAATATGCAAGGGGAACTATCGGAAATCAATCTTACGATGAAAGGCAGAAACTCGGTCACATTTCCAGCACTGATAAATGCGAAAAAGGACGCTGCTGATCCGGGTAAAATACACACATTTAGTGTTTTTGTTGTGGACATCACCCAGCGAAAGATGTACGAAAGTGAGCTTTTAAAAGAACGGAAGAAAGCTGAGAATGCTACAGTTAGACTGAAACAGGTAAATAGTGACCTCGAGCAGTTTGCCTACACTGCTTCTCACGACCTGCAGGGTCCGCTTAGGACTATATCCGGAATGATTGAATTACTTGAAAAGAAAAAGATTATAGAACCAGGTTCAGAAGGTTATAAACTATTTTCTCTGATCAAAAGAAATTCAAATCAAATGAAAATGATGGTTCGGGATCTGCTTGAATATTCGAAAGTAAATGATAGTCAGCCAGATTATTCCTCAGTTTCTATTGGAGATGTGTGCCGGCAGTCGATCAATTTGCTTAAAGATGATGTGAAAAATAATGGGGCTGTGTTCCATATTTCCGAAATGCCGGTTATTTCGGGGTCAGAACCGCAACTGATAAGACTATTTCAGAATCTCTTCGAAAATGCAATAAAATATCGGTCAGAAGAGACACCGGTTATTGCGGTAACTCAGAATACAACCCATGATTATTATTACATACGTGTTAGAGATAATGGGATCGGGTTTGAAAAGGAAAACACCGCAAAAATATTTTCTTTTATGAAGCGTCTCCATACCGATGAGGACATCCCTGGCACTGGGATTGGCCTTACGTCCTGTAAACGGATCATGAAACATCATGGGGGTTCGATAAGCGCCGAATCAAAACCTGGCGAAGGATCTGTATTTAAACTACAATTTACCAAAAATTAGCCCTCATGACAGACTGTCCGTATTCGATATCAAACGGATGCAATATCGACTGATGGTGGCTTACAACCGTTTTTGAAGGTTAACCCTGTAGATTATGTCTTCATCTACCAGTGTATTAACCGCAAAGTTCGCTGGCATTCCCACTACCCGTAGCTTACATGGTATGAGGTAACAGGCGGTGACAACCTGGATCGAGAAAGAATTCCATACGGCTGAAGCAAGCTATATGACCGGGCATTCGAGCCAGAAGGTGACTGAGAAGTATACTCACTTGACGGCAAAGAGGTTGAAGGAAAAGATGGATCGGTTAATTTGAGGATCATACATAAATATAGATGTAAGCGCCAGAGCGTTAATATCTAATGCTTTTTTTAATGGAAGGACGGAGCTGGCAGTCCTATAAATCGAAAATCGATCTGGTTGACAGCTTGTTCTCCGAAGATCAAAACTTATTTCTAAACATCAATACTATAATAAACCAGAAAGAACAGATCACCATCTATACCTTTTAAGGTCCCGGCTTCATCATCTGTTATTTCGAGTCCTTTATCACTGTCATCTATAGCTAAATTAATACCAATATTATTTAAAGGAATTGTATTTAAATCCAGATTATCTTGCTTAATCTCGATTAGTTGATAAGGCAGTGAACCACTATCGTCGTCCACATTTATATCACCAATTTGTGTTATGTATGGAAAGTGATCCTTAGTTATAGTGGCTTTGAAGGTTCTATCTTCCGAATTACTAAACTTACGCCATTCTGTGGGGAAGTCATGCTTCAGGCTAAACAAACGGGTAAGCCCATTTTTATTAACATTTCCTACCAATGTTTTGATGTTGGACGAGGCCTCTTTAGCCATTTGGCCGCCACCTTGTCTTGACGTATAGCGAATATGAAGGATCACATCTGAAATCGTATTATAGTCAAATTGGCGAACTTCAGAGGGTAGTTCTATACGCCATGTGCTTTCGGCACCTGCATTCTCAAAAGGCAGAAAACGCTCATCACGTAAATTTACATCGAACATACCACTGTCATTTTGAGCGCTGCTGGTCACAATGGATTCGATCGTTCCATAATAATCTATAAAGCGGGAATCCTCGTTTTCAATATCACGTGCATATTGATCACCAATGATTGGCGATTTTCGAATGGTACTTTTCTGTAGTGAAAGCGTGCAGTTTATACTTGTATATGGACCTGCAACTGCTGGAATTGATACCGCAACATTTTTAATGCGGCGCATGTAATGGCCAGGACAGTCCATATCAAAAAGCCACTCCGGAACCTGAACGTCGCACACGCCTGCAGATTTTAATTGCAGCAGTGCCATTGGATTCAGCTGCTTTATGGAAATATGTTTCGTAATCTCATATTCCCGCTTATTGTATTCGTGGTAAGCCATTTCCATACGCTTGAGATCAAACGTAAGGGCTTCCCCGGCCAGCAGGCCTTTCCTGCCGGCATCCCAGTAGTTGAATTTGATAAAGTCTCGCTCATTTGCTTCCGGGCGCATGAGCTCGTGTTTCATGGTTTGTTCTGCTTTTTTAGCAATGTCAAAAGCAAATTTATAGGACTCATGATAGAGTCTGGAGAGCTCTCCCTGCATCCAGGAATACAGCTCATCGTTTGTGAATTTATCCCTTAGGAAGGTGTCCACTTCTTTGGCATGCTCAATCTGCTGTAGCTGATTATCGTATTCCTTTTTTGTGATTTGTTCCCGTATCAACGATGAAATGATTTGCCGGCCCATTTGAGTAAGCTCTTTGGCAGCAAGGTTGGCTTGTAGCATCCAGTCGTTGGCTCGACGTTCATAGGTAGCAGTTTTGGAGGCACTAGCTCCATAACTATCTTCATTTGATGCTTTAAAACTATAATAATTAGATACTAATCTTTGTACTGCAGCTAACATTTCACCTCCCGAAACCTTACTACGACCACCTATGCCCCAATAATGAAAATCAATTCCCATAGAAGGTATTAAAGCAAGAGTCGAACCAATGTGGCTTGCCGAATTTGAAGTATCTCTAAACTTTCTGGCATCCAACATATGCTGATTTAACTCTTTCGATTCATTCCGATTTAAATGCAGTTCCCCTAGCCCGGTTGCACCGGATTGATTGGAAGGACTGCTGCTATCTGCTTGATCGGTAATCGAATAATCATCTAAGTGAATATCTTCCTCATATTTACCAACCAGCTCTTGATATACCTCATCAAAGTTTTCTTCTGTTAGAGTGGTACGTTCTAAATCTACTTGTTCGAGATCGCTAAAATCGCCTTCTTTGTTTCCTAACAATAGTTTGTAGTAGCGATATCTCTGGTAGGCTGATTCTCTGGATTTTAGTAAAGAGAAGGTAGCCGATTCTGACTCTTTCCACTGTAGATAACGAACATCACGCGACAGCTCCTGGATGCGAATATCCTGCTCTTGTCGCAGGAGAGAAATGGCTTCACCGTCCTTCTTCTCCAGTACAGATAGCAACGAGTTACCCAATGAACGTACCTCGCCACAAATTTCCTGTGCTTTCTGAATTAAGAGTGTTGAACGGACGGGAGATAAAGGTTGATTCAACCCGCTTACCAAACTGCTGATATCGATTCCTCCTGCGGCCGCTTTAACAAGCATGCCCGGATCAATGGGAGGCTGAAACAGTGGCAGCTGCCTAACGATGCCTTCGATGTTCATGCAATGTCGGATTTTAAATAACCGATCGGCAACCAAATCCCAGTAACCCAGTAGTTGATCGTTTATTGGAATGCAGAAGTACAATGTTTGACCAATGCCCAACAGCGTTTCTGTACCTTCGGTGTCTGTTTTTTTTGTTTGCGGAATACTTTGATTGAAAGGAAACCTGTTTTCCAAATCAACCAGCGCATTTCCAAAAGAGTCCAGTTTATTCTTTAGCGATGCAAAAGTTTGGGGTTTGGTGGTTCCTCTGCGGGGAATAGACTGGGGTTTAGGGCCCAGAATATTTGCCGCTAACACGTATAACTGAGTGGCTTCATTTAAGGTTTCAATGGTATCCTGGCGAAACAGGCTGTCTCCCCACGAGATAAGGTTGTCCAGATATTTCATGATCACCTGCAACTGGTAGGCCACAAACCGGGTACGGGCAATAACGTGGGGTTGAAAGGGATGCCGCCTCCAGGCTTCTATACTTTTACTGACTCTCTCTTTGGTTTCACTGTCTTCGGGCCGACTGAGAGTTTTCAACAAGTCGTCCACCATATCTACATCCGACTTTTGTCGAAAAGCCAGGAAGTTCCAGAACCGTTTAGGTGCCGGAACTGAAGTATCGTTATTAGTAGGATCAAAAATATAGTGAAACCAGTGCTGAGCCTCAGCAAAACGCTGATTTTTACTCAAATGAACCGCAATGGTGAAGGGAACATGGAAAAATAGTTCCCAGTTGTAGGGTGAATAAGGACCGTCTACACTGATGTCAATTTCCAGCTCTTGCATTTCTACCTGATACGGATGGCTCTGATTGCTACCAGTTTTGCTTTGAGGCTCATAAATTTCTTTGAGCGTTTTATCTTCATCTTTTCCTAAACTTTCAAGAAAATCGACATCCAAAACTCCGTCTAAAGATCCGTTATTGAGTTTCGTTGTCAGTTCCCCTATGTAAGGATGAAAATGGTTGGAAAATTTGTAAGTGATTTTTCTTTTTTGGTGCTGATGTCCTAAGTAATTCATAGCAATATTTTTATTGGTTGAATGAAGAATTGATTAACCCTCGTATGTCTTTTGGATCACTGCTTCTGGTGGCTCCAATTACCCTACCGCGGAACAATAGTGTATCTTCAGAGAGCAATGCTTTATTGATCCGGCTTTCTATAAATCCTTTTTTAATTGGGGCGGGATCAATCCATCCCGGACCGTCATTGTTTAATATTGGATCTTTAATTAAAACCTTTTCTAAATCCCTCAAGCGTTCAATATCTATCCTTGAAATATCCGAAGCAGGTGTTATAACTACTCCGTTAGCTATATTCACATCAATTTTACCTGACCCGTAATCGGGATTAATTTGGATAGGTTCAAATGTCTGTCTGAGCTGTACAAAGAACACGTGTTCCTCATTTTGAATAAAAAATGGTGTATGGTAAGGTGATGTGAAAAGACCAGGCTGAACAGAGTTGCTGGTATTCGCACTATTAAGAATAGTATGTGTAAGACTATAGTTGTGCCTATTGAGTATTTGATTTTTCTGTTCAACGGTCACATTAACCTTTTCGTTATCTGTATTAATTGACCTTAAATTTTCATAATTTAAATTGCGAGATCCTAATGAGGCTGAATACTTATTCTTTAAATGAAATCCATGACTCCAATTTTTTACGGACTCTATTTCATCATAAATATGAAGATTCAAGACCTTTGAACTTTTACTATTCGATGTAAGCTTAACTTCTTTTCTTTTAAAATCTTCTGCATTGATATTTTTAAAAATTACAGGATCATTAACATCTGACATCCTCCGCGGCTGCCATTCCCCGTTAAAATATTCACTCCAGGACAGGCTTATTTCAACATTTATTTTACTATTCTCTTCAATAGCTGAAGAATCGAATTCAGCTTCAATGAGATTACCATTACCACTGATTGGTGTTTTATCGCTTCTTACTCCTTTCTGAATAATATTCAGCCAGAACAGAAAAAGCCTATCTTTCCATATAACGGGTAAAATGGGTTCTCCCTCGATATCAAGATCAACCTTTTCCCAAGGCGTAAAGTATCCGCCTTCGAAGCGCCGATAGTAATATTTGGCTCCCGTTCCCTGTGTCTTCCCAAAGATGTGAAGTACATCATCCGCATTGTAGTATTTACCTTCTTTCGATATCTGATTTTCCTGTAGGCATACTCCGGCAATGTCCAGCTTGGCAACTTCATCGAGTTTTTCAAGGTAAGTTAGCAATACAGTACGGGCCCGGTCTTCCGTAATGTCGGATTGCAGCAGCTCGCTCTCCAGTTCTTTAAAGAAGGATGATTTATTATCACGAAGTTCTGGTTCCAGCCAGTTTTCAGGATGGAGATATACTTTGCGGTTTGCTTCCCACACACGGTAGCGTTTCATCCACTCCCATTGCTTGCTGTCAATAATGGCCGGATCAACACCTTTATCATTACCGGTTTGCTGTTCCAGGTTTAGTAAGCAACGGTGTATAAAAAGTTGTACCGATGAGATGGCCTGCTTAATGCGAGACGTCTTCATACAAGAATCCATCGCCACATCGATTAAAAAGTACTCGAAGAGCTTATCGACCGTATCAATCATTTCGGTGCCTTCATTCTGTTGTAAAAGCCGTAGAACATACTCCACAAGAGCATCCCGCTGAATATTCCGAAGGTCATCATTAATGGGCTGGATTACGCTAAGCCACGCTCGTTCGTCATATTTTATGCGAATGGCATGCTGAAGTGTGTCAACTGTGTTACCATCGGGCACATTCGTAGTTGATTCGAGCAGTTTTTTAGCTGGCAAACCTGTTGTGTTTACAAGTCGTAATGCTTCCGAAATTCTATAAAAGTTTTTGATGTCCGATAGATCAGCATCAGATAGACCGAATTCTGCTAATAACGCATCAAAACTGTCCTCATCCCACCCTGTAATCTTTAAAAGAAGGCTCTCTTCCTCTCCTTGCGAGTTGGTATAAGTGGCTGAAGGATCAGAAAGCACGGCGACAAAATCCTCACTTTCCGCTTCCAGGTCTTCCTGTATCTGTTTGTATTGCAGCAGGTTGATAATTACTTTCAGCAAGCTTTCGGCATTTGCAGAGTTATAATTGACAGGAATGGCATTTAAAAAGCCCGAATCATCAATCTTAAACGAGTTACTAAAATATCGGATCTCTTTGTCTGTCATATACAGCGTTTCCAGCAACGTAACTGCTTTTAAAAATCTCAGGTAACTCAAATTGAAATGCTGAATAGCCTGCCCGGGATAAAGTGTACTATCTGGAAGCGAGCGATAGTTGGAGGGGCCATTTTCAGAGACCCACTTCAAAATTGCCTTATCGACTACATTCGAGAGAACTATTTTAAAGTGATGCAGTTGGTTTGCTTCCAATTCAATCGCTTCGCTGTTTTCCCAAATGCCGTTGGTGTTAGTGCCATCTACTTTTTCATTATCGAGGGAAAACGAAACATCAGCTCCATCGTCCGTTTCCAATCGAAAATTATAAAAACCTTTTTTAGGTACATCAGTGTAAAATGAATAGGCTACTTCTTCGAGCGGGCTACTGTCGGGCAGCTGATGACTATCTAATGCCGTATTGATATTTGAAAGTGATTGCTCTTCCGTTGAATTATCCTGGAAAGTATAAACAGCCGAAACTCCATTGTTTTCGAGAGCCAAATAATCCTCAATTGCAGGATCATTATTTTCGGTGACGGAATGCAATACGGCAGAATCGTTTAGCAGCGCCTTTGTGCGCTCTGTTTCTATACTCAATGCATCAGCAAGCGTTTGCCTGACCGCCAGATTCTTGACCCGAATTTTAAAGCTCTCAAGTATATCATTGAGTAGCTTTTCAAAGTTATTGTTTGTTTTGAAGCTGTTGTATGGATTCTTTAGTTCGGGATACTGCTCAAAAAATTGTTCTTCAGCATCCTCCCCCTGATCAAACAAGGACTCAATGGCAGCGATAAACGCGGTTCGTGCATTATCAGCTTCCGGAATGTTATTGGCCTCATTCTCTAATTTATCCTTCTCATCGGAGGTCATGATTCCCTTGAACAAAAGCACCTTTTGAAAATCGTTGTAACTGAGTCGATTGGTTACCTCTCGAAGTTCACTCTCCAGCGAGGGTACATGATGGTCATAACCCTCCACTTCAAACGAAATATCGTTATTAACGATGCTGAAAAACTGGTCTACAACGGCTTGATCATAAACCTGGACCATTTTCGATCGGAGTGCCTCTCCGGTTGGGTCACTAATGGATGTGTTCTCATTTTCTATTCGCTGCAGTTCATCTTTAATTTGCTTTGCGACCTCAAGCATGTCTTTTTCGGAAGGCGATGCTTTACCTGATAAATCTTCATGGCGCAGAAAGTAGGTGAGTTGAGGTATTGTAAAATCTGAATTGCTCAGATTTTGAGCCAATTCTATAAACCGAATGATACCCGGTTCTGTACCTTCTAAACCTTCGAAAGGGTCAATTCCGGATAGGTTCTGAAGCAGTAATACTTCTTCGATACTAAGTTTCAACTGACGACTCAGATAGCTATAACGATGAATAAATGTTACGTTATCTAAAGTCAACGGTACATCTTCAATTTTATCTAACGCAAGCTCACCTTTAAGACGACGCAATATGAGTCTCAGCTTATGTGAACTCAGATTGAGAGCAGCTAAGACAGCAGTCTCATGATCTATTACTTTTACATCCGGATCGGACAAGTATTCGCCGCTTGGATTTTCTTGAAAGACGTCATCTATATTCGATATAGTGGCATTTAAAAATAAGGTTTGATAAAGCGATTGTGGATGGTGAATATCGATAGTACCAAAGAGGGCCAGAGTTTTAAGCAAATTACGCCGGGGATTAATATCCAAAAGCTCCATCACTTTTCGCACGTGTGCTACTTTCTGGATTAGTGCAGCAAATCCGTCGTTTAATTTCTCAATAGTATTTGCATCCTCTGCATTACTCCAAAGTGCCATGATGGTCTTGTCGGTCTGCTCAATGGTCCAACCCAATTTTTTCCACAAACGGATAAATCGCATGAATTTGAAATAGTCCAGCTCATCGATAGGTGTGTCATCGGCATACCTTATTTCCAGCTGCTCAAAGCTGCATTCGTCCGCTTTCCCGCTTCGGTCCATGAGTAAAACAAGTCCCTTGATCGTTTCTGATCGTTCCCGAATCCAGCTCTTCACATCGCCGTCAAATAGGTCTGTATTAAGATCATCGTCGAGCAGATTGTCAAAGGCTGCATCACTTATGTTGCCGTCAATCAATCCTACAATTGCGTTCATTGAAACACGCAGTTGTTCGAGCTTTGGGATCAGGTTAGAAGAAGGATTGATAAACTGCGTTTTAACGATTCGGGTAAGTTCTTTGTAAGTGATATCCACAGTACGGCTGAAATCCTTGGCATATGTACCATTGGCCGTCAAGACGGTCTGCAGATTTGCTCCTTCAGACATACCATAATATTCTGCTATTTTTTTCTTATTAGCGGTTAAAATGGCATACTCCTGCTGAGATATACCAAGGAATTCCAAGTGAATGTCTGTCCAGGTTGCCCCGTTGTCATCCGCCCGCAGCTTTGTCATAGCTTGATATAGAGGAACCTCAAGATGCTCAAAAAGGCGCCGTAAAGCAGCCAACGGCTGGTTAAACGGAAGCTGAAATGGATAGATCTGCTGCTTGACTATATCATACGCTTCTGATTGAACAAATTGTGGATTGGCCAGCAGTTCTTCCGTACTGATATTACCCTCGATATTGAATCCGTGAAAATTATCCAGAGAATTATTTACCACGAAGTGTTCCAGGATTTCATTGACCAGGTCAATGTAGGGCAGAACAGTGTTTGTATTTTCGCATGTAAGCTGGATATGCTCTATATCCGGCCGACGTTGATTAAGGATATCCAAGGGGTTTTCGCCAATTACATCCTCAAAGTCTTTAGGATTTTTATTTATAAATTGAAGTAATTCTACCAGATAAGCGGCGGGACTAAGCACGGAGCGACAATGCTTGCAATCGCAGAAATCCATCTCGCCGACCAGTTCTTCTAATGTAGGATATGCAAGTATACCTTCTCTTTCACCGTTGGGCTCCCTATCGTATAGCGGATGCAGGTGGTTTAAGGCATAAATTGGCGGCGTTTGCATGTAAGTGGTATACCCGGTTAACACATTCATTGTAGCACTTTGAACATGCAGTATTTTTTCACTTACCAGGTTGGCTTCTTCTTCGCTGATTCCCGCTAATACGAGCTTATGAACGATGCCTTTCTTGCCAATTCTTGTAGCTGCATGAGCAGAATCAATGTTGTTTTCCAGTAATACCTCAAAACTATCAGGTGAAGCTGAAACCTGGAACACCCGCTCCAGTCGCTTCAATTCCTGTACTTCGCTCTCCCCCAGATCTAACTCTTTCTCTTTGATGTATTGGAGAAAGGGCTTCTGACCAATAGTAAAATCCTTCTGGTGGGTATTTAAGAAATTGGCAACTCCAACACGAACCCCTTCGTCGATCAAAGATAATTCTTCACGTTCGACCTGTTGAGCTAAAACGGCTGTTGGATAGCTCATTTTTAGTTGTCCGGCCATTGCATCTGCATACTGCCGGCGCTTTTCTTCGATAGTTTCGCCCGGCAAATCTTCAGGAACCGGGATATCTCTGTCCTGCATGGCCGTTAGCCAAGCCGATGTCGTGTATAATCCGTTTTGCACTAACTCCACCGGATCTTCTGTAACTATATCCTCATCCCGTAGCATTTTGATCAAGGGCACATTATTAGAAGTTAACACGCCAAGCTTTCCATCAAGCTGCAACTTGCCTTTAAGATCTTGGCCAAACCGAGCTTCAATACCATCCCAAAAACTTTCTTCTTCAGGGTTTTGATTGAGATATCGCTCAGCAAATTCTCTTTTTTGATTGTCATCACTTAAGCTCAGTGAAAGCATTTGGTCCAGTGTAGATACCCCCGGTGATGATTCATCCTGCAACAACGTTTCAGTACTGGATTTTTTAAACAGTTCCATGTGATCGTCCAGTTGCTCTTCAAATGAGGGGTCGATAACATTTTGATCGATTGCCTGTTTCCATATTTTCCTTGCGGTGTGGGCATTTGTACGGTTAAGCTCCAAAGGATCGGTAGATACTCCTGCACGGTATAAAGCATAGTAGAGGGGAGGCGGCAGCTCCGTTTGTTCAGCACCTTCATGGGCCAGTACTGCCATAGCGATCATTCGAGCATCCCAACCGGTCTTATTGGCCAGAAAGCTAATATCTTGATGTTTATCATCTTCCTTCAATTGGTGAAATTTCCGACCATTGGTATACTTTTGGAGGGCCTCATGTAAGCGAATGTATTCCGGGGCAGGTTTGGGATCTTTTTCAGGGGAGAGAATGACGTTCAGTGACTCCTTACTGCTGAAATTGTAGCGAACTGACGATCTGGCTAATTCCATTTCCTCATCATGAGGATCAACCACCTTAATCTGCAGGTCCGGCTGTTTTAATTCTTCCGATAAATCCTCGGTGGAATATTCAATTGTATATCCGCCCTTTTCATCGGTTTTTCCATCACCTAAAATGACATCATCGCCGAGGCTTTTGTGTACAGCAATCGCCTTCAGGCCTGGGACACCGACCCCTCTGCTGGAATAGACGGTACCACTGACGCTGTGTTCTTTAAGGCCATTTCTCTGCTCTGTAGAACGGATCTGCACCAGAAACCTCGTTTCAGGGTAGTTGGAAAAGGTCTGCCAATTAAATGCCTGATGGATGGGTTTGTACGTATTATCATTCTGGACGACCTGTAACCAGAAAGGGGGCAGTTCCTCAAAAAACTCCGTTACGAGATCACTAAAATTTGTTATTGAAACGTTTCCCTCATCATTACTAATAGCCGAATCTATTGCAAGATTAAATTGATCATTCCGGGTATTAATTTGTACGCTGGCCCCGGCAAGAGGCTGCTCGTTCTCATCCAGTAATTGTAAAAGCAAGGGTTTGCCGCGAGGCAGTGTGAAATCGCCGGCAGGCAGTAACATTACCTGCGCCCCGACAGATGTCAGCTCACGCTGTAACCGCTTAGCTTCCCGCTCCTCGAGATTGTGTTGAACCATGTCCAGTTCCTGCACTATTCTTGTAGACTCTTCAGGACTTTTACTGGTGAGTTCAGCGATCTTGTTAATGACGGCTTCTTTGTTAGGCCCGGTAGCTATAAGATGTAGTTGGAACATGGTGGTTTGTTTAAAAGTTGGTTTTAGAAAATTCTCAAAATATATAGTTACTATTCTTCTTCATTAGCCTCCAAACCTGTTATTGTCATCACTTACTTGATAACTTGGAACGTATTATCACAGACATCTTTCATTTTTAGGAAATACTACATCACTTGGCTTCTATAAATTAGACAGTATAAACACTACCATTGCCCTTGAGCTTATCAAATGATTCACTATCTGATCCGCCTAAGTTAAGCGATTGTGTACATTACCATTTTTTATTAATATTTTTCTAGGACTATTGGTAATCTGCCCAAGAATCCTAGTTAAATCAATGAGCACACTTGATTGAATTTTGGTATTTACTTGGTATTTCATATAATTATTGTCTTTTTTAAAATTATTAAGTGAAATAGAATAATGAGCATTTCTTAATCCAGTCCAACTAATTTTCTTCCCAGCCAACCTGTAATTTTATTATTAGCTGCAGCTTCTCCAATTCGACTTGATATGCTTTTCCCAGTAGCACTTCCAACTGCATCATCCACCATTCGTGTGCCACTATATGCTAGAGAACCTACTGCGCCGACAGGTCCTGCATATCCAACTAAATCAGCTCCCAGATCGGATGTCGCTTGAACTTGCGCTTCAGTTGTATCAGCATCGACTAAATTGAGTACCTCTGCTGCTGTACCAATAGGTCCAGCTTTACTTGCAACTTTTTTTAATGGCTCTGCAACTGTCATAACCTCTTTTCCTGTCTTTTTTACAACTTCAACTGCATCACTGGTAATTTTATTTACTTGATTTCCCTTTTTAGGAGACAAAGATTTTTTGGTATTTTCACTATAGTCATTAAGATCATTCTGCGTAACTAAACCTTCATCAATAAGCTCTTTTCCAGTTTCTTTAATAGGTCTATGCAAATTATTCTCAGAATCAATTAATGTTCTATCAACTTCCTGTTTATCAAAATCAACTCCTTCTACTTCAGAATATGCTCTTTGCATACTGTGTTTTATTTCTCCTTCAGATATTGATTCTCCTCTTTTAACTCTGTCTGCTAGCTCCATCTGAGTTCTTTTGACTTGGGTATGTGGCTTTGCTGGTTTTCCTCCTTCAGCTTTTCCAGTTTCTACCATCATTACTTCTTCACCATATCTACTTTTATGATATCTTTCCCCACTTGGAGAAGTCCTTTGTGCATCTCTTAGAGTATGAGGTATTACATGATCCCCTTGAACATTTTCATATGATTTTAGCTGTTCAGGTGTACTACCCCTATAAGGAGCTGAATGATTTAGTTTTTCATTGCCTTTCTTTCTACGTAATTTTTCTTCTGCTTCTACTTGTTTTTTTTGCCTACCTCTTTCTTCTCTCATTTCATCGAGTGACATCCCACCGATATCATAGGGTTGATTACCATTAACATCTTTAAACTTAATAGGATTATTTAGTCCTAATCGATATAGATTGATGCCTCCAATCACTCCGATTGGATCCGCACTTATCCACCTCCCTAACCACGGCATATAATATCGTGCCGAGTGATAATTGAGTCCACTTTCTTTATCCCGCTCCATCCCGGTATAGCGATAGCGCTTGGCCGTTGCTTTAATAGTTGAATTAACTGCCTGATAGGCGACCGTACCGAAAGGGTGATATTCTTCGTATGAAATAATAGCCCCGGTGCCAGTCATCTCCAACCCCACTGAGCCCAGATGGTTACTGTACTGGTAGCGGTCGAGGATGCCGGTGCTCAAATTATTACTGTCGGTTTCAATAATATCTTCCACCATCAGCACTCGCTGGTCATCGACCATTAGGTGGTGGGTTTCAATTTCTTCTGTCAAAGTCGTACCGTTCCAGCGGCGGTAGACCTCCATCCCTCCAAGGTAAAGGCGTTCCTCTGTCATACCATCTCTTCGTTCGACGCGTTTGCGGCTGCGCTCTCGGTTACCGCCATACTGGTAATAGGCTTCCCCACCTCCCCCGAGGTTCAAGTGATGCATACGGTCTCTGTAATCCCAGTTCGGGCGGTATTCTTCCGGCGTATTGTTGTAGTTCAGCATGTTGCCGTGGGCGTCGTTTTGATAAACCACAGCGCTGGCTGTATCACTTTTTTTCCATGTGCGGTCGAGGCGGTTGTTGTTGGTATCGTATTTATAATTGCGCGTCCAGCGCTCTACACTGTTAATGTGTCGCATCTTCAGGATGTTGCCAACGCTGTCGTACTCATATGTTTGGGTGTACTTGCGAAGTGTTTGGTCCGTGATGGGAAAATTGTTGGTTGAGAAAGGATCGGGTTCTTTGGGGCCTGGCGCGTTATCAAAACTAATGTTTTCTCTGCCTTCAGCCCGAATCAGCCTATACAACGGATCGTAGGTATAGCGGCTTTTGGGTTCCACCCGCTGGTTGTCGAAAAAGACCGGTTTATAGGCATCATCTTTAATTTCCGAGATGTTTCCCACCGGGTCATACGTGTAATAGAGGTTTTGAAGCGTATTGGGGTCCGATAAATTCGACGGTCCGGTTGGAAGCGCCTCATTTGTTGGATTTTTGGTTGTTCGCAATTGAATGAGCCGGAACGTTTGAGAGTCATATAAGTAACGGGTGGCCGTCCCGTTTCCGAAGAGCATTCGGGTACGCTGTCCTTTCTCGTTGTATTGAATGCCAGATACAGCAGTGATTCGGCGGCCGTCGGTGTATCCATCGCTTATACGCTGAGCAGCTGTAATATGATCTTCCGCTTCAAGAGTTCCACGATCATTATAGCTTGGTTCATAAACGGCCACACGGTCCACACTTCGGTGCCAATTATAGAGGCGCGTCATTCTGTTCATCGCATCGTATTCAGTAATAGAAGTAAATACCTCCTCGTCCAAGCGATTGGTCGGCGAACCATCTGACCAGTCAATAATTTCTTCATCGTAAGTCGCGGCCAATCGACGCTTCGCCTCCAGCAGGTTGCCTTTATAATCAAATTGCAGGTTGGTCATTCGTCCGCTTGAATCGTAATGCTGGTAAACCTGCCCGCGGAGGTTCTTTAGTTTCGCGTCTGCCTGACTTTCCCCGTAGATAATCTTCTCAATTACATGAACATTTGCATCTTCTGATAGAATTTGGAGTTGTTTTTCCATGGGACGTTGTAATACGTCATAGCTCGTTGTAAAATGGTGGTCCATGTCATCCCAGTTGCGAACAGGATTTCCGGCCACGTTATTCAACGTCCACCGCCGGCCCGCATCCATGCTGTTCTGATACACGCGATGTCCCAGCATATCATACTTATATTCCATGACGGTGTTGTTCCGAGCATCAACCACGCTGCGAACATTGCCTTCAATATCCCGGTTAATGAGTGTGCTGTAGAACTCATCTCTCGTATCAATTACATTGCCGTTGGGATCATTTTCCTCAATCCTATTATGGGCAACACTTACAATAGGTCGCCCTAAAGTGTCAAAGTGCAAGACCGTTGGCGTGTTATGGTGTTTGGCTGCTTTTTCGGCAGCTTTCTTTTCTTTTATAGGATCTTTCCCTGCTTCTGTGAGTTCGGCGTCGATGCGGCGGTTGAAACGGTCATCATACCACTGGCTGTCCATCACAGTGTCGTTTTGGTCATAGCTTGCCTGCTGCCAACTGTCAAACTCTACTTTCGTGAAAGAACCATCGGGCAGCTCGGTCCGAATGTACCGGCCCATGGCATCATAATAGATGATCGGAGTGAAACCCCGCTCTACCAGCTCCTTATTATCTTCGTAAAACGGATTCACCGAAAAGTAGGGCTCATACTGTTTAACGGGATTCCCTTTGTTATTGAGCACAGTTCGTCCATTGCCAATCCAGCGCAGATTATCGCCGGTATCATCCCTTTCAAGCGTGTAGCTGCAATCCTCCTGGATATTCAGCTTTAGCGCTTCACCGGGCTCGGCTTGGGCTTTGGCCATCGCCACGTTGCCCATGCCGTCAGAGTATTCAAAACCCAGTTGAAGCGGGCTGTTGGGATTGTTGCTATGATGCTGCTCGCGGTTGATACTTCCCACAACGGTTGGCAGGAATTTAACCATAGCACATTCCCCGGTTTCTGGATTTTCCGTTAGTTGCTCTTCGAGTAGTTGTACAGATGAGAGGTATCGATGAAAATTATAAACAAACCGGCTGGTTGCTCCCTGCAGCAGATTTCTCGCGGTGGTGCGCAAGTCATTCGTATTTGCGAACGTAAAATAGTTTTCAATATCATTTCGCTCATCCTCGGTAGTGTACTCGGCCAATCCATCCAGGGTATCGGCTTCGTCGCCTTTACCGAGTACAGCCATCGCTTTCACCAGTCCCAGTTCATCAACCAGGATCTCAGAAATATTATCGTTGATATCTTTCATTCTGATCGGTGCCAGTGTGCGAAAGTTGAACCGTTCCACGGCCATACGGTTTTCCAGTGCATCCTCGGTCTCCTTTAGCATCAGGAAATAATCTTTGTAATAAGAAACCGAGGTTACCGAATCGAAAGGAGATAGGTAAGCGATGGGAGAAAAAAAGCGATTTTTAACGGTTGTAATATCCTCTCCCTCTTCAGGTCGGATAAACAGGGGCCTGCCTGAACGAATCCACCAGTTATTTTCGTCCTCGCTATGGACAAATTTACCTTCATCTGATAACAGCGCATCCAAATCGGATGGAAGCCGGTTATTGGTTCCATCTTCGTCCGTGAAAATATTATCAAGCAGATCCGGTGTATAGGCTAACTGATAACTCTCATATGAAATACCATGAGTGCTGAGTTGTCCTAATGGGAGAGCATCTACTAACTGCTCATCATAATAAAGAGAACGAATGTGCTCGATAAGACGATATTGATGCCTTTCAGAACTGGGATCAGGCGATTTGTGATAGTCAATTTCTCCATCTGGATCTTCAAATATTCCAGCAAATTCGTCAACCTCATAAAGCTCATTCAACAAGTCAAGGCTGGTAATTTCATAGGTTTTGGTTTCTGCCGGCTGGCGAAGTCGGTAGATCTCATCTTCAATAATATCGCCTGTAAAAATATTTTTGCTATACGTGATGAGTGTCTTTTCTTGTTCAGTCTTCACAAATTCCAGGCTATCCATATAAGCCTGTTTTTCTTCCGGCCTTTCATAAGTCATAGCCGAGGCGCTGTTTATTACAGTTGCAAGCGAGTCATTAATTCGAATGCGTGGATAGACTACTGAAGCAGATTCCAGAATGTTGCCTAATTCATCAATTTTGGTATTGAGTGTATGAGCTATCCGCGGATCGGTTTCATCCCGTTCATAATGAATGGTGAGGGCTTCGCTTTCAGTTACGATGAAAGAACCGTACCTGTTCTCACCTCTTGGCTGAAGCAGTTGAATGTGACAATTATGAGTGGCTACCGAATAGGGCTTGAGCTCTTTTTGCTGTTCTTCAAGCGAAGGATCTTCAGATGGAGTATCCAGAGCAAAAACTTCCTGGCGAAGCGTCATGCCTTTACAAGCTCGCAGTGCTTCCCGGTATTCCTCTGCACTC
This sequence comes from Rhodohalobacter sp. SW132, assembly GCF_003390325.1. Taxonomy (NCBI): domain Bacteria; kingdom Pseudomonadati; phylum Balneolota; class Balneolia; order Balneolales; family Balneolaceae; genus Rhodohalobacter; species Rhodohalobacter sp. SW132. Next base: position 458,271 of record NZ_QUOK01000003.1, on the reverse strand, counting down.
AGTTCCGTGATATCAAACCGATCTTCCAGCGTTTGATTGGCAACAATCCGTGCATCTTCAAGCTCCGGTTCCGATACTGTAATAGGAGCATCCGGAAAGACGTTATTGTACTCTTCGAACCAGTACTCTTCCTTAAACTGCGTTAAAATATTCTCACGATCTAAAAACGCACCCGTATGGAACCAGGTTTTGGTCAAGGTCGGAGCCTGATAGAGTTCTTCCGATTTTTCCAGCTGATTTCCTTCATTGTTGGCTTTCCAGTGCTCGTACTCCTCTGTATCCCGTTGTTCTACCATCCCGAATCCACGGAACTCGCGTTCCTGGTGATCGTAGTACCCGTGGTGATAGCAGTATTCTGCCGTAAAACGTACGTCCGTTATCTTATCTTCTGTTATAGATTTGGCAACCACCTGAACCGGGAAGGGCAGCTTGGTAATCCAGGGTCTGCCTTCTTGCTTATCCTTTAGATAAAAGTGTGTAGAGCTTTTATACTCCAGCGAAGTTTCCTTACCAAAATTATTTACATATTTCTTCAGTACATGTGGCTTTTTGCTGTCCATTAGATCCATGTAGCGCATGGGGGCATGGCTTTCAGCCGGCAGGTCGGATGACCAGACGATACAGGACGTACCCGTGCCAAGCAGATCAATAACTGAAAGCTGAGTATTGCTGTCTATAGGGAAGAACGGTTCTATTTGGTGGGCTTCGCTCCAGGCATTTCCTGTTAAATTTATATAAGCCTTAAATTTATTCCTGCCCAGGTAGATGATGTCCGATGCCCCAGTGCCGCTTATATCTGAAAGCTGCAGATACTTTGGATTGAACTGATCAGGGTGGTCAAAATGGGGAGCATTGCCCATATTAATTTTTGCACTAAAGCGCCCATATCCTTTATTAGCCCAGTAGCAAATCTCCCCGTCTCGTACCCTTACTATATCGGTCAATCCGTCTCCACTCATGTCGGCCAGGAAAATGGACTCCTGCTGATCCGTATCTGCAAATACAAAGGCTGGTCCTTTCTCTTCATCAATCGTCTTTGATGAAGATTCCGCCCGTTTATATCCTTTTTTACCATCTGCAGGATGCCAGGTGAAAAGGTTATCCTCGGTCATCACAATTTCGGGCTGACCGTCTCCATTCAGGTCAAGCAGCCGTGTATTGGGATCCTGTAGATTTACGTTTGCTACCTGTTCAAACGGCTCAAACGACTTAAAATCATCACCTTCAGTCAGCTCAAAATAACCTTGCATACCAGGGCTGTTTACCACCACCTGTTTTTGTCCATTTGACTCTAAGTCCTGAATGGATAGCACACCGTTGGATAGTCCAGAAAAGGATGGTTTAGGGATAACCTTATTTGCTTTGGTAAAGCGTACTTGCCGGTCCTCATCGATGTCACCAAGATTAGACTTATAATACCAACCCTCTGCTTGCTCGGTTAGAATTCCATTTATGCCCTCTCCATACAAATCAACCCACTGATAATTGTTGGTCAGCCCCACAGGAGCATTCATGATACTGTCACTATCCACAACCCGTGCTTCCGTATTCCACTGAAGGTTCTGATACTCAAACTCGGTGGGAGGTAGGCTCTTTTCAAAATACGTATCAGCTTTTTGGATAAACCCTTTTTGTGTAACCGATTGTAAGTAGCTTACCTCGGTTTGGCCTGACTCATTAATCGAAGATGGTTGATAGCTTAGAGCTAATGATTTGACCAGGTAATTGCTCCCAAATGGTTCTCCATCAGTTGTACCTTCATCAGTCGTATCTTCAAACTGAACCTCGTCCGGAAAATGATGAAACATCAGAATATTAAAGCAACGCCGGTAAGTGCGTATTTCAAAGCCGGAACGGTAGGAGGAAAATGCATCGGGCCTAGACTCCCAAGGTCGAGACTCTTCATAAGTAGGAGTCTGTTCACTATTCCCAGGGTCTTTGTGGTCCCCGTAATCCATTACGACCTCAAAAAAATATTCAGCATCCGTGTCAGGAAGGGTGGGATTGAAGGGGTCATCGGCATACCAGGGTGTTCGATTGCCGTATTTTACCCGTTTCAGATATCGATTAGTAAACTTTGCTATGCCAGCATGGCGATTTCTCTCATGTACATCGTTTGGGACGTGTGCCAGATTTTCGGCTTTATACTCGTATCGCATCCAATTTCCTTTCCCGTCGTAACTAAATTCGGGCAGCCAGGAATAAATCTTCGATTCATCCTCCGGATCAAAAATGCGGGCGTTGGGACTAAGTCCAAGGAAGGTGGTAACGTTTTCCCGGGTCGTGACCTTCCAGTAAACCTGTCCATCAACCTTTCGCGTGATGCGTTCAATGCGGGTAAATCCTCCTTCAACCCTTGGCCGATACTGATGTACAATAACTGCATCTGTTGAATGCTCTCTCCGTTTCCAGTTTTCCTCACCTTCATTTGGGACCTCAAGATAGGGTACCAAATCCTCCGCTCCAGAAAACATAAACGTATCTTCGTCCGTACTATCCTGGTATTGGGGCAGACGCTTATCCGTCCTGCACTGAATCATTGGGTAGCTAAGCGACCAGCCCACTCCGAACGGACTATTACCTCCTCCTGAGTTATAAGAAAGTGAGAGTGAAGGGGCGAAACCATTTCGGCCGGGTGTGATTGGCAACGGGATGGAAAAAGATGCCGTGCCATTTGCAGCGTTAACTTCAAATTTCTCATCAATGCTTTTTAATGCACCACCACCTTTGGGTAAGGATAGTTCGGGGATCTCAATTGCATTCGAATCAGTAGCCTGCTCTTGAGTGAGGTCAGCAATATCCCCTTTCTTATTATCTTTGATATTTTGCATATCCGATTAAAGTTATTAATCGGGATAGAAGGTGAACCTAAGACTAATGATTAACCAATAAATGTTTTGTTTTCAAGAAATGAAAAAAACAATATTTATCTATCTCGATCTTATTGGTTCTCTCAAATGCTTATTACTTTTTGACGCTTTTTTCTAAATAAAAAATATTTTTTAAAAAATCTAATTTATTTTAGTGAATAGTCTTCCAGATTTAAAAAACTAAAAAATAAAAGGTGGTCTTATTTAATAAAATGTAGCATTGTGAATGCTGAAGTAAGTGCGTAAAGGAGTAGGATCAAATTTATAAATCATTATTAAAGTGTTTAAACGCAATGATTTACCCTGTACAAGGTCATTGATAAGGACTGTAATTTAATTGTGATTTAGATGAATTGTGGATGAGGGGTAGCACAGTTATATACTCGGAAATTGAAGGGAGATTTTGCAGTGCGATGTATCGTTTTCCAGCGAAACAACCCAATCCCTGCCTGCCGGTGCAGATAAATCTGCATAGATGAAATCTCTACTGGCAAAGAAAATGATTAGTAATGTATTGTAAGTTACTATCTGGTTGCTTGTACCTTAGAAGAAGATCTAATTGGTAACGTGGGTATTTGAGTAATTGAATAGTTTATAAGGTTGTGATGAGGTAGATTTCACTCTCAAGAACTGAAACAGTGAAAATCAATATTCTTGCTTCCTGTTAATTCAGATATATGTAAAAACCTTTACCTATACCTTTACCTGTTATAAATAAAAAACCCCTAACTCATATAAAGTTAAGGGTTTATGTGTTTTACTCAGTACCCGGGAGGGGACTCGAACCCCTACAATGTTGCCATCACCGGATTTTGAATCCGGCGCGTCTACCAATTCCGCCACCCGGGCAAAAATTTGACATTAGTAAATATAGGAAGGGTTTTCGCCAAAGGAAACAGCACAGACAAAATGGACGAAAACTTTAACAGGTGAACACTTCGCATGTAGTGGATTCGACTACATCACGATCAGGTGCCGGAGTACAGACAGGAATCAGCGGGTTCAGTATCATATAAGTAACAAAACGTCATGTTAACCATTGATACAACATTAATTAAAAATAAAAGGTGACCGTCATGAAAATTATCAAAAAAAATGTAGGATTCTCAGATGCTCTGTTACGTGTAGTTTTAGGAATGATCATACTATTTGCAGGTCTGTGGTATGACAGCCTGTGGGGATTTTTAGGGCTCATATTTATCGCTTCAGGAGCACTTTCATTCTGCCCGGTTTACAGAGTAATGAATATTGAAACCTGTACCCCAAATCTCGAAAGAGAAAATTAGAGAATGATTCAATTTGGTACGATATAGGGAGAATAAACAAGGGATGTAAAACAATAAAGAGAGTTTAAAACCCGGAGATTCCACAGCGGACTTCGGGTTTTTTGTTTTAGCGTCATCTATATTCACCCTTCATAAAACCGGATTACCTTCGGTTCACAATCGCAAGGGTACAGCGTGAGATGGATACCAGTTTCCCATCTTCGGTTTCAATTCGTGTTTCCCAGACTTGAGTTTGTGAACCCCGGTGGATCGGTTTTGCAATTCCGGTCACCTTGCCGCCCAGCCGAACAGGACGAATGTGATTGGCATTGATCTCCAGGCCTACCGCTGTCTTGTTATCGTCACTCAGGTTCAGCCACGCCCCGATGGAAGCGAGAGTTTCCGCCAGGGCAACCGATGCGCCGCCATGGAGGATGCCGAACGGCTGAACGGTCTGTTCACTCACCGGCATTGTTGCACGCATCTCCGCTCGGCTTATTCTATCAAACTCAATTCCAAGCGCATCACCCATATGTTTTTGGTTTGATGAAAACAGCTGCTCAGCTTTCTTTCGGATTTCCTCTTCAATTTGCATAGTAGTTTTTTTTGATTGGGTTATGGGTCAAAAAATAGGTTCTTTTACCGTGAAATGTGAATGGTATCATGGTATCATGAACAGATAATTAAATAGATGGCACGTTTAGTCGGATTTGTAATGCTCAAAGTATGAATTGGATTGAGAGACACATTTGGGTTTTTGGTTCAATGGTCTAAGTAGATGGTGCCAAAGAGAATTACAGATTTTTGTATCAACAATTTTTAAAAGAAATTTTTAAAAGTCGCGTCAAAGTGTAAATTAAGGGTAACGGTGTTAACCTTTCGTTACAGCCTGTAAACCAAACATTTTGATATGAGATACTCACCTGAAACTCTACCGGATCTTCTTTATAAAGGAATAGATTCCGCCGAAACCGGACTGTTCACTTCTACCAAACGAAATGGAGAGTGGCATGAAACTTCTGCTGAAGATTTTAAAACTAAAGTGGAGCAGTTTGCATACGGCCTGTATGAACTGGGCATCAGGCGCGGAGATAAAGTTTCTTTACACGCGGAAAACAGTACGGAGTGGCTTATCTGTGACCTGGCGATTTTAAGTCTTGGCGCAGCGAATGTGCCTATCTATCCCACGCAGCCGGGAGATCAAATCAAATACATCCTCGAAAATTCCGAGTCTAAGATTCACATTGTATCGAACGACAAGCTTTTTTCTGAAACCAAACCGATCATTAAAGAGGTGACCACTGTAGAGGCGATAATCACTCTGTTCGGCTCTGAGCATCAAAAACTTCGTCCGTTTGAGGCGATTCTTGAACAAGGGGAGCAGTTCAGAAAAGAGAATCCAAAGCTGCTTGCAGAGATCCGGGAGTCGATTGAACCGGATGATCTTGCCACTCTGATTTACACCTCCGGCACTACAGGCGTGCCGAAAGGCGTGATGCTTACCCACAACAATATCGCATTTAACGTAAAGGCATCACTCGAAAAGCTGCCGTTTGAACGAGAACGATTCAACGGTGAGCATGTACTTTCTTATCTGCCTCTCTCACATGTGTTTGAGCGGATGATTAGCTATATGTACATCAGCATGGGGTGCAAAATCCATTACATTGAGGTGATCGATGAAGTTCGCGATGATATGGCTTATGTGAAGCCATTTTTCCTGGCTACTGTCCCGCGGCTGCTTGAAAAAATTCAGACCGGTGTGAAGGTGAAAGGCCAGGAGCTGAGCGGCTTAAAGAAAAATCTATACTACTGGGCGATTTATCGCACGGAAGATTACAATCCTGAAAACCCGCCTTCGGGACTGGACGGCATCAAACATAAACTTGCCGATAAACTGATTTATAGCAAAATCCGGGAGCTGTTTGGCGGTAACTTGTCCGGCGTAGTCAGCGGAGGAGCGGCTCTTTCACCGGAGGTGTTCAAATTTATGAACGCGATCGGGATCATTTGCGTGCAGGGGTACGGACTCACCGAAACGTCTCCGGTGATTACGGTGCAGAGGCCGGGCGAGATGCGGATCGGTTCATCGGGTAAAGCTCTTGAAGATGTGGAGATTAAAATTGCAGATGATAAGGAAATCCTCACTCGCGGCCCTCACGTGATGAAAGGCTATTTCAAACTGCCTGAAAAAACTGAAGAAGTTATTACCGGTGATGGATGGTTTAAAACGGGGGATGTGGGGAAAATCGACGATGATGGTTTTCTATACATCACTGATCGTAAGAAATCGATGTTCAAACTTTCCACCGGTAAGTATGTAGCGCCTCAAAATATCGAGAACCGCCTTATTAACAGCGGTTATATCGACCAGGTGGTTGTGATCGGGTACCAGCGGAAATTCTGCTCCGCTTTGATTGTGCCCGCATATGATAACGTGAAAAAACGGCTGAAACGCGATGGATATTCACCATCGGATCCCATCAACAAAGATGAAAAAGTTCTCAATTTGATCCAGGAAGAAGTAGATAAGGCCAATAAAGAGCTCTCACCGTGGGAGAAGGTGAAAAAATTTGTACTTCTGAAGGAAGCGCTTTCTATTGAAGGCGGAGAGCTTACACCAACCCAAAAGGTGAAACGGCCCGTGATAAACGAGAAGTACGAAAAGGAGATAGAATCGATGTATGAAGATGAGTAGTTCTTAGTTCTGAGTTCTAAGTGATGAATTTTTAGTGATGAGTTATACATTTTGAACATACCACTTCATACCTATTTTTCAATGCAAAAATCCGGAAACTACTATGTCTCAAGAATTTCGATCTAAAGTGAAAAACATCCAAAATGTCATCATTCTCGGTTCCGGTGTGATGGGAAGCCAGATCGCGGCGCACTGTGTGAACGCCGGGCTGAATGTAAAGCTGCTGGATCTGAGATCGGATGATCCGGATCAGCCGAATAAAACATCGGAAGAGAATATTGAGAAGCTCAAGAAAATGAATCCTGCGCCGCTTGCGCTGCCGGAATGGGCGGATCGGATAGAGCCGGGAAATTTTGAAGATCACCTGGGATGGATTGAAGATGCCGACTGGGTTTGCGAAGTAATTGTGGAGAGAATGGACATCAAAAAAGAGATGATGGCCAAAATTGAAAAGGTGCGTAAACAGGGAACCATCGTCAGTTCCAATACATCCGGGCTGCCGATTTCGGAAATCAGCGAGGAACAGTCGGATGAGTTTAAAGCGCATTTTCTGGGGACGCATTTTTTCAACCCGCCGCGCTACATGAAACTACTCGAAATCATCCCGACAAAAAGCACCGATGAGGATGTTACGACGTATATGAGCCGGTTTTGTGAAAAGATTCTTGGAAAAGGTGTGGTTCGCTGTAAGGACACCCCGAATTTTATTGCAAACCGAATCGGGGTTTTTTCGATGGCGGCGATGATGCCCTGGTTTTTTGAAGGAAAATTCCGCGCCGAAGAGATCGATTTTCTCACCGGAACACTGACCGGATACTCCAAAGCCGCTACCTTTCGTACTGCAGATATGGCCGGGCTTGATGTGATTAACCATGTTTCTGAAAATCTCTATCCCGCCATACCTGATGATGAACGGCGTGAGGTCTTCAAACTGCCGGAAGCATTTAAAAAGATGGTGGAAGAGGGTGCTCACGGAAATAAAAAAGGGCGTGGATTTTATAAAAAAGTTAAAGGGGAAAAGGGAAATGAATACCATGTTGTTGATCCCGATACGCTGGAGTATGAGCCTCAAAAAGAGGTATCGTTTGAGTCGGCTGAGAAAGCAAAAAAAGAGTTCAAAACAGCGGGTGAGCGCCTGAAATTTCTTGTAAATCAAGATGACGAGGCGGGAAGGTTTTTGTGGAAAATACATTGCGATCTGCTGCTCTATTCGGCGAATCGAATCCCCGAAATTACAGAATCGGCGGAGTCGATCGACCGGGCGATGCAGTGGGGTTTTAACTGGGAGCTTGGGCCGTTTCAGCGATGGGACGCCATCGGCGTGAGCGAATCCGTAAAACGGATGATTTCGGAAGGAAAAGAGGTCCCGGATTCGGTTAAGAAAATGCTCGACAGCGGGCGAAGATCATTTTATAAGGATGGCACCATTTACAATCTGGCAACCGGAGAGATCGATCAGCTCTCCCCGCCGGCAAAAGGTGCGGTTACGGTTGCAGGCCTGAAAACAGGCCCCAATGAAGTTTGGGGCAACAAAAGTGCCGGGCTGTATGATATGGGTGATGGAGTTGCGCTTTTTGAATTCCGAACCAAACAGCAGACACTTGGATTTGAACTGGTTCAGTCGGTTGAACACGCCTGCGATATCGTGAAGGAACAGTTTCAGTCGATGGTTATCGGTCACGATCACGAAAATTTCAGCTACGGTGCAAACTTAAGTGAAGCCGGAAAAGCGCTGAAAGATGGAGATTTTGATCAAATAAAGGAAGCCGTGGAAAATTTTCAGCGGGTTGCGGTTGGATTGCGATATCAGCCGTTTCCGGTTGTTGCTGCCGTTTCGGGCAGATGTTTCGGCGGTGGAGTGGAGTTTATGATGCACTGCGACAAAGTGGTGGCACATCATGAACTTTATTGCGGGTTGGTGGAACTTGGAGTGGGACTCATTCCGGCCGGAGGCGGTACAAAAGAATTGCTGATTCGGGCGATGGAAAATGTAGAGGAGTCGGAAGATGCCGATCCGCTGCCTTATCTGAAACACGCTTTCAAGACAATCGGCCTGGCAAAAGTGTCAGACAGCGCCCGCAAAGCAAAAGAACTGGGCTATCTTCGCGAATCGGACATGATTCTGATGAACCGCGATCTGCTGTTATCGGTGGCGAAGAACCAGGCTGTTTCACTCGCTGAATCCGGGTACAGGCCTCCGGCAGAGCCAAAAATCAAGGTGATGGGGCAGACCGGTAAAAGCGTCCTCGACGTCACGCTCTATAACATGACTGAAGGAAAATTTGCATCTCCATACGATAAAATTCTGGCCGGTAAAGTAGCCGGGATCATGACCGGAGGAAGCCTGAGTGAGCCGCAGGAACTTTCGGAATCCTACATTCTGAAACTTGAGCGAGAGGCAATTCTGGAGTGTTTTCAGGATGAACGAACGCATAAAAGGATGGAACACATGTTAAAGACCGGTAAGCCGCTGAGAAATTAGGGATTGAGTTTTGATGAGAAATAAGTGCTGAACCTGTAGATTCAACCTTTTATTTGGGTTGATGAAACAATCAATTAGATAAGAAGTAGCATAGGAAAACGTTGATTTAACTGAATTTAGAATTCAAAAAATTTCCGATGCGTTTACTATTGCTTTTCCTTCCCCTGCTTCTGTTTCTTTCCTCTTGCGAAACTACCTCCGAGCCGTTTCCCCCGCCTGGCGAAAATGGTGATGAAAGTGCAATTGTAAATGCTTTTCCTGAACTTTCATTCACACGTCCGCTTGACATCCAAAATGCCGGTGACGGAACCGATCGTCTGTTTGTAGTGGAGCAGGAGGGCGTGATATCAGTGTTTTCAAACGATCCGGAAGCGCAGGATGCAGAAGTTTTTCTGGATATTCGGGAAAGGGTAAACGATGGTGCAAATGAACAAGGCCTGCTTGGCCTGGCTTTTCATCCCGATTTTGAAAGCAATAGGTATGTATATGTGAATTATACTGCATACGGACCAAGCCGTACTGTGATTTCACGATTTGAAGTCTCTTCTAATGATCCAAACCGCGCAGATGCAGGAAGTGAAGTCGAGTTGTTGAGCTACAACCAGCCGCAGGGAAATCATAACGGAGGTCACCTGGCATTTGGGCCGGACGGCTATCTTTATATTGCATCCGGCGATGGCGGAGGCGGGGGTGATCCCGGTAATAATGCTCAGGACAGGACCAATCTTTTAGGAGCAATCTTGCGGATTGATGTGGATAATCCTCAGAACGGAAATCAATACGGCATTCCTGCCGATAACCCATTTGTAAATAATAATGAAGGATTCCGTGAAGAGATTTTTGCTTACGGCCTGCGAAACCCCTGGCGATTTAGCTTTGATGCGGAAACCGAAGTACTATGGGCCGCTGATGTGGGGCAGAGTGACCGCGAGGTGATTCACATCATTGAAAACGGACGGAACTACGGATGGAATATTGTAGAAGGATCGATCTGCTACCCTCCGGGATCAAGTTGCGAAACGGACGGCCTCGAGATGCCGGTATATGAATATGATCACAGCCAGGGCGATCGATCCATCACAGGCGGATTTGTATACCGCGGATCTGCCTATCCCCAGCTTTATGGGTATTATATTTACGGCGATTTCATCTCTGGCAGAATTTGGGCGCTCGATATTTCAGATACGGAAAACCCATCAAACACTGAAATCTACAACGCAAACTTCAATATTCCATCTTTCGGGGTTGATGAACAGAACGAAATCTATATTGCCGGTTTTGATGGAACCATCTACCTCCTGGGAAGCGGAGCGGCAGAAGCGCTTTAGGTTTTTTATGGTTTGATGATAGTATTTAACAGACAAAAATATGTTTGATCTCCTCCTCCGCGGGAGGAGACCGCCTCCAGAGCGTCTGCCACAGGCAGGAAAGCGACGAGACAGAGGTGGGTTCGTAGCAGGGGATTTTGCGTGGCTTCGTGGGACCCACCCCTGACCAGTAAAAGTCTCGCTTTGCGATCTTTTGCTGGTCTGTCCCCTCCGGGGAGGGGAAGGTCTCAAATCTATTATCTCTCATCTCAAATCTCAAATCACTAAAACGGTGCATCGTCGCCGCCGGGGTTGTGCGTGGGTGGCGGTGTGGCGGGGCTATCTTCCGGCAGAAATGGAGTATCGCCGTTATCGGCACCGCCCGGCATTGCTCCATCCGTCTGGGTGAGCTTCTCAAATCGGGCATACTGCTTCACGAAATACATGTTGGAGGATCCAACCGGACCGTTACGCTGTTTTCCGATAATCAATTCGGCGAGGCCGTTGGTTGACTGCCCTTCGGCTGTAGTTGTAATTCCATAATACTCCGGACGATAAAGAAAACAGACCACATCGGCATCCTGCTCGATTGATCCCGATTCCCGAAGGTCACTGAGCTGCGGACGCTTATCGCCGCCGCGCTGTTCTACCTGGCGGCTAAGCTGCGAGAGGGCGATGACCGGAACGTTTAACTCTTTAGCCAATCCTTTCAGTCCACGTGAAATCATGGCGATCTCCTGTTCACGGCTGCCGATATCGCGGGAGTTGGCGGTCATGAGCTGAAGGTAATCAACCACAATCAAACCGATATCATGTTCACTTTTCAGACGGCGGCATTTTGTGCGAAGCTCCATCAGGCTCAGGCCGGGAGTATCATCAATAAAAATTTTGGCTGTAAACAGGCGGCTGGCCGCATCGATCAGGCGTTTAAAATCTTCATCTTTCAACTGACCGGTTCGCGCCTGCTGGGCATCAATCCGGGCTTCCATTGTAAGAAACCGCTGAACGAGCTGCTGGGAGGACATCTCCAGGCTGAAAATCGCCACGTTTTTGCGCATCGACTCGTCGGGATAGAGCACCGCATTACGTGCACAGGTTAGCGTAAAAGCCGTTTTTCCCATCGAAGGCCGGGCTGCGATAATAATCAGATCCCCGTTTTGCCAGCCGGATGTGTATTTATCCACATCAAGCCCGGCAGGGACACCGGTTATGCCTGACGGTTTTCCGCGAAGATCTTCGAGATATTGCAGGGTATCTTTCAGCACATCACCAATCGCCTGTGCACTTGCCCGCGATTTTGTATTGGCAATTTCAAAAATTCGCTGCTCGGCTGAATCGAGCGATTCGTAAGCGTCAGTTGTGGAGTCGTAGGCGTTTTTGATGATTTCGTTGCACTGAAGAATCAGCTTTCGTTTAATCGCTTTTTCGGAGATGATCTGTGCATGGTAGCTCACGTTCGCGGCAGAACTGACAGAGCGGGTGAGGTCGGCCAGATAACCGCCTCCGCCTACCGTTTCGAGAAGCCCATTGTCGCGAAGTTCATTTTCAACGGTAAGAAGATCCAGCGGATTATCGCGTTCGTAGAGGTCGTGAAGCGTTTCAAAAATGTGGCGGTGAGCCGGTTTGTAAAAATCTTCGGATTGAAGCTGCTGCAGCGCAATCGTTGCCGCCTCATGTTCAATCAGCATCGCCCCGAGAACAGCTTCCTCAACTTCAGTTGCCTGCGGCGGAACCCGCCCCCCGTCATTCGGGGTGTGACTGCTGTTACCGTTCTGAAAGTTGGGGCCTCTTTGATCTGCCATAAACACAAAAACGTTCTAAAAATGAGCGATAAGCCGGTTTTGAACCTGGAGCCTTGTACCAGAAATGAACCGAAGATGAAACATCAAATTAACAAAAAAGGAGGTGATTCGAGAACGGAAATCGGAGATTATTTTTAAGATTTCATACATAGCATATCATGCAGCTGTAACTCAAGTTTTGGGAGTATAAAGTGTTTAGTTCAGAGGTTTATCACGTTTGGCTTGAAAAATTCAGTCCGGTAAGATACATTCCTCAAATAACCTGAATTCATCTGAGAAAAATGATCAAAAACTATTCTGTTTTATACTTCTTCAATGTTACAATAGCAGTGTTTCTGCTGATTTCCTGCACACCATCAGAAGATTCCGTGTATGATGACCTGAGCGCACCGGATATTGAGATTTCAGAGCTTTTCCAGATAAGTGAAGATACACTGCCTGACGACCTGGTTTTTGGCCGCATCATGCAGCTATTAGTAGCAGAAAGCGGAGAAATTTTGATTGTGGACAATCAGCAGCATTCTATTCACCTGTTCGATAACGATGGTACCTATCTCTCATCTGAACTCACTGAGGGAGAAGGGCCGGGTGAAGTCCGGCAAATCGGGAGAGTATCCCTGTCAAACCAAAATGATCTTTTGCTTTTCGATTGGGCGCAGGGCCGGTTGAGTCACTATCGGCTACAGAATGATACTCAACCCGAACTACATCACATTAATGATTTGAGCCCCGATTTTAATCCGCGTGAATTTCATATGACGGCTGACGGAATAATTTATGTCTTAGAATATCCATCTCCCGTGGAGCCCGATGTGGATGTAATCAAACTGAATAAAGTAGGGGAGAATGGTGAAGCCGATGGCGATCCGGTCATGGAGTTTCAAAGAGACCAGATCATTGAACTTCGGAATGACAACAATCAGCTTCTGGCAACCACATCATCTCCACATCACAGGAGAACGCTCTTTAATTTTTATGAAGACCGGGTGATGATTGGCAACAGCCTGAGGGTTGGATTTGAAAAATATGATCTGTCAACCGGAGAGAGAACCGATTCTGTTGGATTTGCACAACCTGATATTCCACTCACAGAGGCTGAAAAGAGGGAATTCATTGAAGATATTACAGAACAGATGGGATTAGAAGGTGCCCAGATTTCGAACCTGATCAGTCAGATGCCTGACACAAAAGGGAAAGTTCAGATACTCCATTACGATCCTGACGGAGTGGTTTGGATGTATCTAATTGGGGATGATGAGAACCTCAGTGAGGTGTGGATAGCACTGGATGAAAACGGTGAAATTCTGGGCAGAATTACGGATATGCCCGAAGGAATAATCATGAAGGCTCATTCAGGACGACTCTACCAGCTTGCAGAATCGGACACGGGTGAACAGATGATCAATGTTTATTCGTACAGTTTTTGAGGGTGGTTTTTTCCGGATCGGGGTCCGTGATGAGGAGATAGTACGAATCCAGAAGCATGAACAAACCTATCTCATAGAGACGATATACTTGTAGAAAAAAGAGGATCCCAAATCCGGGGTGTTCCGTAGGGACAAAATGTTACTTAGAACGGGCTTTGAGCCAATTTAAAATCCATAACCCTAAAAAAACATACCGTACCTACGGCACGGCGGATGTATATCACCGCCTAAATTTTCTACAAATATAATGCTCCGATGGAGCATGGAGTCCTGAATGATTATTGGGTTGGATTCAGAAGGCTGTGGATGATGTGGTGGACGTAATCGTTTATCTTCCAAATAAGTCATGACGCATCTGATTCGGTATCACCCATTTGGGTTCGTTCGTCAGATTTGAATCATGTGTCCCACGATTTGCTATGCGAGTGGAGATCGTGGATCGGGGTCTGTAGTCACGGGATGGTTCGAATCAAGGGACCTGAAAAACCCGTCTCGTAGAGACGATATATTTGTAGAAATAAAGGGTCCCGAATCCACGATGTTCCGTAGGAACAATATGTTTCTTTGAAAGGGCTTTGAGGCAATTTATAATCCATAAACCTATCAAAATATGCCGTACCTACGGCACGGCGGATGTATATCACCGTCTTAATTTTCTACAAATATAATGCTCCGATGGAGCATGGAGATCTCCATGAAATTTTACTGTGTGATGATTGGAGATCGCGGAAAAGAGTCCGTGATGACGTTTCAAAATAGTGTGCATCTTTTACACCTTCTGGTCTTTTCGGTTCAGCGAACCGAATTACGTAGAAAATCCAGACTATTAAAATGCGATGAGTACCTACAAACTTTCCTGTAGATCTAAACAATTTTAGTAAAGGCAGGTTTTGAACTATTAAATTATTTGTGTATTAATTAGGGCTAAAAAAATAGAAAAATTTATACATCTGCTATGCCTTTAAATCTCGGAGCTGGACGAATATTTATCATCTTTGCTACACTTTTTATCGTTTTTTCATCTTGTAATAGTTTTGAAGAGCCTCGTGTTCTTGTTTTTTCAAAGACGGCTGGTTTTTATCATGCGTCAATTCCCGACGGTATTCAAGCCATTCAGCAGATGGGGGAAGAGCGTGGTTTTGCAGTTGATACAACCACAAACGCAGGTTTTTTTACGGAAGAGAACCTGCAACAATATGCTGCAGTAGTATTCCTGAATACAACTGGTGATGTGCTGAATCACTACGAGGAAACAGAGTTTGAACGTTTTATCCAGGCTGGCGGAGGATTTGTGGGAATTCACTCTGCGGCAGATACCGAGTATCACTGGGGCTGGTACGGCCGCTTGGTCGGAGGATACTTTTCAGATCATCCCGGAATCAACGATCCTCACCCAAATGTTCAGCAGGGAATTCTGGAGGTTGCAGATCCCAATCACCCGATGACTGAGTTTTTACCTGAACGGTGGGATCGTACGGATGAATGGTACAGCTACCGGGATATGTATGATGAAATTAATGTGTTGCTTACCATTGATGAGGAGAGTTACGAGGGCGGAATTTCGATGGGATACCACCCGATAGCATGGTATCACGAATATGATGGGGGAAGAGCTTTTTACACCGGACTGGGTCATACCCCGGAATCTTATGAAGAGGATCTTTTTTTGGATCACCTCTATAAAGGAATCGAATATGCGATTGGGGATAATCGCCTTGATTATTCAAATGCCAGAACCCAGAGTGCACCCGAAGAAAACAGGTTTACAAAGACGATGCTTTCGGAAGGGGAGTTTTTTGAGCCCACGGAAATGGCGATTCTGCCCAATAAAGATATTCTGATTGCCCAGCGCCGGGGCGAGATCTTATTGTACAAAAATGATAGTGGTTCCCTGGTGCAGGCCGGCATGCTTGATGTGTACCACGAAACGGATGTAGAGAGAGTGAATGCCGAAGAGGGGGTTGTTGGGATGACCGCAGACCCGGACTTTCAGGAGAATAACTTCGTCTATATCTTTTACTCACCGGCCGATACTTCTGTAAACCGTTTGTCGAGGTTTACACTGATCAATGACCGTCTTGAAATGGAGTCTGAAACAACGGTTCTTGAGTTCTACTCGCAGCGGGATATCTGTTGTCATACAGGCGGGTCACTTACATTCGACAGTGACGGACACCTGTTCCTTTCAACCGGAGATAACTCAACACCCTTTAATCAGCCGAATCAGCCCCATCAGCTTGACGGATACGCTCCGCTGGATGAACGCCCCGGTTTTGAGCAGTATGATGCCCGGAGAACATCAGGCAATACCAACGATTTGAGAGGTAAAATTCTTCGAATTATAGTGAATGAAGATGGCAGCTATGATATTCCGGAAGGAAATCTCTATCCTGTGGGTACCGAAAAAACACGTCCTGAGATTTATGTGCAGGGAACTCGGAATCCCTATAGAATTTCGGTGGATCCTAAAACAGGGGATTTGTATTGGGGAGATGTTGGCCCGGATGCCAGGGCAGACAGTATAGGTGTGCGCGGATCCCTTGGATATGATGAAATTAATGTGGCACGAGGGGCTGGACATTTTGGATGGCCTTTTTTCGTAGGGGATAATTTTCCCTACAACGAATACGATTATGCAACCGGTACACCGGGTGAGGTCTTTGATCCGCAAAACCCGGTGAACAATTCACCACATAACACAGGGCTAAGGGAACTGCCACCTGCAAAACCTGCACTCATCTGGTATCCATACACAGCTTCAGAGGAGTTTCCGCTTGTAGAAACCGGCGGCAGAAATTCGATGGCCGGTCCGGTTTACTATTCAGATCTGTATCCCGGGGGAAGTGGTTTACCTGAGTATTATGATGGAAAATTATTTATTTACGATTGGATTCGAGACTGGATCCGTGTGGTAACTCTGCATCCGGATGGAGAGTACTCTAAAATGGAACCTTTTATGGACCAGACTCAATTTAATGCCATCATGGATATGGAACTTGGCCCGGATGGGAACCTGTATATTCTGGAATATGGAAAAGGGTGGTTCTCCAGAAACCCTGATTCCGGCCTATCAAGAATTGATTTTAATCCCGGAAATCGCGCTCCGGTTGTTCATTCGATTCATGCAGACAGAACATCAGGCCTGCTTCCATTCGAAGTGATATTCTCTGTTGAAGCGGAAGATCTGGAGGGAGACCCGATGAGCTATACCTGGGAAATCAGTTCTGGAGAAGTTATTGAGACGGATGAACCTGAACTGCATCATACGTTTGAGCAGATCGGTGATTATACGGCATCTGTTACTGTTCAAGATTCAGAAGGTCTCTCCGCAGAATCCGAATCCATTTCAGTATATGCTGGTAACACAGCCCCGGAAGTTCATATTGATATACACGGCAACCGATCGTTCTATTTTCCCGGCAAGAACGTACAGTATAGTATTCGGGTTCATGACGAAGGCCCTGATGGAATATCAACCACTATTGATCCTGGAAATCTTTTTGTTTCTGCAGATTATATTGAAATGAGCGAAGATATGGATGAAACTTCAGGAACTGAGGGGCACCTGGTATTTACGGAAGTGATGTCTGGTAAAAACCTGGTTTCAACATTGGGATGCAGGGCCTGTCATCATCAGGTAAACCCCTCGGTAGGACCATCATACCAGGAAATAGCGGATCGGTATAAAGATGAAAATGATTCTGCCAGTTTTATTGCAGATCGAATCATCAGCGGCAGTTCGGGAATATGGGGTGACGTTGCCATGCCCGCACATTCCGATATGGCTGAAGAAGATGCCTATAGAATTGTTGCCTGGATTGAATCATTGAGTGAAGAGGAAGATCTGCCTGAATCGCTGCCGGCAGAAGGTTCTCTGGATCCAACACTTGGAGAAGATACTCTTGATAATGGCCTTTTATTGATTACTGCCACCTACTCTGATGGAGGAACAGAACGGGTTAAACCGTTAAGCGGCAACGCTTCAGTTAACTTGAGAAACAGCCGGATGGGAGTTTCATCAGCCCGTAACCTCGATAACTATAATAACATGGAATTTGGTGGTACTCAGCTGCTGCTGGTTCCGAACGGGCCCGGATCATTTAGTCTGAATGGCATCCATTTGGAGAGCATCAATGAAATAGAACTTATTTCCGGTTCGCAGGAAGCAGTGGAGTATGGATACCATTTCGAAATTCGCCTGGGTTCGCCTGAAGGAGAGATTATCGGTGAAGGTACGGCCCGGCCGGATACACGATCTCCAGAGGGATTTTTTGCTGATAATGTTGGTATATCTATCCAAGAAATTTCGGATGATAACTACCATGACATCTATTTTGTAAGCCGCCCGGCTGATGAACGTGAAAGCGGAACCATCATTCTAACCGGTGTGGAATTTAAAGCAGGGAATTAGAAGAATCGTTTAGAAACCAAAAGCTGCAAACAGGTTGAGAATCTACAGGTTTATTCTATCTGTAGATTCCATCAAAATTGCTGCCCATGTAGGAACCCCATGAGGTTTTGGCTTCACTTCGGGTTTGTGCCTGTAAACGGATCAGGCTCAGACTACTAACACCAAAAATATCCTCAAACTCATTTGAGATAGTATATATTATATCCAGCCGGCCATTATTGCTGAGGTCCCCGATCCAGGGAGTAGAGGATAAATTTGCACCCGGACGTATATCGTCGATGGAGAACTGGTGATTATTTTCAAAATCGTTACCAACAAGCAGATGGTTATAGTGGTATCCACCATCAAACTGTTCATAACCGATATTTACACTTAATATAGCATTATCAAGGCCATTTTGAGTTAAATCTGCCGTAACGGGAGATGCGGTTTGAAAAACGCCAAGCGTGTCACGGTTCATAACTTCTCCGGTTCTGCCGTTAATCAATAAATGCAGGTTCTCTCTCAGGTCAGGCCAGGTTCCAATGGCATAACTTGTAAACAGATCGAGCCGTGAAGCGTCTGTAAAGTTCCCGACTGAAAGTGAGCCATAGATTTCTGTATTATTCGTTTCTATGCTCCACATCGGCGAGAAGTCCCTGCCGTAGAATGCAAGAGTTCTTCCATCCACCGCATTTGCAACAATATCCAGGTACCCGTCTCCATTCAAATCAGCTAAAACGGGCGGGGCGATAAACCCTTTTTCATCTCCCCGGGAAAGCAGCAAAGATGATGAAAGATCACCATTCAGGATATCATCAAGAGTAGCAGCATACAGCGCTCCGCCGATTGTTTCTCCTCCGGTGCCGAAAATTACGCTGTAGGTCGTATCATTTTCACTCAGCTGTCCTGCTAAAGCAGACATATAGGTTTCCTTGCCGTCCGGTACGGTGGCTTCGGCAATAACCCGGCCGTTGGCAGATGAAATTACCATGAGTTTTCCAGCCGGGCGGTTTTCATCATATGGAGGTATTGTGTAATCACCACCATTAGCAATCAGAATATCAGGGAGGCCGTCTCCATCCTGGTCCGGGATTATCTGTGGATTGTAGAAATTATAGATGCCCATATTTTTTGCTTCTTCAAAAGTGACATCAGGCAAAAACTCCCATAGAATCGTACCGGTATCTCCCTCAATTGCAAACAGCATTCCAGCTCTTCCATTGATGAGAATATCCTTTTTCCCGTTGCCTGTAATATCCAAAAAGCTGGCTGACCCGAATACCTGATCTCTTGCCGGCAGGGTCCACAGGGTGTTGCCGGTAGCGCCATCAACTGCTAATATACCAGTTGGGGTCGCTTCCATTTCGAGACCGCCGGCTCCTAAAACAACATCATCCGTTCCATTTCCGGTTAAATCCACAGTTCTTGGTGAAGAATGTGTGCCAATTCCCTGAAATTCACGTTCCCAGACAGTCTCAAACTGAATGTAGGTAGTCGTCTGCCCAGATTCACAGGAAACAAAAATAAGAAACAGAAGTGGCAGGGTGTAATGGATAATTTTTTTCACGGCGTTTTTAGCTTCTCAAATAGTTGATAGTAAAAGCATGAACAAAACCAGGAAATTGAAATTTTTCAGACAACGGCCGGTTACCGGTCATAATAAGAGATGATGATTTCAAGTTGATCCTGTTCAATCGGTACGGTTTGAATGATGCCATCAAACCATTTTACCTCAACCGCAGCAGGAGTTTCCCGGAATCCCATCACCTGTGTCAGGCTGTTTTGCGACCAGTATCCGGAACCGGACTGAATGTACCGGGCAGCTCCTTTACTGTCATCTTCATATACGAGCCGGATCGATGAGCCGATTCCTGATACATTTCCGGGCGGGCCATCAGTGAAGGTAACCCTCAGACCCTGTTTTTCAGTTTCATTTCGGAAAAGTCGTGTTTCAGATGCATTCTGTGAAACGACCAGGTCTACGCGCCCATCGCGATTAAAATCGCCCAGTGCTGCTCCGCGCTGATCACCATATACCATAATTCCGGAAATGTGTCCCGGTACGGCTTCAAAATTTCCGGTTCCATCACCCTTCAGCCAGAGTCCCCGGCCGGAATCTGATCGCGGATTGCTATGAGGATTGTAGACCGGGTAGAAATTTTGTGTCATAAAGATATCTTCATTTCCATCGTTATCCATATCAGCCACTCCCACATAAAAACCAGCCGATAACTGGGCCTCAACAGGAAGCGGAACCGGTGTAAATCCCCGGCCTTCGTTATTAATAAGTAATATATGCTGCAGCGTATTAACCGATTTATGCGGAATATTTTCCAGCTCCATGTGGGTCAGTTCCTCAACCGTTGAACTGGCAAACTCATTGTGAGATCCGATGTTCAGTAAAACATTATCGTGCAGAGGTGCAAAATCGAGGTATTTTCTGCGAGGAACATATCCTTCTGTATCATCATCGTAATAGGCATCAATGATATCAAGCTGACGATTTTGATTGAAATCACTGTAAAATAGTTTAAGAGGCTTATTTGGATCATCAACCTGGTACGGACTATTCTCCCCGCGATTGCTTACGACGATATCCGGATATCCGTTGCCGGTAAAATCACCTGCTGCAACTCCCTGCCATAGTCCGTGCAGTTCACCAACATCCCATTGATCTGTTCGTTCAGTAAAAATGCCGCTGTCATTTTCAAAAATACGAATCGGTCCCCATTCAGTGCTTAACACTAAATCCTGGCTGCCATTATTATTGATATCAATGAACATGGCATCTGTAACCAATCCAACCGAATCAAAAAGATCGTTATTCTGATGGTCTGGAGTCCATTCCCCATTTCTGAATTGGAAAAACCGGGAGGATGCATTTTCCGGATACTGCCCGGGCAGAAATCTTCCGCCTATGAACAGATCTACCTCGCCATTACCGCTATAATCTGCGGCGGCAACCGGTCCCGTGGTAGATAATGTGCCGGGCAGATAATTCACAGCCACCATATTTCCATTTTCCAACTGGTAGTGTATGGCAGACGGTACCCTGGCACTGCCTTGCTCGTAATTGGCCATACCAACTACGATGTGCTGTCGTCCATTGGCTGACCATGCTGCGACTCCTGCCTGATCACCGGACACACGGTTTGTTAATTCCACAATGTCTTTTGGAGTAAAAATTTCACCATCACTACTCTGGAAAACCGAAGCATTCCCTCCGCGTCCTGAACCAATAATCAGCTCGTCGCGCCCATCTGATGACAGATCAAACCAGGCCGCACCGGGACCCAGCTGACTCAATTTCTGGGGAAGCAGAGGCTGAATCGTATAATCATCATAAGAATCTTCATGATGAATGTGATCCAGCTGGTCACTGATATCGCGAAATATGGGCTGTTGTTGATCGGTTTCGTTTGAACTGATGGAGTCTTCTGTCGCAAAATTTGCAGGTAAACGTTCATCTGGGATTTTTTCAAGCTCAGATTCCCGAAGCTTATAAATACGATCGGCGTGCAAACCTGTAAGAATACTTTTAGATCCATCGGGCCAGGTTACGAACAGCTGATGATCTCTGTTTTCAGGATCGGCAGCAAAAACAACCAGCGGGTCAGATCCGGATAAATACTCCCCGCTTGTGAAGACTTGTTTTGATTGGCTTTCTACGGGTCCTCCCAGCAGTTCAATTTTTGCACCTACGGCTTGTGTATTGGGAGCTGATCCCTGAAGCCGCACCGCGATTCTTGAACCGGGAGATGTGTTTTGATAGATAACGCCTTTGTTATCCATTCTGCTGACAGCAAGATCAAGAAGCCCGTTGTTATTGAAGTCCGCGACAGCCATTCCAAAAGAGATATCTTCTTCTGTGAATCCCCATTCACTGCTTGTTTCTGAAAAGGATAGATCGCCGTTATTTCTGAAAGCAATATTGGCCTGCCGTAATCCCGGATAGAGAAGGAGGGAAGCTTCTTCTGAGGATCGGTTTGAGATTGCACGACTGACGTAGTTAAGTTGTGCGTCAAGATCCTGAAGATCCAGTTTGAAACCGGTATTTACGAGCACATCTTCATACCCGTTCAGTGTTACATCCATAAAACGGGTGGCCCATGACCATTCACTCGCCTGCAATCCGCTGAAATAGGAGATTTCAGCGAATGTCTGATCCCCGCGGTTTAAAAATAGAGAATTTCGGTTATATTGCGGCCGGTTGCGGTAATCACCCATACGAAGCGGATAGGGGTACTCGGTGTCCATCTGCACCTGTCGTTTCTGATGCTGTGTACTCAACATTTCAACGACGAACATATCCGTATATCCGTTTCGATTGATATCTGAGAAATCAACGGCCATAGATGAAAAGCTGGAATTGCGAATAGCCAGGGTATCCAGGGCGTTAAAAGTGCCGTCTCCCTGGTTGATCCAGATCCGGTCGGGTGTCCAGAAATCGTTCGCTACATAGAGATCAGGAAGGCCATTTCCATTCAGGTCCTGGAAGCGGGCAGTGAGGCCCCAGTCTCTTTTAAGTCCGTAGGGAGAACCGTCACTTTTTTTGAAGTATTCTGCTGTGTCGTCCACCCGGGAAAAAGTACCATCACCATTGTTAATATAAAGTTCATCCTTCTCTGCCAGCTCGCGTGGATCCGGAGGCATACCATCCCTGTTAATTACCGTAAAATGCTCATTGTAGGGAGTGATGAGCGAATCGAGAAAAATCATATTTTCCCTGGCAAGATCTCTGAACGAATAGATGTCGCGGGCCGATTTCTTTTTGTAGTTCACAACATATAGATCCGGATATCCGCTCCCGTTGATATCTGAAACAGCCATGCTCATACTTCCATTTGCAGGTCCTAAACCACTATTGGGCTGCAGGGTAAAATTTCCATTTCCGTCATTGATATAGAGTGAATTATTTTTATCGATGGATGTTACGAGAAGGTCGAGATGCCCATTCCCGTTTACATCCACAAAAAGAGTACCGGTTGATAAATGCCCTTCGTGAGCCACACCCGACTGGTCGGTAATATCTTCGAACTGAAATCCCCCAAGGTTTTTGTAGAGCCTGTTTTCCCCGTATAAATTTGCAAAATAGAGATCTGGAAGCCCATTACCATTTATATCACCGGCTGCCACACCTGATCCGTTTAACAAAACCCGGTTTTCATCGATCTGGGAATCAGTAAGTGTATTATTGATATTGATACCGGTAATAGACGATGATACCTGCGCAAAACCGGGAGAGGTGTTTTTATCGGTTTTCAGTTCGGCCCAGCTGTATCCATCCTCGTCAACCCAGTTGAGTTCAATTTTTTCCGGAGTGCAATTAAGAAGTGCAAGATGAATGAAAGTAATAAGTAGAATGGCTCTGAATTTCAAGATGATATCACTCGTTATGGATTTAATAAAATTGCTTGAAAAGGGTGGTATTTCATTAATTCACTCTACGTTGGTAGTAAAGTGTTTAGATAATTGTCCCAATCATAATAGAAACAAGAGATTTTTCTCAACATATTTCGCTCAGGTATCTCTCCGTTTCAGGATGATATATGTTAGTGATCTTACTGTTAACCCTCAACTGCCCCAAAATTCATTTCCTGTCCGCATTTATGAAATGAGGTAAAAATTTGAATACACTGGTATTAGAAAATGTATGGATATTTATTCTGAACTGAGACTTTTTAATATCCCTTCTGAAATAGAATTGAGCAAGAATTATTTAATGTTGTTCATTTTGCACAACATTATAAATACATGAATAACAATATTTTAAGTTTTTTTCATCACTAATTTTTCGGGATTATTTTACCTGTAGTTTCTTTTATTTGCTTTATTCAGTAAAATGATTTTACTTAGTCTATGAAGTTTTTAAAGTCTTTTAACAATTCGCTAAACAATAATTTGTGTGCGAAATAGGTGACAGTTGCCGGTCATTCTCTGCAAAGAAAATCTTGTTTAATGTGGTAATTACCGGTGATGGTCATTGAGTTCTTTTCTTATTGAATCAGTATGAAAAGAATCGGCTGAATACGGATTGAATAAGAATAAGAGTGTATACAAATTTTGGAAGCGCTTTTAAAAGACTGTGATGTTTGAACGGTTATTTTAAATAAAAAGACAAACTCTAAACAAAGGTCAAATATGGTAAATAGGTTATCACGCTTGCACAAACCTGACAGATTGAATAACGGCTATTCGATTCTTAAGAATACGGTGGCAGGTTTATTCTCTTTGTTGTTGATTTGTGGCTCAGCTCTTGCTCAGGACATTGAAGTCACAGGAAATGTTACTTCAGAAGCAGGTGAAACACTACCCGGTGTTACGATCCTGGTACAAGGGACAGACAGAGGTACCACAACCAACATTTATGGTGAATACACTATTATGGCTCCGCCAGATGGTGTTCTGACATTTTCGTTTATTGGATATATAGGTCAGGAAGTAGCAATTGACGGAAGAACGGAAATAGATGTACAGTTAACTGAGAGAGTTGCTGAACTGGATGAAATGATTGTTACCGGATATTCTGTGCAAAGACGTGCTGATATAACCGGGTCTATTTCAACAGCCAATATGGATAATGTTGCAAGCCAAACCTCATCAAGTGTTCTGCAGCGGCTGGAGGGCTCAGTTGCAGGAGTTACCGTGCAATCAAGTGGTTCGCCGGGAGCAAGAAGTACCGTTCGAATTCGCGGTATCAGTTCTTTTCAAAACAACGATCCCCTTTACATTATTGACGGTACACCCGTGCAGGACGATTTTGCAAACTGGCTGAACCCAAATGATATTGAATCCATACAGGTACTGAAAGATGCTTCAGCAGCTTCTATTTATGGGTCCCGGGCAAACAATGGTGTGATCATTATTGAAACCAAAAAAGGGCAAAGAGGGGCGCCGGAAGTTTCGGTAAATCTGAGAACTGGTGTCTCCACACCGGTGAAGGGATACGATGATTTTCTTATTCTGGATGCCCTGGAGTATCATGAGGTTGTGAGAAGGAGTAATTTAAATGCCGGTGAAAGTGTTCCTACTAACATCTACGGTGACCCTAACAATCCATCCGTTCCGAACTATATCTGGCCAAATGATGGAACAAATCAAACAAATGATTTGGGACAGTTTGGATTCTCTGAAAATGATTATCTGTATGGTGATGCCGGCAACATTAACCAGCAGTTTATGCCTGCAAGTGCCGGAACCAATTGGTGGGATGAAGTTTTTGGAACAGGGATCACATCCGACATGAATATTGCTGTTTCGGGCGGTGGTGATAACAACCGATATAATGTCTCTTTTAATTATTTTGATCAGGAGGGAACAGCCCAGTATAACCGTTTTCAACGCGGAACGATACGGGTGAACACGGAATTTGATATCGGCCGTATCACGATCGGGGAGAACATTACCTTGGCTCGTGATGAAAGTTATGGAGGAATTGATTTGGGCGGTGGAGCAGAAGACACCATAATTGGTAAGAATATATTAACCCAGCCTGTAGTACCTGTAATGGACGTTGGCGGTAATTTCGCATCAGGTAAAGCCGTTGGACTTGGAAACAACTCCAATCCTGTAAAAGTTGCCCACTCCAACAAGGACGATATCAGTTCAAATAACCGGGTATTCGGGAATGCATTTGCAAGAGCTGAACTGATCGAAAATCAGCTTCTCGTAAATACAAGATTCGGTTTTAATCTCGGAAATAATTCTTTTACGTCATTTGCACCGATCTTTCCGGAAAATTCAGAACCCAATTTTGTCAATGGATTTACTGAAGGCCGAAATGAATCCCAGGAATGGACATGGAGTAACACAGTAAACTACCTGAACACTTTTGGTCAGAGTCATAATGTTACGCTTCTTGCCGGACAGGAGGTAACCCAGACGGAAAGCCGCTTTATCTCCAGCTCAATGAGCGATTATATTAATACTTCCCTGAGTTCAAGATACATTCAGGACGCTCTTGCTGATCCGGATACGAAAAATACGAGTACAAGCGGAAGCAATAGTACTCTGTTATCGTGGTTTGGTAAAGCAGATTACAATTTTGATGACCGATACCATGTGAGCCTCACGGTTCGGAGAGATGGTTCATCAAGACTGGGCCCTGATAACCGTTGGGGTACATTTCCCGCCGTGAGTGGTGGATGGAGAGTAAGCAGTGAATCTTTCATGGATAATGCCGACTTCATTTCCAACCTCATGATTCGCGCCGGATGGGGTATTACCGGAAATCAATCGATACCCACAGGGCGGCTCTTTGACCAGTTTGGCGGGTCTACAGGAACTACTTTTTATGATATATCAGGATCAGGAGGGAATATTGTTCCCGGTTTTCGCAATACCGCTATTGGAAATAACGACCTGAAGTGGGAGGAGAACGAATCCTACAACCTCGGTATAGACCTTGAACTTTACAATGGTCGTTTTAACCTGGTATTTGACGTCTTTCAGAGAGAAGTGGATAATCTGCTCTTTGATCCGCCACTGCCGGCATCAGCAGGCCGGGCGGCACCTCCAATTCAAAATGTTGGAATGATGAGAAATACCGGTTTTGATTTCAGTGTAGGTTATCGGGGTGCAATCGGAAATGATCTGGTCTGGAGTGTGAACCTGAATGGAACTCATTATAAGAATGAGATCTTAAGAATAGATGGTGAGCAAGACTTTTTTAGCGGACCTATCAGTGGGCGAGGGGCTACAATCTCCAGGAATTTTGTTGGTCAGCCGATTGGGGCCTTTTTTGGGATGAAAGCAGACGGGATATTCCAGAACTGGGATGAAGTTGATGCCCATGCCAGCCAGGATGGCGCTCGTCCCGGCCGTATTCGTTTTGTGGATACCGATGGCGATGGACAAATTACGGCAGCAGACCGTACTGTAATCGGAAATCCACATCCCGATTTCCTTGGGGGACTGGATATTGGTGTCAGGTGGAGAAACTGGGATTTTAATACAAATTTCATTGGCTCATTTGGCAACGACATTTTTGACGTGCAGAAGGAGTTTTATGTATTCCGGCTCTTTAATACAAACGTTCGGCGCGATGTACTCACTAATTCTGCTGAGCTGAATATCGATGGTCCTGCTGTTGTTGATGGCCAGCGTGTTGCGAATGCGGAAGTGATCAACCCTGGTGCAGATTATCCACGTCTGGATCAAAATGATACGTTTAGTAATGAATTCAGTAGCTTTTATGTCGAAGACGGATCGTATGTACGAATGAGAAGTCTTCAAATTGGATACAGCATCCCTCCAGGTGTGTTACCCGGCGTAAGGAACATGAGAGTATATGTGCAGGGTGAAAACCTGTTTACCCTAACCGGGTACAGCAGCATCGATCCGTCCCTTCCAACCTCGAATGTGGGAGGTCCTGCCGGAAATGTCCGGGACCAAACCATTGGTGTTGATCGCGGTACATACCCAAGTAACAGGACGATCAGCATTGGAGTAAGTGCTACGTTTTAATCCATAACTTTTTTAATTCCAAAAAATCGAAGACAATGAAAGCATTGCAAAACTTGAAGATATTATATGGAACGGCTTTACTTCTGCTGATTGCAGGTTTTTTTTACGGCTGTAAGGATGATTTTCTTGTAGGTGAAGCACAGGGAAGTCTGGATGAACAAACACTTGCTAACCAGAATGGAGTAGAAGGTAACCTGATAGGCACCTACAGAATGCTGGGCGGCTGGGCCGGCTTTGGAGGATGGGGTACCGGGTCAAGTAACTGGATCTTTGGAAGTGTAACGTCCGATGATGCTTATAAAGGTTCGGAGCCGGGTGACCAGGGCCCGATTACTGACGTAGAATTGTACAACTGGAGTACCGGTGGTACGGATGAGTATCTGAACGATAAGTGGGCATCCCTCTATGAAGGTGTAAACAGAGCAAATTCAACATTACGCCTGATGAATCGCCTGCTTGAGGATGATCCCAATGCTATACCTGAAGCGGATGCAAACAGTATTCGGGGGGAGGCGCTTTTTTTAAGAGCGTACTATCATTATGATGCGTGGAGAATGTGGGAAAATATTCCATACTATTTCGAGGAGGATGATGATTTCCGAAAATCGAACGAAAATGTTGATGTTATTGGGAATATTACCAATGATCTACAACAAGCGATCTCATTTCTGCCGGAATCTCCACGCAACGGTCAGGTGGGCAGGGCAACTTCGTGGACTGCACAGGCCTTGCTTGGAAGAGTTCAGGCGGATGCAAGAAACTACGGAGATGCATTAACCACATTACGTGCAGTTCGTACCAGTGGTGTATATGATCTCGAGGAAAACTTCCAGCAGGTTTGGACAGGGTTCAGTGAATATGCAAACGGACCGGAGACAATTATCGCCTACCAGGCTTCAGCCAATGATGGTAATTCTGAGGGAGATAACTCAAATTACCACATCCGCCTGGCCTACCCGCACAGTGGTAGCCCGTTTGGTTGCTGCGGATTTTTTCAACCTTCACAAAACCTGGTAAACTTTTTTGTTGTAGATGATGACGGATTACCGTTAGCGATGACGGATCCTGCATGGGATAACAGAAATGATGCACTTGCTGCCGGTGCCGGAGTACCGGTTGACCCCAGATTAGACTGGACCGTCGGACGTGATGGCGTTCCCTTTAAAGATTGGGGAAATCATGAATCAGGCTGGATTCGTGACCGGGGTTATGGAGGGCCCTACAGCCCTAAGAAACATGTTCATGAAGCTTCCAGTGGAGCTGAAAGTAATGTTGGCTGGAACGCAACGCACCTTAACTCGGTAAACTGGCATCTATATCGTTACGCAGATTTACTTTTGTTGCTTGCAGAAGCCGAAGTTGAAGCCGGTAGTCTTGATAATGCTTTGGAAATCGTGAATGAAATCCGTGCCCGAGCCGGCGTAGCAGCGCAGGGGCCGGGAGATAGTCCTGATAATATTGCAGTTCCAATAGATCATGGTTCAATCACCTGGGCTGATTATAGCATAGGACTTTATGACTCATTTCCTGATCAGGATTTCGCGCGAAGAGCAGTCCGGCATGAGAGAAGACTTGAACTGGCCATGGAAGGACACCGTTTCTTTGATTTGAAGAGATGGGGTGTAGTAGAAGATGTATTAAATGATTACACAAATAGTGAAAACAGCAGGCGGTCTTATTTGTCAGCTGCTTCCAATTTTGAAGACAGACACCAGCGTTTTCCAATTCCTTCTTTCCAGATTGACGTAAGCAGGGTTGATGGCGAAAACAGGCTTATTCAAAATTCTGGCTGGTAAAACACCGGTTATAAGCAATTAAAAAATAATTTAAAAAATCCCGTGGACCGTTGTGGTACACGGGATTTTTTTTGCCTTAGTGTTTTATTGATAATGTTTCAGCCGCTTCATTCCAATTACATCCTTACTGTTGATTTCAACCTAATACTTATCTCGAACTACCGTATATCAGCATCTCCAGTAACAATTACATTCAATATATACCTGAGTTCTATTCGATTTGTAAATTATGATCTCAAAAGTCCCTTTTTGAGAGGCTATGCAAATATTCCCGTAAATTGTTTAGCACTCCTGATATTTTAAAGTTGAAAAACTCATTTCGAAGCTCCCCTCTCTGGCAAGTCCCGCCAGGGCGCGGTAGAGAGGGGACGGGGGTGAGTCAGAAGGACTGGTGGCGATGGAAAAGACAGAAATCTTAACTTATTTAGGTGCGATTTCTTTGGGAGATAGTTTTCTCACAGTCTATAGAAAAAGAGAATAAGGGGGATGTTCCTTAGTGGCTTGGTACTGAATAAATGGAATTGATTATTAATCGAACTGAGGTTACAAATCAAGAAGCAGATCTGCTATCTACTGTCCTCTGCAGGAGTTCACCGGAAGAAACAGATTTGGAGTCGAATTATGGTTTGCCACAAGAAGTACAGGCCCCTCCGGAGTGTTGATTTTAAGAAGTTTCTTAGCATCTTCGGGGGCATGAAAGCCACTTTCAACAAGTGGAACCGGAGAAAAACTGCCACTGCCATCACCCCTCAAAATCAGGCCTTTACCGGCATCAGCTCTTGGAATATTGGGCTCGGTTTCAAAAATATTACCCGCTATAATCAGATCAGGGGTGCCGCTGCAGTCAATATCGTGAAGTATTGAATCATTGATGGGTGAAATCTGGGCTTTTGTGGGGAGTTCTGCATTTGCAAACGTGCCATCCCCATTATTTATCAATACCGTACTGGCAAATGTGTCCACCTGGTAATGAAGCGCCTGGTCAAGTTTTTCCCGGTTAAAAAGTCGATGAATGGGTTCATTTGAAAAATCTTCAAAACGATCGTAACTGTAGCCCAGTTGATTAATTGAATTGCCGAGTTTGGCTAAACCATGAAAGGGGTATTCAATACCATCTATCTCCTGAACAAATATCAGTTCCGTTCTCCAGTTTTCATTGAAATCACCGGCATATACGCCGAATCTGCTTTCAGGAGATGTTTTATAAGTAAAATTCAATCCAAGATTACCGGCAATCAGGTCCGTATGTCCATTGTTGTTGATATCCCCTGAAGTAAGGCTATACCACCAGCCGCGGGAGGGAGGAAGATTCATTGATTCAGTTACATCGTTAAATTGTGCACCATTATTTTCATAAAACCGGATCGGCATCCACTCTCCAACAGTCACAAGGTCAGGAGTATTATTTCCTGTAAAATCAATCCATACCGCATCTGTTACCATGCCGCCCGTATGGATAAGTTCCGGGGCAATTGACTCTGTTACATCAGTAAAACGTCCGCCATCATTCCGCAAAATATAACTGCGTACCGGGTGAGGGTAATTCCTTTGCGACAAACGTCCACCGATAAACAGATCCATCCTGCCGTTGCCGTTAAAATCACCGGGTGTAATTGCAGCTGTTGCTGTATTTATATTTGGCAGCGCATCTTCATCCCGTATAAACCTGCCGCCTCCCTGGTTGATGTAAAGCCGATCCTGAAGCAATTCCGAAACATTCGAGAGCCTGAAACTGCCGCTGCTGACATATAAATCTAAAAGTCCGTTTCCGTTTGCATCAAAGAAATGTGCGTCCCAGTCATCATATCGTTTATCTCTCTCCCATGGCTGGAAGTCATTAAATTCAATAAATTCTCCATCTTCCTGCTGCAGATATAGCTTACCGGCGGTATCGGCAGAACCACCGATATAAATATCATCAAGGCCGTTGCCGGTGATATCTCCAGCTGCAATAGTAATATTCTGGCTTGTTACTTTATAAGGGAGCGTGGTCTGGATATTGAAATCATTTATTCGGCTGCCACCATGAGTTATATCAAACCCATTAATAGGTTGTACCGGCTCCAATAGGGGTTGAATTTTTGGTTTTTGATCAGGGTTTGTATCCGGCTTGGAATCTGCATCAGCCTGGGACAGTGTAAGAACCTGGTTTTTTTCTACGTCAGTCAATAACTGATATCTGTCATCCGGCCAGTAGATTTCAAGAGAATCAACCGTGTCCCCGGCGCTATCGCCCAGGCCAAAATGGATTCGGTGATCTACTGTAGACATATATCCCCTGTAGGGCGTGTGGTAGATGGTTTGCTTCACTCCATTGTGTGTAAGAATAATCCTGGAACCAAGCCCTTGCCTGTTTGAAGAATCACCATCCAGAACAATCTGCAAATAACCGTTTTCATCAGAACCTGCGCCAGTGTTCTCATAAATTTGCGCTGTACTGTTGATATTGCTGATTATGAGGTCAAGCCTTCCATTATTGTTTAAATCAGCGTACGCCGCACCATATGAAAACCGGGGGTGATCTATTCCCCATTGGCTGGTTTTATCTGTAAAAGTTAAATCACCATTATTTTTAAAAATATGGTTCGGGATTTCGTAACTATGCAGGTTCTCAAGAATCTCGAGTTCTCTCTGTTTAATCTGATCCGGGCTGTCAGCAGTTTGCCGAACCCTGTGCATGTCTGAAAGGTAATCGAAATCATTTACTGCTTTTGGATATCCGTTACTGACGAAGAGATCTTTTAAGCCATCGTTATCAAAATCCGCAAATAGCGCTGCCCAGCTCCAGTCGGTGTAGGCCACACCTGCCATTCTTCCAATTTCACTAAAAATGATGTCGCCCTCCGGCGTTGTTCCGCGATTGAACTGCAGTGTATTGGTATTGTAATGTGGAAAATAACCT
Source organism: Rhodohalobacter sp. SW132 (assembly GCF_003390325.1). Classification (NCBI taxonomy): domain Bacteria; kingdom Pseudomonadati; phylum Balneolota; class Balneolia; order Balneolales; family Balneolaceae; genus Rhodohalobacter; species Rhodohalobacter sp. SW132. Next base: position 425,864 of record NZ_QUOK01000003.1, on the reverse strand, counting down.
TGATTTCTCAACTGCTGGAAGGCACTGTATGATGTAGAGCCGCTCATTCGTTTCTGGTCCTCCAGCTCTACAGGCATCATATCTGTTTGCATGATATCAGCCCATCCGTTATTGGAAAAATCGGCAATATCGATTCCCATTCCTGCAAAACTTGTATGTTTCAAATATTCGGCGGCTTTGTCGGTAAATGTTCCGTCACCGTTATTCATATAGAGCACATCGTTCGGGGTGATATCGTTGGATACGTAAATGTCTGGCCAGCCATTGTTGTTCAGGTCCGTAGCCACAACGCCCAATCCATATCCTAGTCTGTTCAATATCCCTGCATCTTCCGAAACATCAGTAAAAGTTCCATCCCCGTTATTCCTGTAAAGCCTGTCTAATCCGTACGGATTGGGCGCTCTCGCACCGCTGAAGCTGCCACCTGTATCACCCCGCCCGAACTCTTCCGGAGAGTTGCCAAGAAGAAACAGGTCCAGGTATCCGCTTTTGTTATAATCCAGAAAGATGGCATGTGTGGTAAAACCAGGATCATCGATGGAGTAGTCGGAAGCAGCTTCTGTAAATGTATTATCACCATTGTTAAGGTATAAAAGGTTTCTTCTGTTTTCAGGTGACGACCAGGGAGCACCGGATACTGACAAATAGATATCCAGGTAGCCATTACCATTCAAATCGACCATAGAAACGCCGGTGACCCTTCGGTCTGTTTGAATTCCGGAATGCTCGGTAATATCCTGGAACTCCATATTGCCCTGATTTAAATAGAGGCGGCTCTGAACAAAGTTGCCTGAAAAAAACAGATCCGTTAAACCATTATTATTGATGTCACCCGCAGCAACACCGGCCCCGTTATAGAGAAAGTGATCTGTTTGAGCGTTTAGCGTATCATTGGAAACAATGGCGTTATTGAATGTGATGGATGTATGATCCGAAGAAAGTTCCCGGAATAAAGGATCAGCTTGATCACCAGGTGTACAGCCCGATAGGCACAGAGCGAAAATAATGAATATAAATATTAACCTGGTATGGATTGCCATCTGCTAAGAATATGATAGAAAATATCGGTGGCGAACGAGTTGAATCAATAGATGATGGATTTTCGAGATCCCCCTGAGTACAATATATAAAAACTCCCTATTTGTAATTCCCTTTGTTTATACACAATACATGCACCTTAATCCTATTATAATTCAGATAATGGAATGAGGATAAAATGAATAAACCGTTATTGATAACCAAGAATGAATATTACACATATCGATACTTTATCAAATCGTGTATCCGACTCCTTTTTCGAAGTTATTTCTGCAAACATACTGTTCCGGTGGAGCATGAAGGCCTTCATGAAATCGCGGGTTGGAGATCGCGGATCGGGTTCTTGATGACGTGGAGATCCAGCATGATGTCTATTACAAATCCGTCTCGGAGAGACGGTACATTTGCAGAAATAAGAGCGGTCCCGAACCTGGGATGTTCCGTAGGAACATTATGTTTCTTTGAACAGGCATTGAGCTAATTCAAAATCCATACACCTTTAAATCAACCCAAAAAAATGCCGCGAACTGATCAAACAGTCCCAAAACGGACAGTCATCTCAATTCCCGGCATTTTGTTGATGTCAACTCTTCAAGGCATAAACGCCCGAGTTGATGCATCATCCCGTCTTGATATCTTATCGAAAACGATTCATTTTCAGAATCAGAAATAGAACATCAGTCCTGCGGAGATCGTATTGCCGCTAAAACTGGCGCCATCGAGCGACTCCTGATTGTCACTTGGATTTAAAAAGAGGTAGCGATAATCGATATTTAAGGCCACATTTTCATTAAATGGTATTTCAGCTCCGAACCCAAGGTGATACCCCAGGTTGAAATCGCTGTCGTCATCAAATCCCAGATCTTCAAGAACTCCGGATGTAGTATAACGCGTATAATACGCTCCAAGACCGGCAACTCCATAGGGAGAAAAGTTTTCGCTAACCGGTGCAAATGCAAGTAAGGATGCCGTTACCGGCACAAAACTTGTTTTCACAGAGTTACCATTAATTCCATACTCTTGTCCGGCACGATATTCCACCGCCGCTTCAATCCCAATAATAGCTCCCGGACGGATACGCATTTGCGCTCCTCCGTAAAAATTACCTTCATCAGCATCCTGTGCTTTGTAATATCCCAGGCGCGGGCCAAATCCAAAGGTGTCGGAAATGGACGCACGTTCTGCAGCTGACTGTGCACTTGCTGTAAAGACAGCGGTTCCCAGCATCAATGATAAAATAACCAATATTCGATGTATCATAATTGTTCTATCTTTTTGACTTATTTAGGGTTACGATGATACTATATCGAATTAATCCAAAGATGTTCCGGGCCAGGAGGGTCAAATTACTTGCCATTCTATTGTCATAAATATTATGACAGATCGTGGTCACTGGTTGATTTTGTCTAAAGCTTAACTGCAGTATGATTATACATATTTCGCTTTTCCGGCATCATCAAACCGGCAATATTGAATGGCTTGATGTTCTCTCTGATCTGTTTGATGAACGCTTCATTCTCATTTCGGGTCGATCCGTTTTCGGTGAGATTTACAAGGCTCCGATATTGATTACGGACAATGGATGAAAGTTCGGGATGGCCTGCGCTCAGAAATCGTCCCGTCCGGTCACCCGACAATCTCTGCTGCTCATACTGAATGGTGCAGGTGAAATAGAGCATCGTCCACGCCGTGAACAGTTCAAAATTGTGGCGGCTTATGTAGCATCCCGTGACCAAAAGATCGATCAGCTCCAGCTCGCTAAAAAACTCTTTCTGATATCGATTCAGTTCTCTCTGGATTGATTTTTGATGAAATTCGTTTGTTTTGATGATATCCAGCAGCTTTTCAACTCCTGACAGTGTGTGCGCAATTCCTGTGCTGTGCAGGGGATCCACAAAACCTGCGGTGTGATGAAGCGCCGCCCATCCATCCCCAAACATGCGATCCAGCCGCCGCTGAAGCCGTCCTGTTTTGATGATTTTTCCCGGATCTTCGCAACGTTTCGAGTCACCAAAGAGATCATAAAGTGTCGGATACTTCTTAATGATGTGGTTCCAGGATTCTGCCCCGGATACTGATTCGAAATCAGATGAATGGTTTTGATCCAGAACCAGTCCGGCACTCAGGCGATCATCGTTAAACCGGAGCATCCAGAGCCACCCTTCCTCCAGGATATGGTGAAGAGCAGAGTGATCGGGATTGTAGGGATAATCATCGGTTTTGAACCCGTTCGATTCAAGATGATTCAGCCAGAGGGGAACCTGTTTAAAGTGGGAGTAGATCGCGCGGCTGTTCGTTTCAAATGGCTCAGAAGTTGAAGCTGTATTGAAGAATTTTTCAGAAAATGCTGAAGATCCGGTTGCGTCGATGATGAATTTTGTTTCGGCCTGAAGAGTGCCATCCGGCCGATGAGCCGAGATCAACCAGTTTCCGGATGGATTACGCTGAACGTGTTGAATCTCAGTTTGGTCATAGTATTCAATACCGTACTCTTTTGCCTGTTTGACGAGAAAGTGATCCAGATCGGATCGCAGCCATTGAGTGTCTGAATTTTCATCATCCACACTTGCTGCAACCAGCAGTTCATTGGAGTGATGGTAATCGGATGAAAATTCTTTTCCCGCTTCATGATTATAATAACTGAATCCCCGTTTGATGCCGCAGGTGAGTTCGGGGTAGTGCTCCTGCCAGCTTCCATAGCGCGAAAGTTTATTAAGCCAGGGGAGATCGTACCGACTGGCGATATCCCGCAATATCATGTCGGCAATCGGAGTGGATGATTCACCGATCGCAAACCGCGGGTGGGAATTTTTTTCAATAATTCCAACCCTATAGCCCGATTGTTTTAGACAGAGTGCCGTAAGCGATCCGGCAAATCCGCTGCCAATACTGAGGAAGTCGTACGTCATAGGGGATAGATTACAGATTATTGATGAAAGATGTTTGAAGATGGTGTGATGGGTAAATCGTATAGCAATGAAACAAGTCATGCCGCACTAGATGCGGCATCACCCATTTGGGTTCGTTGGTCAGTATTGAGTTATGGGTAACGCGTATTGCTATGCGAGGATTGGAGATCGCAGATCGGGGTCCGCGATGACGATTCGTGGTGACGTCAACTGTTATATCAGCATCTACGAGAAAACACCCCTCAGATGAAATGCTGAACGCTTTCATCATCTCCCCTCAAGGGGAGATCTCTTACACGAACATTTTACCGGTTGCAGCACCATCTGCTGCAGATTCATGTTGTGCAGACGATTTTTTCGGGCTTCGATGCAGTAGGGACAATCTGAAAATTTTTCGAGATCCCATGTGTCGGCGAAGACGCGTCCCTGGCCAATTTGAAGCGCTCGGTCAAATACTTCTTCAAGGGCGCCAAGCGTGGGTGGAACAAAATCTTCGTCTTCGAGCAGTTGGTCCATGATTCCGTTGCCCGGACGTGTTGGAATGATGGAACAGGTGCCAATCCCGCAATCAAACGCAAACTCAACGGCTTTTAGACACCATTCGATGTTCTTCCGCGGATCTGTCAGAAATGGCGGGTTCAGCAAGATAAATGCCCGCGTCTGAATTCCGTTTGAAATCAAAAATTCAGATGCTTTCCGGAAATCGGTTTTTGTGATCTGTTTATTGAGCCTGGGCAGCACATCCGGATGGATCGACTCGAGTCCCATCGCCACCTCAAGCTGACCGCAAATCTGCTTCTGAAAATCGGTGACCGATTGGTTGCAAAGCTTCGGATGATTTTCAACCAGTACGGTGCTATATCCATCCAGCAGCCGGGCTATTTTTTCGTGACCACCCGGCGGAATGGCTTTCTTATCAAAGAAATTTCCGTTGTTATAGAGCTTGATCATCTCTGCATCCGGAAGCTGATCAAGCCCGAACCGGACCTGTTCCGGAATGGCACCATCAGGCGTGGGCTCATCAAGCGTATCTTTCCAGAGATCACACATCACACATTTGAACGAGCACTCCTTATTAGTAAGGAAAAGCGTATTCACATCCACCAGGCGTCCATCCGGGCCGGGTTCCTGTTCATGCAGCCAGCCATAAGGCCTGAACGGATCCACGCTTTTTTTGGGTGGACGCAGTTTGGTGATGAGCTGTGAATCAGGCATAAAGTGACCGGAAGTAGTTTCTGTACTCCATCTCGTTTTCGGGAAACAACTCGCTGTATCCCTGTTCATCGATCGCGCCATGCTGAAAACGGCGCTTTGGAAACGCCGGCATATCGTGGCCGGTAACGGCTTTTACTCCACGCTGGACGATATCACCCTTCAGCGCATATAGCTCTTCATGACTCCAGTCGGTGAGCTGAATGAAGGGAATTCCTTCCGACACTTCGATTACGTTCGGCAGTGAGTACGGGCTGAATCCTTTAAAGCCATGTTTTTTAGCCGGCGCATATGTGCGGATATGCCCGCGGCTCTGTCCGCCTGAATAGGTGAGGGAGTGCTTGATTTTATCCACACCCCAGCCTTCGTGGTAGAGCAGCGGATTGTTGAGAACACTTCGGATGGTCAGCTCCGGATTATCTTCGATCGGGTACGATTTCATATTTTCATCCCCACCATCACCATCGGCCAGCCAGGTCCAGTTCGGATATTTTTCGCGGATTTTTTTGCAGAGTGTCAGCGTCATTGTAGCCGCCTCCACATCACGTAATTTGTAATCCTCAATCACCCGGATGGTTTCTTTGTAATCCAGCTCCGACTTATCTGCCTCAATCACTTCCAGGAACATCGACACACCGAGCTGGTTCAGGAAATCGAACGCCTGGTCGGCATCAGCGGCCTGGCCCACGGAGAGCGTAAACGCCTTCAATCGCGAAGGGGAGAGGCCCATCTCCAGCATCTGGTGATAGAGCGTGAGGAATACCGAGCCGCTGTCAATCCCACCGGAAAAGAGCACGCCGATCGGTTCATCTTCGGGAACGGTTTCCAGCCATTTTCGGCACTCATTCCGGAGTGCTTCGATGTAGGTCTTTCCAATCTGATCAAGATCCGCATTCATCGTGTTTCGTTCGGGAGTGAAATATCGGTTGAACTGCGGATTGGGATCCGGGCATCCGATCACATCAAGCCGTACAAGATAGTGAGCAGGAACCATGCGTGTATAGTCGGGGCGGAACTGATCTGCAAATCCAAGCTCTTTCAAATAGTTATAAATTTCATCGATTCGTTCGGCAACGATCAGAAGCGGACCCGAGACCTGTTTTGCCATAAAGTATCGCATCGGCCGGCCGATGGAGCGGGACAAAAACACCTGCTGACCCACTTTCTGAACAATGGCAAAAGAGCCTTCAATTTCCCGGATTTTTTCAGGGTCGCCTGAAGCAATCACACGTTCAGCTTCTTCGGCAGACATATTAAAAATCTGGTTTTCTGCAGGATCGATCAGGCTTACAAAATCATCTAATTTTTTGGCAATATGAGGCATAAGGCAATAGATTTTAAAAAATAATAGTTGATATCAACACGCAGAAGATAGCAAAAAGTTGTGTGCCGGAATAGGGAAATGAGGCAGATCTCGTTATGCAGAGCCCTCCGATAAAGAGTTATGGATTTTAATCTCCAGTTCTTTGAAGCTCATAATGAAACAATCAGGAATGTTTTTCGTGTGAAAATAGAGATGATAACATGAATGAAATTCATTTAAAAAAGTTCATGTTTAATAATCGGATGATTTAAATAAATCACAACATTATTATGTTTTTTCAACTCAGAAATTTTATTCTATCAAAATTAAAAAGATGTTCAGACCAATTCTATAAAGTTAGCGCCTTTGTGCTGGTTGGACTCGTAACCGTTTTTATCATTAGCTGCGATATTACTGATGATACTCTTCCGGTTGAGGAGACTGAAATCTATGAATACAGCTTTGAAGAATCGGATTTCGATTGGGAACCTTTTTTTACGGGATATAATGTGGGCTGGAGTGACAAAATGGAATTAATATCTGATTACAGGCCACTTCCCGAACCTCTTGATACGGAGCAGCAGAGTCTCTTTATCAGTGGGATTAATCACAGTGATGATGTAAAAATGCTCTTCAGAAAACAAATTGAAGGATTGCAGCCGAATACCACATATGATGTTCAAACCACGGTTCGATTTGCAACAAATGCTCCTGAAGGGTGTCCGGGAATTGGCGGACCAATCGGCAACGCAGTGCGGGTAATTACGTCAGCCAGCGCCGAGATGCCTCAGCAAATCGTAGAAGACGACTATTATCTGTTAAATTTGCAATACGAGAGTGGGGATCCGCAGGAGTGGTACCAGAATAGTATAATCGGTCATATCGGGAATACCCGGGATTGCGATGAAGATTATATCTATGAGATGAAAGAAGTGAGCAGCGACTCCGGGCATGATACGGTTACCACAGATGGAGAGGGAAATGCCTGGCTGATGTTCGGAACCCGGTCGGGTTTTGAAGGGCAGACCAGTCTCTTTTACACTTACTTCAGGGCAGAATTGAGTGTGATTTAGCCGGCTTATAATCGATCGGGAAATTATTCCAAGAGTGTGCGGCTACTCCGAAATCTCTTGCCGGTGTGCTTCGATGAGAAGTTCTGTGAGCCGTTCGCCCAGATGTTCTGCCATGATTTCACGGTAACGGGTTGTTAGCAGAAGTCCGCCGTTCTTTTCAAAATATTCATTCAGAACGGGCTCCCAGGTGGAGTTCAGCGGCATGATGTAGCCAAACTGTTCAGCGGCTTCATCGCCGGCTTCATGGCGCTGAATATCTGCTCCGCGATCGACTGCCCTCCAGTAGTTATAAATATCGATGTAGGCGAAATAGGAGTCTGATGCCCCAACGCGTTCGATGATTTCATCGTTAGAAGTTGCAAGTGCAATTTCTGCATCGGGGTGATACTGTTCGGTGAGATTTCTCAGGCGATCTTCATGCAGTGTTCCCTCAAAGGCGAGTGCATCCCGACCCTCAAAAACGCTGCTCATCTCTTCAAACCCGGTGAGTTCATTTGTGTTGATGTGGGAAATCAGCGATGCAATGTTTGTCATGTAGGGAGGGCTGAACGATAGTTCTTCACGACGTTCTTCTGTGATCGTCACATTGCCCATCCCGATCATCCCATCTTCGCCCTCCACAATGTCGTTATAGAAATCGGTCCAGTTTTCGACCTCCACAAAATCGAGTTCCAGCAGTACATCGTGCTCTTCTGCGAGAAACCGGGTAAAATCGATGATAAGCTCAACGGTTAATCCCGTTAGCTCACCCTCTTCGTTTGTATAAGCAAATCCATCAGCCGGCACATAAAGTACTCTCAGAACGCCATGCCCTTCATCCTGCACGGCGGCCCAGGTAACCGGACCATCATACTCCCGTTCAACCTGATCACTCTCGGCCACACAGCCGGAAACCAGAAGAATTAAAATGAGGAAAGCAGAAAGTATAGCAGGATGTTTCATATGTAAAGCCGGTTTAGAATCATACGATCTATATTCATTCAGAATTAAACAGCAATTAGAAAAAATATATATAGACGGGTTAAATTAGTTAAGCCTCAAGGTTTTCAAGTGATTCATTTAGAATTTTTATATCTGATTCAGCATCAGCTTTTTTCTGTCGCTCTTTTTCCACAACAGCGTCAGGTGCGTTTTCTACGAACTTTTCATTCGACAGTTTGCCGTTCACACTTTTCAGAAATCCTTCCATTTTTGCGATCTCTTTTCGGATACGCTCTTTTTCTTTGTCGAGGTCGATCAATCCTTCAAGCGGAATGAACAGCTCGGTTCCGCGAACGAGGGCAGAGGCTGACGCTTTCGGTTTGTCGATGGATGTATCAAACTGAATATCTGAAATCGTGAGAAATTTATGGTAGATCCAGCTTTCGGTTTCCAGCTGCTGAGCCAGCTCACTTCCGGCGGGTTTGATCTTTATCTCCAGTTCAGCTTTCGGCGAGAGCCCCATTTCGGCCTGGATGTTTCGGATGGCCGAAATCTGCTCCTGGATTTGTCTGAATAGTTCGATCGCTTCAGAATCAGCTTCCCCTTCGATATCCGGCCATTCGCTGATGGTGAGTGCCTCGTAAGTCGACCGGTTTTGAATCCGCTGCCAGATCTCTTCGGTTATGAACGGCATAAACGGGTGCAGGAGCTTCATCAGCAGCTCAAACAAACCAAGTGCACGTTCAAGATTCTCCTTTGGCATATTTTCGCCCGGCACATCCGATTTGGATACTTCGATATACCAGTCACAAAAATCATCCCAGACCAGTGAATAGAGTTTTTTCAGTGCTTCATTGAGACGATAGGCTTCGAAATCGTTCTCCACTTCTTTCATTGTGGAGAGAATTCTCGACTTCATCCAGCGGTCGGCCAGGTTGTCGGAATCGAGTTCGAGTGTTGGCGTATATTCCGTGCCCGCCTCTTTATTCATCGAGAGAAACCGGAATGCGTTCCAGATTTTGTTCGAGAAATTTCGGCCCTGTTCGCAAAGTGCTTCATCAAAAAGAAGGTCGTTTCCGGCCGGTGATGCAAACAGCATTCCCACGCGGGTTCCGTCGGCTCCGTACTTTTCTATCAGCTTGAGCGGATCGGGCGAGTTGCCCAGGCTTTTCGACATTTTCTGCCGTTTTTCATCTCGAACTATTCCATGGAAATAGACATTGCTGAACGGCTTTTCATCACGGAAGTAGTACCCGGCCATAATCATTCGTGCCACCCAGAAGAACATGATTTCTGGCGCTGTCACCAGATCTTGTGTCGGGTAATAGTAGTTTACTTCACGGTTATCCGGCTTATTGATTCCGTCAAACACAGAGATGGGCCAGAGCCATGAGGAGAACCAAGTATCGAGTACATCTTCATCCTGGCTGAGCTGATCGGCGGTCAGTGTTTTCCCTGATTTTTCTTGCGCTTTTTCCAGTGCTTCATCCTCAGTGCGGGCGATGACGTATTCATTCTCACCATCCCCAAAATACCAGGCGGGGATCCGGTGCCCCCACCAGAGCTGACGCGAAATGCACCAGTCGCGGATGTTTTCCATCCAGTGCTGGTAACTGTTCTTGAACTTTGCCGGGTGGAATTGAACCTCATCGTTCAATACGTTGTCGAGGGCGGGTTTGCTCAGCTCTTCCATTTTGCAGAACCACTGCAGGGAAAGACGCGGTTCAATGACCACATCAGTCCGCTCGGAATAACCCACCTTATTCGGCATATCTTCAGTTTTAACGAGCAGCTCCTGTTTCTCCAGATCTTTTATGATCAGCTTTCGAGCTTCAAAACGGTCTTTGCCCACGTAATGCTCAGCGGCGTCAGAAAGTGTGCCGTCTGCATTGAGCATATCAATAATTTCCAGTCCGTGCTTTATCCCCAGATCGTAATCGTTCGGATCGTGGGCAGGTGTGATTTTCAGGCAGCCGGTACCAAATTCAGGATCAACATATTCATCGGCGATAATCTCAACTTCACGGTTTACCATCGGGATGATGGCGGTTTTTCCGATCAGTCCTTTGTAGCGCTCATCATCGGGATTCACACAAACGGCCGTATCCGCGAGAATGGTTTCCGGCCGGGTGGTGGCGATCGTTACATATTGATCGCTGTCTTTAATTTTATACCTGACGTGGTAGAGTTTTGACTGAACTTCTTTATGGATGACCTCTTCATCACTGAGTGCCGTTTGTGCAGCTGGATCCCAGTTGATCATCCTCTTGCCGCGGTAGATGTATCCATCCTCATAAAGCTGAATAAAACAGCTGATCACCGCTTCGTACAGTTCCTCTTCGAGCGTAAAGCGTGTGCGTTTCCAGTCGCAGGATGCCCCGATGGTTTTCAGCTGCTGCAGGATGATGCCGCCGTGCTGATCGGTCCACTCCCAGGCGTGTTCCATAAATTTATCGCGGGAGAGGTCGCTTTTTTTGATCCCTTTTTTACGAAGTTTCTGCACCACTTTCGCTTCGGTGGCGATCGATGCATGATCGGTTCCCGGAACCCAGCAGGTGTTTTTGCCCTGCATACGCGCCCGCCGGACCAGCACGTCCTGTATGGTGTTGTTGAGCATGTGCCCCATGTGCAGCACACCGGTAACATTTGGCGGAGGAATCACAACGGTAAACGGTTCCCGGTCATCGGGTTCTGAGTGGAAAAATTGATTCTCTTCCCAGAAATTACTCCATTTTTGTTCGGTGGCGGCGGGGTCGTAATGCTTTGGAATTTCTTCGTTCGTAAGCTCTTCAGTACTCATTTAAAAAGATTTGATACAGGGATGGTGAAATAAAAAACGGGTCTGCACAGAAGCTTACCACGCCTCTGCTTCAACCCATATATATTGATAAATCGTCAGTAAAATAATCGATTACTTCACGCGGTTCAGCCGGACTCCGAAATGGCCGTCGCAGTTGTGAACATGCGGCAGGGTTTGATATGCAAAACCGTCTTCGGCAAGGACTTCCTCAGGCAGAAATTCTTCGAGATTTTCCAGTTCAAAGTTGTCGTAGCGATCGAGGAATTTCTGGATCTGTTCCCAGTTCTCTTCCGGCTCAATGGAGCAGGTGCTGTAGACCAGGCGTCCGCCCCGTTTTACGTGATTTGCGGCTTCATCCAGAAGTTCTTCCTGCAGTTTCACAGAATTTTCGAGCTCCTCTTCGGTCCGTTTCCAGCGAAGGTCGGCTCGTTTACTCAGCACGCCCGTACCGGTGCAGGGGGCATCAAGCAGAACACCATCGGCGAGTTTAAGATCGAGATCACGCACATCGGCACGCCTGATTTTGATATTCTCGGCACGGAAATTCATGGCGTTCTGTGCAAGAAGTTCGAGCCGCTGTGAATTTATATCAACAGAAACGATAGAGCCTTCGGCATTCATCATATCGGCCATTACGATGCTTTTGGTGCCTGGTGCGGCGCACAGGTCGAAAATTTCTTCACCGGGCATCGGTTCCAGGATCGTGGGGGCAAAACCGGCGGCGATATCCTGAACGTGGCAAATTCCTCTCAGAAGCCACTCTTTAGCCAGGAAAGGCTGAACAGAATCCACTTTAAAGTAACCCGGCAGCCAGTCGCTCTCCTCAAATTCTATGCCCGCTTTCTCCATACGGAGCTTGAAATTTGAGGTTTTTGTGCGAAGGTTGTTTACCCGAACATAGTACGAAGGGCGCTGATTATTCGACTGCATAAGCTGAAAAGCTTCTCGTTCACCCATTCGCTGCACCCAGCGCTTAACCATCCATTCGGGATGGGAAAATGTGGTAGCAATGAGTTTGGTACGGTCTTCAAATGCCGGTTTAGGCAGGTCGGGCATATCACGCTGAATGTTTCGCATGATGGCGTTGACCAGATCGCCTGACTTCGATCCGAGCCGTAACTTGGCAATCTCCACCGATTCATTGATAGCGGCATAATCGGGAGTGCTGTCCATAAAAAGCATATCGTACAGGCCGAGCCGGAGGATATTTTTAAGAACCGGTTTCATCTCGTCCATCTGAATACTGGAGTATTCGCCCAGGACAAAGTCTAAATAGCTCCTCTTTCGGAGAATATTCTGAACATATTCGCGTACCTGAGCCCGTTCTCTTGGTTCCAGTTCGTTGGCACCGGTGTATGTGATGGTCTGGCTTTCATCAAATTCAACTAAAATATCAACGCTGACGGATCGTGCAGTAAGTTCGGTTTCCAAAAGTGTACTCGGTTTGTGGTTAAACGTTCAGTTTGTGACAGAGGTTAAAACTCCCAGCAAGTCAAATATTAAACAGCTCTAAAGATAATGTTTTGGTATGCCTTATGCTAACCGGATAGGCGGTGTTTAAAGAATTCCATTCAGAAAATGCCCCGCGCTCGGTGATCCGAATACAAATAGCATGAACAGTTGAGAAGCAGTAAAAACCGAACCGATTTATTCATAACTTATATTGGTCCACACAGATAAAAAACGAAGCTGCAGATGGCGATACTTTCAGAATTTGATCTATGGTTGTTCCTGGCCGGGCTGGGAATTTTTCTTTTTGGGATGCATATGATGGAGGAGTCGATCCGGATATTGAGCGGTGCGGCTTTTAAGCAGCTGATCCGAAAATACACGGCGACACGGTTTAAGTCGATCCTGAGCGGAATGGTGAGCACTGCAATTCTTCAAAGCAGCTCGGCGGTATCGCTGATGGTACTGGCGTTCACAGGAGCGGGAATTATGAACCTGATCCAGGCCATTTCGGTGATGATGGGTGCGAAAATCGGAACTACCGCTACTGCATGGATTGTGGCCGTGTTTGGTTTTGAATTTAATATCGACTCGTTTTCACTTCCACTGATCGGTATTGGCGGGCTGGGGATCATTCTTCTTGCCAAATCCCCGAAATACGTAAATATCAGCCGCTTCCTTGTTGCATTTGGCTTTCTGTTTATGGGACTCGATTTTATGAAATCGAGCGTGGATCAAATTTCCGAAATTATCGATCCCGAAATGTTTGCCGGCTATGGTGTAGTTGTTTTCGCGCTTGTAGGGATGGTGATGACAGCCATCATGCAGAGCAGTTCCGCAACGATTGCCATTGTGCTTACCATGCTGTTTACGGGTGTGATCGATTTCCAGGCGGGCGCAGCGATGGTGGTAGGTGCAAACGTGGGAACGACAGTTACCGTGGTGCTTGGTGCGATCGGAGGTATCCACACCAAAAAGCAGGCGGCGCTCAGTCAGCTTATCTTTACCGTTGGAACCGCTGTGGTCACCCTGCTGATTCTTCCGCTTTTCACCTGGTTTGTGATGGTGATTCTTGGTTTCAGCACAAACATCGTGCTTGGGCTGGCCATGTTTCACACTCTGTTTAATGTTTTAGGTGTGATGATCTACTATCCGTTTATTCCGAAACTGGCCGAAAAAGCGGAAGAGTGGATACCGGAGCGAGTTGTTCAGATGACGCAATTTATCCATAAAACCGACCCCGAAGTATCAGATGCCGCTATTGAAGCGTTTCGGAAAGAGATTATGTGTCAGCTTGACGAAACCCTGAAATTTGCCCGGCAGTCTGTTTCATCAGGTAAACAACCGGGACGGGTGATTTATACCGACCTTGAAAAATATCACGCCGACATATTTGAATATTATACCCGCATTCACGCGCACGCCCTGGATGAGGAGGAATCAAAAGCTGTGGATGAGCTGCTTCGCGCCAGCCGAAACCTGATGAACGCGGCAAAGAATATCCAGGAATCGCAGGGTAATTTGCTCGCGCTCACCAATGAGACAGACCTTGTTCACAAAGAGGCGTTTGCATCCATTCAACAACGATTAAAGAGGATGGTGAAAACCGGCCAAAAGCTTACAGGTACGGAAGATGAAAACGCCAGGAGAGAAGTACGTGAAGAGGTTGAGGATCTCTATTTGAAAATTGAACGCATGGATAAGGAGTTTATCCAGGCGTGCAGCAGTGCGGTGGGTCATGCCGAGATCCGGAAGCTTCAAATCACGCAGCTGTTGATGATAAACCGTGAAATTACACAAACCTGCAGAATGCTGATTTTTGCCATGCGATCGATCCTTAAACATGAAGATATCGCCATCGCAGCATGAGTGGGTGAGAATATTAACCGGTATGTGCTGATTTCCGGTGATAAGTGGTAAAACTCCGATATGTTCGTTGATTTTTGAGAATGAAGTGCCTAACTTTTGAAGCTTTCAAGAATAGAGATTATTAAAGGTCATCCTTTACTCTAAACGAATAAATAAAGCTTCTAAATAACAGAATGAATAAAGGAAAAATAGCCCAGGTAATTGGTCCGGTAGTAGATGTTGACTTCGAACAAGGTCAGCTTCCAAGAATTTTAAATGCACTCTATATCGATCGTGAAGATGGATCGCGCCTCTACCTTGAGGTAGCGCAGCATCTCGGCGAAAACAGAGTCCGAACCATTGCGATGGACTCAACCGACGGCCTGGTTCGTCAGGAAGATGTGGTCGACAGCGGATCCCCGATCTCCATGCCGGTTGGTGAAGATATTCGCGGCCGCCTCTTTAATGTAGTGGGCGAAGCGATTGACGGCATCAAGCAGCCGGAAGGAAAAGAGAGATATCCTATCCATCGGGATGCACCCAAATTTGAAGACCTTGCCACCAGTTCCGAAATTCTGGAGACAGGAATTAAAGTCATTGACCTGCTCTGCCCGTACGCAAAGGGCGGAAAGATCGGCCTCTTTGGTGGTGCCGGTGTGGGTAAAACAGTTCTGATCCAGGAGCTGATCAACAACATCGCAAAGCAGCACGGCGGACTCTCTGTGTTTGCCGGCGTGGGTGAACGTACCCGTGAAGGAAATGACCTGCTTCGTGAGTTTATTGAATCGGGTGTGATTAACTATGGTGATGAATTTAAGCACGCCATGGAAGAAGGAGAGTGGGATCTCTCAAAAGTGGATGAAGATGTGCTGAAAGAGTCGCAGGCCACACTGGTATTTGGCCAGATGAACGAGCCGCCGGGAGCCCGAGCACGTGTTGCACTGTCCGGACTGACCGTCGCTGAATATTTCCGTGATGAAGTTTCTCCCGATATTCTTCTCTTCATTGATAA
Source organism: Rhodohalobacter sp. SW132 (assembly GCF_003390325.1). Lineage (NCBI taxonomy): Bacteria > Pseudomonadati > Balneolota > Balneolia > Balneolales > Balneolaceae > Rhodohalobacter > Rhodohalobacter sp. SW132. Next base: position 410,299 of record NZ_QUOK01000003.1, on the reverse strand, counting down.
CATTTTTCGATTTACCCAGGCCGGTTCCGAAGTATCGGCGCTGCTGGGACGTATGCCGTCTGCCGTAGGGTATCAGCCAACGCTGGCAACGGAGATGGGGGATCTGCAGGAGCGGATTACTTCTACTAAAAACGGTTCGATTACATCTGTTCAGGCGATTTATGTTCCTGCTGATGACCTTACTGACCCTGCCCCGGCAACGACATTCTCTCACCTTGATGCAACCACGGTATTGAGCCGTGCACTTACGCAGATCGGTATTTATCCCGCTGTGGATCCGCTCGATTCAACATCACGAATCAACGATCCAAAAGTTGTGGGCGATGAGCATTACAAAACAGCCCAGGATGTGAAAGAGCTGCTTCAGAAGTACAAAGATCTGCAGGATATTATCGCAATTCTTGGTATGGATGAGCTTTCTGATGAAGATAAGCTGGTTGTATCGCGGGCACGGCGTGTGCAGCGTTTCCTCAGTCAGCCGTTTTTCGTAGCTGAACAGTTTACGGGTCAGAGCGGTGAATATGTACAGATTGCGGATACCATCAAAGGATTCAAAATGATTATGGAAGGCGAGCTCGATGATCTTCCAGAGAATGCATTTCACCTTGTTGGAACCATTGAGCAGGCGATCGAGAAAGGCAAAAAATTAACCGCAGAAGCTGAGGCGTAAGCAGATGACAGCTGAAAAAACAATACATGCACAAATTCTGACACCGGAAGGGGCGAAGTTTGAAGGGGACATTATCAGCATAACGGTGCCGGGAGCATTGGGATCGTTTCAGATGCTCTACAATCACGCCCCAATCGTATCAGCACTGGATGTAGGAACCGTTCAGATTGAGAAACCGGATGGAACCAAGCTGGTGTATGCTGTCAGCGGCGGATTTGTTGAGATGAACGACAACAAAGTTACGCTTCTCGCCGAGCGGGCCATTGAACCTGAGCTTATTGATGTTGAAAAAGCCCGCTTGGAACTGGCTGGTATCAAAGAGAAAATGCATGATTTCTCTGTTGTGTTTGATGATATTGAACGCGAAAAACGCATTGCGGAAAATCTTATCAAGACAGCGACCAGTTTGTAGGTTACTGATTTTTACAGCTGAATCAATTTCAAACCCGGGTGATGAAAGTCATCAGGGGTTTTTTTATGTTTGTAGTTCATTGCCTCAACCAATCCACGAATGCTGGTGAAACGTGAATAGCGAGGCTGTCTAATAAGGGCTGGAAAGAAGAACATTCGTCCTCAATTTCGTCATGCCGGACTCCGATCCGGCATCCCCGGCCCATTTTTTTTGTCAGATCGTATAGATCATAGAACTGCGGTTAAGAGCACAACCAGCATATTCGGGTTTTATGGAACAACAAAGTCTGCAACTTGTTTTAATGGTACAACTTGTAACAAAAATGGACGTGTACCATGAAAAATCTACTAAAATTTTTGCTGATTGCATTTGTCGCAACATCCTTTTTTGCCTGCGCACAGGATAATGGAGATGGTGATGGTGATACGGAGAGCGAAGAAGAAGTGAGTGAAGGAATTACCCAGGGAATGCAACATTACTGGATGGAACAGCGAGAGGAATTTATCGACCTCGCCGAAAGTCTGCTCGATGAGTGGGAAGAGCGTGTTGATGAGATAGAAGACAGTGAAAAAGCTTCAGACCTGAAAAATAAAATTGACAATATCCGCGATCGGCTCTCCGAACTTGAACAGAGTGATCAGGAAGATTGGGAAGATATGCGTGAAGATATAGCCAGTGATATAAACGATCTGCGTAAAGAGATCGAAGACGCTACGTGAGACAATGGGTTAATCATAAATCTGAATGATTCGTTAGTCCAAGACTATGTAACTCGGTTCGCCGAACCGGGAAGGCCTGAACTATGCAACTCGGGTCGCCGAACCGGGAAGGCTTGAACTATGTAACTCGGTTCGCCGAACCGAGAAGGCTCATAAACCAACCAACGACCAACACCGACCGGAACTGGTATCTCTCAATTTCCGCTATTCGGAGCGAAAAACACGTGACTGAGAATCAGTACGATTCGTTAATCAACAAAACCGAATTCCCATAAAGAATTAAGCGTCTCATCCGGGACGATGTACTGTTCACATAGCCAACGGATCCGATTCGGAAGTAATGTTTCAACGATCTATCCCTTTGAGTCTATTAAATTACGATTTAAACAACATCTCACTTCGGTTCCAGTCAGCTTCTGAATAGATGAACTCCCTGGATTCTTCAGCTTCTTTAAAAACTTCCTCGATCCCATCATGCATCAGCTTTCCCTGCCATTTTTTGATCGAACCGTCGATCATCACCATCTCTACGTTGGCGCGATCCATTCCCATCACAATTGCTCCAAATACATTATTTAGCGGAGCGATGTTAATCGAATCGGCAGAGAGCATAATCAGGTCGGCTTTTTTACCGGGTGTTAGCGATCCGGTGATGTCGTCCAGTCCGTTGTGGCGGGCACCGTTGATCGTGGCAAAAGTGAGCATTTCATCTGCAGTAAGTAGATCAGGAAGATTGTCTTCGCCGTTCCTCTCCCGGGCCAGCACCTGCATTCTTTGAAGTGTGTAGACAGATCTCATTTGAGTGAACATATTGGATGGGACGGTTGTCTCCACGTCTACACTCAGGCTGGGCGCAATTCCATAATCAAGCGTCTGCTGAATAGGAGGGATTCCGTGCCCCATAATCATCTCCACCGGCGATGAAATCGACACCCCGGCACCGCGATCAGCCAAAAGCTGCCACTCCTCATCCAGTAAATTGCAGCAGTGGATGCAGGTTAGATCGGGCCCTATTACATCAGACAACGGAAGCAGATCTCCCGTACCGTTTACATGCACAGAAATTCGCACATCATGCTCCCGTGCCAGCTCCCACTGCCCGCGGTTGATACCTGCCCCGAGAGCGAGTGTGATAAGTGAATCGTCATCAGAAAAAAATTCATCCTGTATTCGGCCGAGATCGTTGGGGAATCGGTTTTCGGGAGTATCTGATCCGGTGCCGTATGCATAAACTCCTCGTATTCCGGACTCCCTGAGGCCGCGAATTGCCGCATCGGTATGAGCGGGACTGTTCCCGATATGCGACCAGTCAAGTACGGTTGTGATACCCGAGTCGATCGCACTCAGGGCAGTAATCAAATTCCCGATTCTTGCATCTTGCGGACGAAAAACGGCGCGACCCTCGCCTGTAACCACCCGCATATAATCGCTCAGTCTGCCGTTTGGTAAAATGTTTCTGAGCGCACCCTGCCACATGTGCCGGTGAGTATCCACAAATCCCGGCATGATGATCTGACCGGATGCGTCCACCACATCCATTCCCGCCTGCTGTTCGATCTGTTCACTGATTTCTGATATATGCCCCTCTTCAATTAGAATATCGGCAGATTCATAATTTCCAAGTTCATTATCCATTGTAACAACAATCGCCCCGGTGATGAGGATACGATCTCCATCAGGCGGACGGGCGGGTTGTTCACGGTTACGAAAAGCCGCAGATGCTAAAAAACCAGCTGTGGCGGCACCACTGTTTCGAATAAAATCTCTTCGTGAAAATTTTGTACTCATGGTTTTAATAGATTTATGGTTTAGTTAGCCGACTTTTCGAGTCGGAATGGAAGAGTCCCCCTCTTGAGAGGCTGTGAGGAAATTGGTTTTCAAAGAAAATGCACTTAAATAAAGTAAGGTTTCTGCCATTCTCATAGCTCCCAGACTTTCTGACCCACCCCCGTCCCCTCCCTATCGCGCCCTAACGGGACTTGATAGGGAGGGGAGCTTCAATACAAGCTTTAATACCTTAAAAAAATAATGAATGCCAACGAATGAGAGTGTAAATTCTCACAGCCTCTTGAAGGGGGACACTCCTTGAAAAACTCATAGCTGTTCAAAAAAGTTATGGTTTTTACGTTGATAATTCGATGGCAGTGCCTCTAATTTAGTTCATTTTTCAAATCAATCCCCCAGATACCGATTTCTCAGTTCTTCCCACTCCTCGCTGGCAATATAATCGAGAATAATCCGGTTCATGTCGTTTCGATACTCGGCCCCGAGCGGCATTGCGATTCCGTAATACTGATCGTTAAATGTATTGGGAAGAACACGAACACTGTTCCTGAAATCGAGCTGCGTGAAGTATTGAATGATCGGCGCATCGTGAACGAAAGCGTCGATTTCGTTTTCTTCCACAGCTCTGAGCCCGGCTTCAACGGTCTCGTATGAATTGGCGCGGATTCGTTCTGTATCCAGATAATCCATGGTTGCCGACTGCTGCAGGGCGCCCACACGCACAAATGGAAGGTCATCCGACCCGCTCACCCGGGTGTCGAGCTGGGTGACGGTGAGACTGGATGCGATCGAAGCCGTGAAAAAAGAGATCACAACAATGCCTGTGAACATCCAGATGAATCCAATAATACGCCCGCCCAGGGTGCGTGGCGATTTGTCCCCATATCCTACGGTGGTCATGGTTACCGCGGCCCACCAGAATCCGCTTCCTACACCTTCCGCCGCAGATCCGCCGAATTCTTCCGTATTCTCTTTGCGTTCAAAAATCCAGACCAGAAATCCCCAAAAGAGGAGCAGCAGAAACAGGAGAAGCAGAACCCAGAGAAAATCAAAAGAAAATATAGCCAGAAACGACTGCCAGGCCCCGGTCGGCTGATAGGAAACTGCAATGCCGAGACCGGTCACGAAAAACGGATGGGTAAAATCCACGCTCTCTTCCCGTTCCGAAGTGATCGTTAGTGCAGATGCCGATGCATAAAGCGAACCGTCAGCCGCACCGTCCAGCAAGCCCTGGATGTCATGCTTAGTATAGCGGAAATCTGTTCCCATCTGATCCGCGATATGTTCCCATAAAGCAATTGTTAGACCGCTGTATGTTCCGTCCTCTTCTTCAATAACAAAAGGCGGAGCCACCCGTATTCCGATGACCGCTTCATCAGCCTGGTCGGGAAGTTCAGAAGCGCTGACCGTGAGGAGAGGTGCAGCGGCCAAAATGATTATCATCAGAAGGACGTGTCGGTGAAGGATCATAAAGAAAGATTATTTCAAGAGTTCGGCTATCGGCTCAATGTATAAAAAATCAACTTAATTCTTCCTCCTGGGATTCCGGCGGTGCGGGAATTAATCTGATCTACACACTAAAGTTGTATATAAAAGAGTACTACGGGAATTCAATGTGGTAATCCTGTTGATGTTTGTACCACTGTGTACATAATAAAAATTATCCCACACCATGCGGTGGAAACTCCATTCAGTGCAAAGAGTTTATCACACAAAAGTATGGGAGATGCCGGATCGGGATTCGGGATGATGTTCAAAAAATGTATTCATAAGTTTTCCTGTAGTATCAGACAAGAAGAATCAGTTGGAGCAGAGACCGAATCCATTCAAAAATAACACTACCATGAATATTGTATCACCCGATAAGGCCGTAAGTTACATCCAGTCAAGACAGCATATTTTTGTTCATACAGCGGCGGCGGCACCTCAGCAGCTGATCCGGGCGCTGACCGAGCGTCACGCAGAACTCCGGAACGTGCAGATTTTTCACCTTCACACGGAAGGGGAGGCTCCTTACACGAATTCCGAATATCGGAACAGTTTTAAAACGCATGTCTTTTTTACGGCTAAAAATGTCCGCGCGGCGATGAAAACGGGCGAGGCAGATTATATCCCGATATTTTTGAGCGAAATTCCGAACCTGTTCAACCGCGGAATTGTAAAGCTGGATGCCGCACTGGTGCAGGTGAGTCCGCCTGATAAACATGGCTACTGTTCGCTTGGAATTTCGGTGGATGCATCCCGCGCCGCGATCATCAACGCGGAAACCGTGATTGCACAGATCAATCCCAACATGCCGCGTACGCATGGTGACGGACTCATTCACATCAGCGAAATCGACTACGCCATTGAGTCGAATGATGAGATACCGGAACATCATCCTGCGGAGCTGTCGGAAGTGGAGCTGAAGATCGGCCGGCATTGTGCAAACCTGGTGGAAGACGGGGCGACGCTGCAGATGGGAATTGGAAGTATACCCGATGCGGTTCTGACTTCCCTCGAAGATCACAAAAATCTTGGCGTTCACACCGAAATGTTTTCTGACGGATTGATGCCGCTCATCGAATCGGGCGTGGTGAATAACACGGAAAAACGAATTCACCCGGGCAAGATAGTCGCCTCGTTCGCGATGGGTACCCGCAAGCTGTACGATTTTATGGACGATAACCCGCTGGTGCAGATGCTCGACTGTTCCTACGTAAACGATACCGCTGTCATTCGCCGAAACCCAAAAGTGACTGCCATCAACAGTGCGATTGAAGTTGACCTGACCGGCCAGGTTTGCGCTGATTCGATTGGGACCTATCAATACTCCGGCGTGGGCGGGCAGATGGATTTTATCCGCGGAGCGTCACTTTCAGAAGGCGGAAAACCTATTATTGCGCTGCCGTCAACCACTGGAAAAGGGGAGTCTAAACTTGTGCCGTTCCTGAAGCAGGGGGCCGGTGTGGTCACCACCCGCGCGCACGTTCACTACATTGTAACGGAGTACGGCGCAGCCAATCTCTACGGACAAAGCCTGCGCCGCCGCGCCCGCTCCCTGATTGAAATCGCCCATCCCAAACATCGCGAGGAGCTTGAAAAAGCGGCCTATGAGCGGTTTAAGGAGGTGTGAATTTTATTTTTAGGATCTCAGACTTCAGTATATGGAAGTTTTTAATTTTGAGTGATGAGTTTTAAGTGAAGCCTGAAAGCTGAGCTTAAAACTATCTTTTTTTTAAATCGTTCTATTTCTGTCCCATGGTAGCGATACTATAGATAGAGATTAACTTAATAGTACAGAGTTATGGAAAAAACAGTTTTAAAAAAGGAAGTTGAAAATATGCTTAATGATCTTCCCGAAGACGCAAATTGGGACGATTTGATGTATAAGATATATGTACGGCAATCCATTGAGCAAGGCCTCATAGATTCTAAAGCGGGTAGAACCGTATCAAATAAGCAGATCAAAAAGAAATACCAGCTGGCTGAATGAAAGTTGAGGCATGGAACCAAGCTTGCCGAGTTCTATAGCGATCTAAAAGATGAGACAGCCAACCCGAAATTCCGATAATGTAAGTTTGGCTGCAACCGATCAAACAGTAACCGGATTTCAGGTGTTGAGATGACTCATTTTTGTATATTTGTGTCATGATCCATTTTTCTTCAAGTTTATCTGTTTTGGGACTGCTTTTACGGCGGTCTTCTTTTTTTGTGATGAGGATGTTGCCTGTAATGCTGCTGGTAGTTGTGCTGCAGGCGTGTGAAGGTCAACGGTCTCCTAATCTAACACCCGTCCAGCAGCCTGAAGAGCAGTTGGCGGATCGATTCATGATTGCGGCTGCGAATGACCTGGCGGTTGAGGCTGGCCTGGACATGCTTCGAAGCGGCGGAAATGCAGTGGACGCAGCCGTGGCTGTGCAGATGATGCTCACTTTTGTCGAACCCGCCGAAAGCGGTATTGGAGGCGGAGCCTTCATGATGTTCCGCAACGGGGAAACCGGCGAAATGGTAATGTTCGACGGACGAGAAACGGCTCCCGCAGCCGCCACGGTAGATCGGTTCACGTGGCTGTTTGGCCGTCCCATGCCGCTATACCTTGCGATTCCGACCGGCTCCTCTGTTGGTGTGCCGGGCACTGTGGCTATGCTATACGAAGCCCATCAGCAGCACGGGAGTTTGGAATGGGCAGAGTTGTTTCAACCAGCCATCACTGCTGCAGCCGGGGGCGTTCCGTATCCGGATCAGCTGAAACGACAGGTTGAGCGGGATTTTTCGCTTCGTTTTTTTGGTGACCTGCGCCGGTATCTTGTCCAGCAGTCGGGGGGAGATGAGCCGGTGCTCCGCAACCCGGAGCTTTCCGAAACGCTAAGCCGTATCGCTAATGAAGGACCATCAGCACTTCTGGAGGGTGAAATTGCGGATGATATTGTAGACGCCGCCCGTTCGCGCCGGCCCCGCCGCAGCGATATTACCCTGGATGATCTCGCCGGCTACGAACCGAAACAGCGGGAAGTGGTTTGCGGCGCTTATCGGGGTCACGAACTCTGCGGACCGGCTCCGCCATCCTCAGGTGGAATTACCGTACTTCAGATTCTGGGCATTCTCGAGCAGTTTGATATTGCATCGATGGAGCCGAACTCGGCCGAAGTTGCCCACCTGATTGCCGAAGCGAGCCGGCTTGCCTTCGCCGACCGCGCAATCTACATTGGTGATCCCGACTTCACTGATGTGCCGGTGGACGCACTCATTTGTCCGGACTACCTGCGGGAGCGGGCCGCGCTGATCGATCGTGAACTCGCAATGGAGGACCCAAAGCCCGGATCGCCAGAGCTGATGGAACCTGAGCTGGATGATGTCACGCTGCCCGACGAGCAGGAGACAACCGGAACGAGTCACTTTTCGATTGCAGATGGAGACGACAACTGGGTTTCCATGACGACCTCCATCGAGGTACCGTTCGGAAGCCGGATTATGACTAACGGGTTTATTTTAAACAACCAGCTGACTGACTTCACATTTACTTCTGAGATCGACGGACGACCGCTTCCCAACCGTGTTGAGGGCGGTAAGCGTCCGCGAAGTTCGATGTCTCCTTTTTTTGTGATGAGCCCCGATGGCGATCCCAGGCTGGTGATAGGCTCCAGGGGCGGAAGCCGCATCATCGGGTACGTGGTCAAGACGATGGTAGGCGTGATTGACTGGGAGCTCTCAGTGCAGGATGCTATCAATCTGCCCAATGTAGTGCATCGCGGCGACGGACTCGAACTTGAATACGGAACCGACGCCGAATTGGCCGGGCCCGAGCTGAAGCAAATGGGCCACCGGGTGAACATTACTGAAATGGAAAGCGGTGTCCATGGAATTGAATGGGTGCAGGCGCTCAACCAGTGGAGAGGAGGGGCGGATCCGAGAATTCGGGGAATTGCACGCGGTGAATGAACTACCTCGGGGCAGAGCCCACGAGGTATCAAATTAGAAGCCATAATTATTTGGTCAATATGGAGTTTATTCTGCTCACTCCGTTCGCGTCCTCCTCAAAAGCAATGTTACTAACTTTAGAATTTAAATTTTGCTGGATTTTTTTTGTAATTCATGATCTTATTGTTTACCCAAGATTCACCGGCCTCTGATTTCTGAAGGCGGTGGGTGCTTTTCGGGGAGTGTATGCGATGTTTGTAAAAACATACCGGCCAAATCTTAGATTAAAGTAACAAAGTGAGATGGACCATTGTTTTTACATCGCAAAACGGACCGCAAAGCCCGCCTGAAGGAATCATTCGCCCGGCGGTTTTTGGGTACTTTTGAACGCTCAAAAGTACCAAGGGAAAAATATATTGTTGGCTAATATTTGTGAGATTACCTTCAAAGGGGGACTTTTATGTTTTCCGAATCAATGGGTCGGGGAATTAAACCACTTATGATTAAAGACTACCTTCCGTCATGAAAATATGCATTCTCGAAAGCGCCTATGAATCATCGGATTCACCCATGAAATCCCACGACATGGCATCTTCACCCGAGTCATATTTTAAGGGACATGAAATCGAGCACCATTTTCTGCATAAAAAAACGGCTATCCGCCGCGTGACGGAACTGGTCTCGCAGGGTTTTGATGTTTTCGTAAACCTTTGCGACGGCAGCTGGGATGAGGACCGGGCCGGGATTGAAGTGGTGCAGGCCCTGGAGCGGTTTAACGTGCCCTTTACCGGGGCCGGCAGCTCATTCTACGACCCAACCCGCGACCTGATGAAAATGGTGTGCCGGTATTACGGGGTCAGGGTTCCCGGTCATGTGATCATCACTAACCCGGATGATCTCAAAACCGAAACACGCAATCTTCAATATCCGCTCATCGTAAAACATCCGAACAGCTACAGCAGTATCGGCCTTACGTCATCCTCACGTGTCGAAAACCGTGAACAGTTGCTCAAGCAGGCCCGGATCATGATCGACCGGTTTGGGCAAGCTATGGTGGAAGAGTTTATCGAAGGACGCGAATTCACGGTTCTTGTTGCTGAAAATCCCGATAATCCGGATCATCCGGCAGCCTATGAACCCCTTGAGTTTCTGTTTCCGCCGGGAGAACGGTTCAAGCATTTTGATCTGAAATGGATCAACTACAGTGGTATGAAAACCAGGGCGGTTGAAGAGAGAGCGCTTGCAGATCAATTGATGCATGCATCCCGAAGCCTGTTTAAAGGATTAAACGGAACCGGTTACGGGCGGTGCGATTTGCGCGTGAATGAAAATAACGAGGCCTATATGCTTGAGATCAACCCAAACTGCGGAATCTTCTATCCTCCCGGAGCTGAAGGGAGCGCCGATCTCATTCTTTTGAATGACGAACGCGGCCACGAACATTTTGTGGAACTCATTCTTGAATCAGCCATGAATCGCGTCTTCCAAAAACCATGGGAGCGGACATTTCACCCCGAATATGGTTATCGAATTGTAGCCACAAAGGATATTTTGAAGGATGAGCTCATTTTTGAACATGAGGAACAGAAACACCACCTGGTCAGTCGTTCACACGTGATGAACAACTGGAGTGAAGAAAAAAAGAGGTGGTTCAGGCAGTATGCATGGCCGATTAGCGACGAGATCTATGTGATGTGGAGTCCGGACCCCGATGAGTGGACTCCAATAAATCACTCCTGCGATCCCAATGTCTGGCTGACGGGATTGAATGTGACCGCCCGCAGATCAATCCGGGCCGGAGAGGAGATCACTCTTGACTATGCCACGTTCTGCAATGAGATCATGGAGCCTTTTTCCTGCAAGTGCGGGGCAAATGACTGTCGCGGACTGATAAAAGGAACCGATTACAGGTCGGATTTTGTGAGGGAAAAATATGGGGAGCACGTTTCAGTCTACGTTAAGAAAAAGACGGAAAGAGAGGATAGCGGGAGTATGTCATGATGGTGGTTTGCCGGCCACTGCATGCTGACATCGTTCGATGCCATTCGAAAAAGTTACCGCTCTAAATAAGCCACGTAAAATTGGGATTCTCCAGAATTTACTGAAACAGGATTTTACTATAGTACTCAATACGTATTACCATATGAAGACGTTCTTATAAATAAGAGTCATTAGGTCTCCTTTCGTATTCAATATTGCCAGCTGTGGGAGTCAGCTGAGCCAATAAGTATCAAACCACCAACTAAAGAATATTAGAGAATTATATCCAGGTATAGGTTGCCTGTGTACATGAATTGAGATTCATGGAACCTGATTGAGTTTTTGCAATTACAATAAGAGATAGAAGTGAGAGAAGTTTTAAGAGACAGGTCTGTAGGTAAAGACTAAAAGGTAGTTTTAAAATTAAGATTTTAAGAGAAGATTCCTTTCAGGAGTTAAAAAATGTCCAGAGAATCATATAGATTTTATTCCGGAGAAGGTCCTGTTGTGGCTGTAGCACTCCATAGCGGGCATGATGTGCGAAACGTGCTCAAACCCCTCTACAACCTCACTGATTCAGAGCGGTTGCGCGAGGAAGATCCACATACAGACTTACTTACCACGATTGTTCCGTCACGTATTATTGTCAGGAAATCCCGGTTCGAAGTAGACCTGAACCGTGAACGCAGTTTAGCTGTGTACCGTAAACCAGAGGATGCGTGGGGCCTCAATGTATGGAAAGAGTATCCTGAGGAAGAATTGGTAGAAAAATCTTTGGCCATGTATGACAGGTTTTATGCAGATTCGAGAGTATTTCTGGGCCGCATCATCCAGAAATATGGTTACGTTATCGTTTACGACATACACTGCTACAATCATATGCGAGAGGGCCCGCATGCAGAACCGGCTGATCCGGCCGGCAATCCCGATGTAAATTTGGGTACGGAAAATCTGAACAGGCATGTCTGGGGGGCGGTCGTGGACGGGCTTGCCAATGATCTTCGCACGTTCAATTACCCGGGTGGCCCCCTCACGGTGGGTGAGAATATCCGTTTTAAGGGTGGCCATTTCTCACGCTGGATACAACAGGAATTTGGCGACCAGAGCTGCGCCATTGCTATTGAGTTTAAAAAAATCTTTATGAATGAATGGACTCATGAACTCGACCCGGTGAAATTCAACGCGCTTTACAATGCTCTTAAATCTACACTTCCGGGATTGCTGACTCATAGTAAACAAATTACAGAAGTGCACGCGGGTGGTCTGTAATGAAAAAAAGCCAGGTCGTAAGTGAACCATTTGAAGAGGTGATCGCGGATGTGACTCAAAAGCTTAAAGAAGGAGAGCAGGTCCGAATGGAACTGCCTGACGGCGGAATGCTTCACTTCGATCGCCCCTTACCCTTTCTGGTAGTATTTCGGAAACCGCAGGATGGGGATAACAGGGCGGTCAGGCTGTTGGTGCGATCCCAGACATCCTTTCTGATTGCACCAGCCGATGGCAAGCTTGAAGATCTGAAGGCGCTCGTGCGTGCGATCGCAAAAACAATTTCCAAAAAAAGTGGAGCATTTCTGATTGTTGAAATTTGGCCGGAACAGCCCACATTCAAATCCGGAGATACGGTTCAAGAGGATGATGCAGAATCAGGTCGTCCTTCAACAAAATCCGATCCTGCTGCAGACTTTCATATCCGGGCACCACGCGAGGTGGCCTATTCAAGTGTAAGCTACCTGAAAAAAGACCTGGAGAAAATCCTGATTGGACATCAGAATGCAACTGCAGAAATATCTCTGGATGACCGCCATCCCCCCGGACTGATGCAGTTACTGGAAGCGGATGATCTAAAAGAGATGGGGGCCCTGCTGATCGGGTTGGAAATTCGTCCGTTTTACATCAATTCCGAAAGCGGAAGAGCATATCCTCTTTTGCTCAGAAAAATGGCACGAGAGCTCTCAAAGGCATTAAACCGTACATTTTTTGAATTTGTCAGAATCCAAACGAATCTGGATGTTTCTCATTTTCAAATGCTGGGACGACAACTAATGACTCGCCCGGCCCGTGAAATAGATATTGATCTGGCCCGAATTGATGACAGTTTCAGTTTTCTGCAATTGGTTACACCCATAAATATTCATGAAGCCTGGTCGTATTTCAAGAGCAATCATTTCAAAAAAACACCTCTGTTTCATTACAGGCTGATGTCGGAAGACCCGGAGATCCTCAAACGCGAGCTGTATAATTTATCTATTGAACGCGTTGAAGACCCAACTCTGGAGTTTATGTTTCGGGAAAAACGGAGCGAACTCGATAAAATGCTGACTCTGCTCACAGAACGCGGAAAGCCTGAGTTCATGCCGGGAAGCATGCAATATTACGGTCCGCTTGAAGAATCGGTGACCAACCTTGCTGCGGATTTGCTGTCGGCCATTTCCCCGAATTCAGACAGCAGCGAGCAAAACATGATATCGCCGGATGATTTTGCCGAAATGGCCCGAAAAGAGATCGATTTCTATCATACTCAGTATGAACCCATTGATGCCAGGGTGTGTGTTCAGGATGATATCGCCGGGCTACTCGTTTCGAATGGAAATTTGCATATAGGGACGGATGCCCGCATCTCAACTGCGCGGGCAGAGGCATTGATACAGCATGAAGTGGGTACTCACATCCTCACCTATTACAATGGGAAAGCCCAGCCGCTCAAACTGCTCTATTGCGGGCTGCCCCGATATGAAGAGCTGCAGGAAGGCCTCGCGGTGCTCAGTGAATACCTGGTCGGGGGGCTGCTGCCGAGCCGTCTTCGGCTTCTGGCAGCAAGGGTAATTACCGTTCAGGCCATCATGCGCGGGGCTGATTTTGTCGAATCGTTTCATATTCTGCATGAAGATCACGAGTTCGATGCCCGGGAGGCATTCACCATCACAATGCGCGTGTACCGCGGGGGAGGACTTACCAAAGACGCAATATACCTGAAAGGACTGATGCGTGTTCTTAAATGGCTGGAAAATGGCAACGAGCTTCAGCCTCTCCTGATCGGAAAAATTCGTGAAGACTATCTTCCGCTGATAAATGAGCTGCTGCATCGTCGAATTTTGCGTCCGGCACCTCTGAGTCCGCGCTACCTGGAATTTCCCGGAGCCAGAGAGAAACTTGAGCAGCTAAAAAAGGGATCATCCGTCTTAGACCTCTTGCAGGAATAAGTAATTTCAAGAATGTATCCACAATCATAAAATTAAAAGAGAATTAAATGAGAATCGCACTGATCATAAATGATATTGAAACCGAAATAGCGGAGTATACATCCGTTTACCTGGGTCTGAAAATGCATAACCTGGGCCACGAAGTTTATTTTACCGGTGTTGCCGATCTGGTGTACTATCCGGACGGCCATATGGGGGCGACAGCAAGAAGGGCTTCGGGCAATAAATATAAGACCACCAAGACCTATATAAAGGCTATCAAGGATGATAGTGCAATAGAAGAAAAGATAACGGCTGACAACCTGGATGTGCTTCTGTTGCGCAATGATCCTGCCTCGGAACCTGTCGGCAGGGGATGGGCTAAAAACGCATCTGTGATTTTCGGTCAGCTTGCCCTCAGGCACGGTGTGATTGTCCTGAACGATCCCAATAGCCTGTCAGAAGCCGTTAACAAGATGTATTTCCAGCATTTTCCTGAATCCGTGAGGCCGCATACCCTCATTACACGTGACCCGAAAGAGATCCAGGAATTTCATAAAGAACAGGGGGGCAACATTATCATGAAGCCACTCCAGGGCTCCGGTGGTGCAGGTGTTTTTCTGGTAAAAGAGGACGATGCAGTAAACCTGAACCAGATGATCGAGGCGATTAGCCGCGACGGATATGTTATTGCCCAGGAATATTTACCTAAAGCCACTGAGGGTGATGTGCGGTTATTCGTGGTAAATGGTGATGCGCTAAAATGGAAAGGGAAATACGCGGCGATCCGTCGTGTAAATGAAAGCGAGGATATTCGAAGCAACATGTCTGCCGGAGGAAGTGCCGAGAAGGTAAAAGTTGATGATACGATGCTCGAAATTGTCGATACCATTCGGCCGAAACTTGTGCTTGACGGCATGTTTATGGTTGGGCTCGATATTGTGGGTGATAAACTGATGGAGATTAACGTATTTAGTCCCGGAGGACTGCAGGGAGCAAGCGAACTCCAAGGTGTGGATTTTTCAATCCCTGTAATCCAGGCGATCGAAAACAAAGTTCAATACAGAAAAAATTACACGGATTTAATTAGTAATAAGCTCCTTGCAACAATTTAATCCCCACTCATCCGATGAAAGTCCCTCATCCGCTGACTTCCTGTCATCGGATGAGTGTGTTAAGGTCCGGATCTCTACGGTAGGTTTCGGCATGCCAGGCGACATGCCCTAACGATTCATCGGATGAAGCGAATTCGTCCGATGAAAGTCACTCATCCGACGACTCCCCGTCATCGGATGAGTCGGGTAAGGCCCGGATTTCTACGTCAGGTCTCGATCTGCCAGGCAACTTGCCCTAACGATTCATCGGATGAAGCGAATTCGTCCGATGAAAATCCCTCATCGGACGACTTTCCGTCATCGGATGAGTGGGTTAAGGTCCGGATCTCTACTGCAGGTCTCGATCTGCCAGGCGCCTTGCCCCAACGATTCATCGGATGAAGCGAATTCATCCGATGAAGATCCCTCATCCGCTGAAGCTTGTAATTTCTTTCACCCAAAACACCATTATTTTGTCCGATTCTGACTCTTCATCGATATCTTTCCAGCGATAGGTGGTGCGCAGCTCCGGTTTTTTTTTGTAACCATATTTTTGCCAGATGGGATCCAGCGGCTGGTAATCATCAGGCCGAAGCGGGTGGTCATCCGGGCGCTGAACAGCACAAAAACATGTGAAATGGATGCCTGATATTTTTTTTGCATGGGATTCCCTCTCCTCAAATAAACGGCGGTAGATTCCGCGTCCCCGGTACTCTCTCTTTAAAATCGATTCTCCGCAGTAAAAATAGTTTTCGGGATTTAACCCATGTTTCTGAAATGGCCGTCTGAAATCCTCTTCCTCATCTGTCATCGGCAGGCCGGTGGAAGCCCCCACAACCTGATCTCCATCCATCACAAGTACGGCGATGCTGTTTTCCGAATTCAGATACGTTTTGAGGTACGACAGCTCATACTCCTGCGATCCGTCATACAGATAGGGAAATTCCCGGAAAACCTCGATTCGCAGGCTGGCCAGGCTATCAGTATATGGCATCAGTCTACTGCCGGTGACGGTTTTGATGGATAATGAACTTTGCATGGTAGTATTTCTTGATTCGTATTGCCTCGATTTTGAGAAAACTCAACCTATGATTTTACTACACTATATTAAATCAAGTCAGAGATAAAGTATCTGCAATTTTATGTTTAAAATGTAGTGAAACTAACTGTTTTTGATGTACGTAACCTGAATTCAACTTTAATCAAATTACACAGCTCTATGCGTCGATTTACGTTACTGATTGCAGGATTAATTTTGCTTGCCGGTTGCCTTAATGTCGGTTCATTTGCTCAGGATACTATCAAGGGAAATGGCGATATAGTCACCGAAAACCGGGATGTCGGACACTTTTCTGAGCTCAGAATCACCGGATCAAACAGCACAGTCGTTTATGGGGATGAGGATGGGCCGATTCGCATTACAGGTGATTCAAATATCCTTGAAAATATTGATTCAACCGTTCAAGGGAGCCGCCTGGTGATTACCGCCAGGGAGAATGCATTCCTGAATCCCACAAAACGAGTTGAAATTGAGATTCCTTCCACGAGTTTGAATGCGACAAGCGTCTCAGGTTCGAACCGCCTTGAACTAAAAAACATCCACCATCAGACGTTCACCATTAGAGGCAGCGGCAGTACGGAAATATTTGCAGGTGGATATACTGATATTCTGGAGATCCGAATGTCCGGCAGTTCCAGAATTATTGCCCCGGATTTGGTTTCAGAATCGGCATCAATTCGAACCAGTGGATCATCAAAGGCAGAAATAAACGCTTCTGGAAAACTGGAATCCCGTTCCTCAGGATCTTCTGAGATTATTGTACACGGCAATCCCTCAGAGATCTCTAACCAATCCAGCGGTTCTAGCCGATTGCGAACCGTTGAAAATTGATCCCACCCCTCATCCGCTGACTTCCCGTCATCGGATGAGTGGGTTAAGGTCCGGATCTAAACTGCAGGTCTTGGTAAACCAGGCAACTTGCCCCAACGATTCATCGGATGAAGTGAATTCGTCCGATGAAGATTCCTCATCCGACGACTCCCCGTCATCGGATGAGTAGGTTAAGGTCCGGATCTAAACTGCAGGTCTTGGTAAACCAGGCAATTTGCCCCAACGATTCATCGGATGAAGCGAAATCGTCCGATGAAGATTCCTCATCCGACGACTTCCCGTCATCGGATGAGTGGGTTAAGGTCCGGATCTCTACTGCAGGTCTCGATAAACCAGGCGCCTTGTTCGAACGATTCATCGGATGAAGCGAATTCATCCGATGAAGATTCAATTCCGAATCGTAATTCAACAGATTTCAGCCTATATTTGATGTCAAATTCAATCAAATCAAAGGTACCTTGAGTCAAAATCTTCTGATAAAAAACGGCAGGCCGGTCGGAAACGGCTACGATGGAAATTCTGAACTGGATATTCGAATCCAAAACGGCACGATCACAGAAATTGGCGAAAATCTGGATCAAAATGGTGATGAAGAACTTTTTGACGCTGCCGGGGCATATATAAGCGGCGGCTGGATGGACATGCACGTCCATTTCCGGGAGCCGGGGTTTGAACACAAAGAGACGATCGAGACCGGATGCCGGGCAGCAGCGTTTGGCGGATTTACCGAAGTCGCCTGCATGCCGAATACAAAACCGGCGACGCACACCCGAGATGTTGTGGAGTATATCCGCAAAAAAGCGGAAGGTGAGGCGGTGAGCGTGCACCCGATCGGCTGTGTGACCAAAGATCGCGCAGGAAAATCGATCGCCGAAATGGCCGATATGAAAAAAGGTGGCGCCGTGGCATTCAGTGATGATGGTGACCCGGTTTTCAATTCTCACGTCATGCGGGTGGCATTGGAATATTCCTCTATGCTCGGAATGCCGATCATCAACCATGAAGAAGATCTTGACCTTTCGCGTCCCGGTCACATGAATGAGGGAGAAGTCTCCACACGCCTGGGGCTCGACGGTACGCCCGGAATTGCTGAGGAGACGATGATCGCCCGTGATATTCTGCTCGCCGGATTTACAGGAGGACACATTCACGTAGCTCATATCAGCACGCGAAAGGCGGTGGACCTGGTGCGGCAGGCGAAAAAAGAGGGGATCAATGTGACGACCGAAGTGTGCGCGCATCATTTTGACCTGACCGACATTGAAATTGAAAAACGAGGCTTCGATACGAACGTGAAAATGCATCCGCCGCTGCGGACTCAGGATGATGTAGATGCCATGATTGAAGGCCTGGCCGACGGCACGATCGATGTGATCTGCACCGACCACGCGCCTCACGCGATTGAAGAGAAGGAAGCAGAGTTTATTTATGCCCCGAACGGAATCATCGGGCTGGAAACCGCCTGGAGTATCACCGTAAAGCGGCTGGTTGAACCGGGAGTTCTTACAATTAACCAGGTGCTGGATAAGCTGGTTATCAAACCCCGGGAGATACTGAACCTGGAAATTCCCGAAATTGCCGAAGGGAAAAAGGCGAATTTGACGATCTTCAACACCGATGAAAAGTGGACATTCAGTCCGTCGGAAGTCCGGTCAAAATCACGAAATTCACCGTACCTTAATCAACAGATGACCGGCCGTGCCGTTGCGATTTTTAACAATAACCGACTCGTGGAGAACACAATAGGCGGCTGATTCAACAGTTACTTCTATCTATGAACCGGCACCTGATCCTTATCTTTTCTCTCAGTTTTCTGTTTGCTTCTGCTGTTGAGCTCGCTGCGCAACAAAACAGGGGACAGGTTGATATTCGTGATCTCTTCGCAGATTTCGGAAATCTGCCCGCGGAATATCTCGACAGAGAGCCGGATCACAATTATCCGCATGAATACCTCTCCAAAAAGACGTCTATTCGTTTTGTGGAGCAATCGGGCGGTGTGGATGCGGTAATCGATCACCTGGTGCGGATTAAAATCTACTCCGATGACCCACTTGAAATTGCAGATGCAGCGCTGACAGGCATCCCGGTTTATGAAGCAGACAACATGGAGCAGGTGAGAAACCTGGAAGGGGTGACCTATCTGCCCGACGGCCGGACGTTACGTCTGGATGAGGATGATATCAGCCGTTCGGAGCTGAATACGCGCTACAACATCCTGGAGTTTGAGATGCCGGGGGCGGTAGCCGGAGCGGTTCTGGAGTACAAATATTCGGTGCACCGCCGTTATATTGAAGAGCTCCCCGATTTTTACTTTGCACACCAGGTACCCGTTCGCGAAGCATCAGTTACGTTGCAAAACGAGCGTTATTTGCGGTATGATGCCGTTACCCAACACGTAGATTTTGATATTGAATACATCCGAGAGGAGGTCGATACCAGTTCGGTTCCGCTCGTATTCAGCTATTCGCGTCCCGAACCGATTTTGCTGGAAGAGTGGCGGGCTGAAAATGTGCCTCCAGTGGATCATACAACATACGTTTCATCGGTAGACGATATCCGCGGAAAGGTGATGTTTATGATCAGTGAATTCGGGGTTCCGCGCCAGCCGCTGGAAAATAGCTGGGAGCTGGTTGCCGCCCAGATCCGGAAAAATTCATCACCGGAGAACGTCGTTTCAGCCTATACGGAATTGATGGAACGGGGCCGTGAAATTGCCGGCTATTTTGATGAACCTGAAATGGCGCAGGATTCCATCTTCCGGCTTGTAAACGAAACAGTTCAGTTTAACGGAATGAATGCGGTTTTTGCGGATGACGGACTGGACCACGTGCTGAGTCCCGAACCGGCTAACCAGGCGGAGATCAATATGACACTTTTGACACTGCTCCGGGGAGCTGGGATTGAAGCCTACCCGCTCTATATTTCCGGCCGTGATTTTGGCCAGATCAACAGGTCGTTTCCATCCCTCTACCAGTTTAACCGGATGCTGGTTCACAGCCGGATCGGGGAAAAAGAACATGTGATGGACGCATCCTTCCGGTTCAGTGAACCGGATCTGATACCGGTGGAATCGTTCAACGAGCAGGGATTTTTACTTCGTGAAAACAGCCACGAATGGATTGAAATCCGTCCGGATAAAAGCGTGTTTGACCTCACCATTTTCCTGGACCTGGAACTTTCGGAAGAGGGGCATCTCAGCGGAACACTTCGGTCCAACACCCGCGGATATCCGGCACAGCAGATTTTATCGCGGCTGGAAGCGGGGGAGAGTCAGCGCCAGGTTGCCACATCGATGTTCCTGGATATGTATCCCGAAATGGAAACGGAGCGGGCTGAAATTCGAATGAGTGAAGGATTGAGCCGGGAGGCTGCGGTTGAGATCGATTTTACCATCAACCGTTACGCAACCAGTTTTAGTGACGGCCTGGAGTTTCGGCCGATGGTGGTGGGTTACCTGTTTCGTAACCCGTTTGAATCAACCCGGCGCCGGGTACCGATTACGCTCGATGCCCCGGAAAATCTGATGATCAACTATCAGTTAACGATGCCCGATGGATACAGAACCGACGGTACAGCAGAAACGCGTCAGACCCGGCTGCCGGGTGCCGAGCTGAATGAGCGGTACGCAATCACCGGAAACGTATTGCGGTATTCGTTTGAGATTGACATCACAAGAAAAGAGTTCCCCGCCGATATGTACGGGCAGTTACGCAGAATTTATGAACGCTGGGTGGATCTGAGCAACAGCACCTGGTACCTACAAAAACTATAATATGATAATAGCGATTGAAACATCAACACCGGTCTGTTCTGTGGCGCTTCAGACGGGAGCCGGACGTACCTGGGAGAAACGGATTGAAGGGCGCGGCGTCCATTCGGAACGACTCTTTACGTTCACAAAAGAGCTGCTCGACAGGGCTTCTGTTGAGATCAGCGAGCTGGATGCCATCCTATTCAGCGGAGGGCCCGGTTCGTACACCGGCCTCCGGATTGGCGCTTCTGCAATTAAAGGATTTCTCTACGGGAGGGATGTCCCGTTTTACACCTGCCCGACGCTGATCTCCTTTGCAGCCGGGCTTCCGCTTGATGAATCTCCGAAACAGATTTTATCTGTTATCGATGCCCGCCGAACACACCTCTACGTGCAGGTTCTGCAATGGGATGGTGAGAACCTGACGCCCGAAACGGATTCGGCTGTTGAGGCGATTTCTGACATTGAAAAAAAACTGACACCAAACACCATTCTCGTCGGGACCGGCTGGAACCGGTTGAATTTTGATCCATTCGATGAGATTCAAACTTTTGGGACTGAAGCCATATCGGCAAAAAATCTGATCACAGCTTGGGAGCATGACGATTTACGAAGCAGCTTCAAAAAGGAAATAATCGAAACCTACGAACCCGATTATCTTGAGCTGGCGCAGGTGAATAATAGTGGGGTGAAGTGAGGTGAATAGCATTGTCCAAATAAATGTAGACCCGACCGTATGATAAGCTCATTATTCACCCTTGTACGGATCATCTGGTAACATCTGCCTTGTATGCCAGATTGTAAGCATATCGATTTGTTTGGGTTTCAATTCATAAATCAGCCGATAATTTCCGTGAATAATCTCCCTGATTTCAGCTCTTCTGAATTCCGGTACGATTCTGCCACTTTCCGGTTGATTGCTTAATTTCTGACACTGCTCAAAAACACCACGTGCCCATTTGATTGCGGCAGGAACATGATCAAGGGCGATATAGTCCGTGTACTCTTCAACACGACTAAGAAATTGATCGGTAAATATTACGTCCATTTAGAAAGATGCTTTTCGATTCTCTCCTCGGCTTGTTTCATGGAATAAGTTTTCCCTTGTTCAACTTGTTGTTTCGCTTCGAGTAAATCTTCAAGCATTTCCATTTTCTTGGTAAAACGTTCAAATTCTGAAACATCCATCAGCACAGCAGCACTTTTACCATGTTGAGTAAGAATTATTGGCTGTTTCTCCTTTTTTAAACGCTTTATAAACTCTGCTGATTTCTTACGAAACTCGGAGAGAGGTTCAATGTCTTTTGAAATGGAAATATTCATATAAGTACGTGTTTAGTATTTATTCGTACTAATAAAATACTTTATTTAGAGTAAAAATACTATGTCGGAGTGGGCCGGATCAGCCGAATGAGCAAGAGGAAGTATTTTCTGTGCCCTAATTGGTTTATTGGTTACCTGGTGTATTCTAATAATTAGAAATATTAGTTACATGAACTGGCTATTTCACCGATTCTGCTATAAACAGATCTATTCTTCAATAGAAAAGTGCTCATTTACCGCCTTCCTGAAAATCTCTTCATCCCGCAAACGTAAACCTGGTTTATCCCCTTCAAACTTCTAATTCTCAAAATATCTTGCGAAAGATTTTAGCTTGATCGCAGATTCGTTATTTTATCGAATTATCATCAACAAAAAGAAATAAAATGGCCTGGTTTAAACGAAAAGATTCCAACATACAGACCGACAAAAAGAAAGATATGCCTGAAGGCGTTTGGGTGAAGGTTCCCACAACAGGGGAGACGATTCACCGGCGCGAGCTTGAGGATAATCTCTGGGTGGATCCGCTGAGCGGATATCATTTCAGAATCGGCAGCAAAGAGTATTTTTCATTTCTGTTTGATGACGGTGCCTATAATGAGATCGGGGATGATATTCTTCCGTCTGATCCGCTGAATTTTGAAGACCGGAAAAAGTATAAAGATCGCCTGAAAGCCACCCAGAAGAAATCGGGCCTGAGTGACGCCTGCCGGGTGGGTACGGGTAAAATGGATAAGCTGGATGTTGTCATCGCCTGTATGGATTTCTCTTTTATCGGGGGAAGTATGGGTTCAGTTGTAGGTGAGCGGCTCGCACTGGCGATCGATACGGCACTCGAAAAAAAGCATCCGTTGCTGATTATCTCCCAATCGGGCGGGGCACGGATGATGGAAAGCGTGCTCAGCCTGATGCAGATGGCGAAGACATCAGCCAAGTTAGCACGGCTTGATAAAGCGGGCGTTCCCTACATTTCAATTATGACCAATCCCACGACCGGCGGTGTGACGGCAAGTTACGCCATGCTGGGTGATTTTAATATATCCGAACCGGGTGCTTTGATCGGTTTTGCAGGTCCGCGTGTGATTCGCCAGACGATCGGGCAGGATCTTCCGGATGGATTTCAAACGGCCGAATACCTGCTTGAACACGGATTCCTTGATTTTATCGTACCGCGACAGAAAATGAAAACACGTGTAGGCCGCCTTCTCCGGATGGTGGTGAAAAAGCCTAAAAAATAGAATCAACCAGCCGACCTTCTTCCTGAAACCGGGTGGTATTCCGGACAGATTAATTGTCCAATTAAACGTGAGTTAAGATGAGATTTGCCGATTACGCAAAAATTTATGTTACGGCCGGAAACGGCGGCAGCGGGATGTCACACTTTCGCCGGGAAAAATATGTTCCCAAAGGAGGGCCCGATGGCGGCGATGGCGGACGTGGCGGCAGCGTTATTCTCATCGGGAATGTACAGCTAAATACTCTGCTCGATCTTCGCTATCGAAAATATGTGAAGGCGGATCACGGGAAGGATGGCCACACATCCCGCAAAACGGGTAAAGATGGTAAGAATGAAATTCTTGAAGTGCCGCTCGGAACGGTAGTGTATGATGCAGATACCAAAGAGAGACTTGGCGAAATTACCGAAGATGAACAGAAACTTGTTGTAGCCGAAGGCGGCCAGGGCGGTCTCGGAAACTGGCATTTTAAAAGCTCCACCAACCAGTCCCCTACGCACGCTCAGGAGGGGAAACCGGGTGAAGAGCGAGCCATTGAACTTGAGCTGAAACTGATTGCCGATGTGGGCCTGGTCGGATTTCCCAATGCGGGAAAAAGCACGCTGCTTTCGGCACTTTCTGAAGCGCGTCCAAAAGTGGCGGATTATCCCTTTACCACACTTGAACCGAATTTGGGGGTGGTTACCTTTTCGGATTACCGCAGTTTTGTGATGGCCGATATTCCGGGAATTATTGAGGATGCTCACGAAGGGAAAGGGCTCGGTATCCAGTTTCTGCGCCATATCGAACGGAATAACCTGCTGCTTTTTATGGTAGGGTGTGATGAAGATATTAACGAGCAATACAACGCCCTGCTGCACGAACTGCGCGAATACCGGGGTGATTTGCTGGATAAACCGCGGATTCTGGCGATTACAAAACTTGACCTGGTTGAAGGGTTTGAACTTGAAGAACCGGTTCAGCTTGATGATGACGAGGTTGAAATCATTGAAATCTCCTCAGCTACGGGCCACAATATTGACGAACTAAAAGAGAAGATCTGGGAAAAATTACAAACTATTGGAGATCACGAACCATCATAGAGCCCTTGTAGCACTGATGCAGGTGCCCGGGTTTGGCCTGAAAAATGTACGGCTGCTTTTGAAAACCTCCGGCGTTAAGCATGCAGAAGATCTGTTCAGGCTCTCGCCGAAAGAGATTCAGAAAACAGAGGGTATCGGGCAGGAACGGGCAAAAAATCTCTCCTCATTCAGTGATTGGGATGCTGTTGATCGTCAGATTGAGAAAGCTCAAAAACTTGGGGCTTTCCTGATCAGCCAGGCCGATCCCCACTATCCCGAACTGCTGAAACAGATTTACGATCCGCCTGTGATTTTATGGGTTAAAGGAGATGCGGAAGCGCTGAATCGTCCGGGCATTGCAGTGGTGGGCACGCGAAATCCCGGACGTTACGGGCTGGACCAGGCGGAGAAGTGGTCCGCAAAAATTGCACAAGCCGGACTGAACGTCAACAGCGGTCTTGCCTACGGAATTGATTCGAAAGCACATATGGCGGCAGTGGAGAACGGTGGCGGTACGATTGCGGTGATGGGATCGGGAATCGACTGGATTTATCCCAACCGGAACCGCTCGCTGGCGGACCGGATCGTGAAAAACGGCGGGGTGGTGATGACCGAGTATCCGCCGGGATCAAAACCGGATGCCGGGCATTTTCCCGAAAGAAATCGTATTGTGAGCGGAATGAGTCACGGCGTGCTTGTTGTGGAGAGCGGAATTAAAGGCGGAAGTATGATCACGGCCCGGCTTGCGCTGGATCAAAACCGTGAAGTTTTTGTACTTCCACACCCGCTGAACTACATGAAAGGGGAAGGGTGCAATTACCTGATCAAAACCGGGCAGGGGAAGCTGGTTCAGTCGATGGATGATATCACCGATGAGCTTTCGATCGCGCTAAACGGACCTGATACCGGGCCAAACGGCACACATCAGTCATCCAAAAAATGGGAAAGCGCGGATCTTTCCGGTGAACAACAGCAGATATGCGAAACCATCGGCCACGATTCACTGCATGTAGACCAGATTGCCGAATCGCTTGAAACCGAGCCGTTTAAACTCGCCAATATACTGCTTGAACTGGAAATGATGGGACTGATCTGCCAGAAAGCAGGTAAATATTTTGAATTGAGATAGTATTCTATTTTGCCGTTTCCGTATTAATTCTTTAGTTCAGATATGTTTAGAGTCCAAGACGTCATATTATCAGAAGACATCGCCACAAGCCGGTTTGCCTGCGATATAACCCGGTGTAAAGGTGCGTGTTGTGTAGTTGGGGATGCCGGCGCCCCGGTAGAAAAGGGTGAAATTCCAATTTTACGAAAGGCGTTTGGTTTACTGAAAGACCGGCTCACCCCGGAAGCGTTGGCGGCTGCGGACGAACACGGTGTAGTGCAGAAGGAAAATGAAGGGCAGTATGCAATTACGTGTGTGGAGGAAGGAGACTGTATTTTTGTGGAGAAAGATGAAGATGGCGTGGCAACGTGCGCCATTCAAAATGCCTATTATCGCGGTGAAATCAACTGGGAAAAACCGCTTAGCTGTCACCTCTACCCAATTCGGTTAAAAAAGATCTCAGGAATGGATTTTGCAAATTTTGAGTATATTCCTGATCTCTGTTCAGCCGGCTGCAATAATGGCCGGCAAAGCGGAACGTATCTTTCTGAATTCCTTGAAAAAGCGTTGAAACGACGGTATGGAACCGACTGGTACGATGATTTTATCACGGCTTGTAATGAAGTGAGAAGCAGCGGAGTAACGGCATGATTAAAACCGGTCAAAATCTCAAACAGACGCAGAGCCTGCAGCAGAAACTTTCGCCGCAGCAGATTCAGTTCATCAAACTTCTGCAGCTTCCAACCATTGGTATGGAGCACCGGATTAAAGAGGAGATAGAAATGAATCCTGTTCTGGAGGAAGCTGATCCAGAGCAGCTTGAGGAGACGGTACAGGAAAATGAGACGGATTGGGATGAAAAGGAGGAGAAAACTGATGAGCTGGAACCGGTGGATCAGCATGATGAAGTAGACTGGGATTCCTTTATGCACAACACCGAGTATGAGGGAAATAACTACAGCGGTATGGGCGGGGGGAATGAAGAGTGGAAGGATCTGCCCGATCCCTATCACGATACGCTTCTTGAAGAGCTTGAAAAACAGGTTTCACTGCTCGATCTGAGTGAGGATGAGCAGCTGA
Organism: Rhodohalobacter sp. SW132; assembly: GCF_003390325.1. Classification (NCBI taxonomy): domain Bacteria; kingdom Pseudomonadati; phylum Balneolota; class Balneolia; order Balneolales; family Balneolaceae; genus Rhodohalobacter; species Rhodohalobacter sp. SW132. Next base: position 383,614 of record NZ_QUOK01000003.1, on the reverse strand, counting down.
TTGCCGACCAGATTCTCGGTTCGCTTGATGAAGATGGCTATTTTCGCCGGGACACGGAGGCCGTGGTGGATAATATCGCCTTTAACCAGGGCGTGCTGGTAAATGCCGATGATATTGAAAAGGTGCGAAAACAGATCCAGCAGCTTGATCCGATTGGAATTGCCTCACGGGATTTACGAGATTGCCTGAGCTGTCAGATCAGTAACATACCCCAGGAAAGTGAAACACGGGATCACGCGCTGGCGATTGTGGATTCTCACTGGGAGGCGTTCGAAAAGAAACATTTTTCAAAACTGAAAAAACGCCTCAAAATTGATGATGATCAATTAAAAGAAGCGTTTGAACTGATCCGTTCGCTCGATCCCAAACCCGGCGCAGTCGTACATCCCGATGAGGATACCCAGCATTATATCGAGCCCGATTTCGAGGTCTATTATGAGCCGTCGGAGAAGGAGGGGGAGGATGGTGAATTTGTGATCCGGCTAAACCGAAGAAATGTTCCTCCGCTGCGAATCTCACCGGAGTATAGACAGATGTGGGACAACCTGAAGAAGAATTCGAAAAGCGAATCAAACGACAAACACGCCAAACGGTTTATCAAAGATAAAGTGGAGTCGGCACAGTGGTTTATCGATTCTATCATTCAGCGGCAGAATACGCTGATGAATACGATGAGGACAATTGTATCTCTGCAGGAGGATTTTTTCAAGTATGGCGAAGGCTTGAAACCGATGATCCTGAAAGATATAGCCGAGAGAATTAAGATGGATATTTCAACGGTTTCCCGGGTTGTTAATGGGAAATATGTGCAGACCAATTTTGGAGTGTACGAATTGAAATACTTTTTCAGTGAAGGACTTGAGACCGAAGATGGGGAAGATGTTTCCAATCGTGAAGTGAAAAACTACCTGGAGCAGATCATCGAAGATGAGGATAAGAATAAACCGCTGAGCGACCAGGCCCTGACCGATATGTTAAAAGAGAAAGGATATAAAGTGGCGCGCAGAACGGTGAGTAAATATCGCGAACAGCTGAATATTCCCGTTGCCCGGCTGCGAAAACAGATTATGTGATGCGAAGCCAGAATTCCCGCTGACTATTTTTATCTACGGCGCCTCTAAAGCAAAAAGGATCGGTTCTATCAGCGATGGTGAGTTGAGTGCGTAGATTAGAATTCCGAGTATAAGTAAAATGTGGACACCCACCGTTAGCAACAGAAAAACAGACTTTTGGAGACCTGTATCAAGGAATTTAGAGCTGTCGATCGCCGCAATATTAAAGCTGAAGAACCAGATCAGGATAAACAGTGCACCCAAAATGAGTATGAGTCCGGGGGCAACCCGAACCTGGTTAAAAACGATTAAAAATGTTACCACAAAAAGATTCAGATGCAGCGGCCAGCTGTAGAGATTTAAAATCTGACTGAAAGCTGTGAGCTGCCGGTTGGCAACATAGATCCAGAGGACAGATATCATTTGCAGAACCACCGCTCCAATAATACCAACCATAAAAAGAGAGAAGAGCGGATCGCCAAACCACATCACACCGGAAAAATGGTAACTGAGTATATCGAGACCGAGCTGAGAAACCACCACTTCAACACATGCAAACACAAACAGTCCGGTCAGAAGTGCGTGCTGAATCAGCAGAAACAGGCCGGGAAGTACATTTCTGAGCCGGTGCTCCATCACATCAGCTACAAAAAAGCTGTGGTTCGAAAAATAGCGAAGTACCGATTGTCCATAGATCGGCTGAAACCGGTAGTGTAGAGCAAAGCTTCCCCAGATCAGGAAGAGCAGAATTACGCTCCAGTTAATATACGGACGAGACTGAGGCTCCCCCGGGAGCGGAAGTGTGACCTGTTCTCCATTTACATAATCACGATAAAGAAATCTAAGCTCACCTCGCGATTCAATTTCCGAGAAAAACCAGGGTGCAGGCAGAATAAGGATCGATTCATTCAGTTCGTGCAAATTGTTCATCACACGATTGAGGTGCCTGTATGTTGAATGAGCATCACCGGAAGGTAAAAAGTGGATCACTGAAGCAATTGGAGTATTATCCATGCCCGGAACCACCCGCAGAGATGTAAACCGTAATCCGTCTGGTGAATCACCGGTTTGAATACCTGCAGAGCGGATATAGAGAGGGACATCGATTTCTGTGCGGATTGAATCGGTAAGAAGAGAAGCAGACCGTGAAAAGTTCGAATAAGATTCGAACGGATGACTAAGGATATTTAATGCAGTGATCCTTCCGGGAGCTTCACGATCGAAATCTCTGTAGATACGGATGACCTCCTCTGCCTGCGCTCCAATTTGCTGCGATAACACGCCGGGTACCTGGTATTTTGGACCGGCATCCGCAAAAAAGTAGAACGATTCATTCGGGAATTGCCGGATTTGTTCAGGATTCGAAATCTCGAAAATTGCGATATCCAGTTCTCTGGCAATACGAAAGTTTTGTTCTGAAAAAGTGAACCCTTCCGAAGGAATTGAAAGCACTATACGATGATCGGACTGCGGCAGATCAGATTCTGAACTGGTAAATGCAATCATTGCAAAGAGAAACGATAAAATCAGCTGCACGAAGCGTGTTCTCTGTTATTTGATATTTGCGGTTTGCTCAATGGGGAGCATCCGGGTCTCTTTAAAACTGCTGAGGACGATGTTTGAACGGGTTCGGGTTACGCCATCCCATGATTGAATGAGCGAGAGAAATTTTTCGAAAGATGCGGTGTTTTTGGTTCGAACTTTCAGAATGTGAGAGCCGTCGCCCGTAATGGAGTGGCACTCCAGGACCTCAGGATGATCAGAGACCAGCTCAACAAAGTTGATGTATTTTTCAGAGCCGTCAACCTCTACAAAGATAAATGCCGTGATGTCAAAATTGAACTTTTTAGCGTCCAGAATGGCGTTATACTCCGAAATGAGGCCGCGTTGTTCGAGTTTTCGCATGCGTTCAGATACGGAAGGGACGGAAAGATGCACGATATCTGCGATCGTATTTCGCTGTGCTCTGCCATCCTTTTGAAGATGATTTAAAATTTTAACGTCTGTTTCATCCAGTTGATGTGCCATAATTATATTTTCTACCTAATATTTCTAATTAGTAAAGTATTTATCTTAAATAAATTAGGAAAAATTCGAATACTTTGCTTGATAAGAATTGTTATTTCAAAGCGGCTTTTAAAGTGCGGAGGGAGCAAAAAAATTTCATCGGGGAGCAGATCAATCCTATCTTTGAACGTCTCTGAAAATTAAGAAAAACTTGTAGAATACAGATTATGCTTGATATTACGTTCATCCGCGAAAATGTAGAACTCGTAAAACAGGGGATGGTCCATAAAGGTGAAAAAAACGTAGAAGTTGTTGATAAAGCGATTGCAAAAGATGATGAGTGGCGCAAGGCGGTGACCGATGCCGATCGTCTGAGAGCGGAGAGCAACGCCCGGTCGAAGGAGATCGGCAAGCTGATGGGGCAGGGAAAAAAAGAGGAAGCTCAGAAAATTATCAAAGAGACCGGGGAGAGCAAGGAGAAAATTAAAGAGTTGGAAAAATCGATCACACGTTTGCGTGACGAGCTTGATGAACTCCTTTATAAAATCCCAAATGTGCCCGATCCGTCTGTTCCGGTCGGCAGCACCGAAGACGACAACCAGACCTTCAAAACCTGGGGCAAGCCTGCAGGTGATACCGGCAAAAAACCGCATTGGGATATTGCTGAGCAAAAAAAGTGGCTCGATTTTGACCGCGGGTCGAAAGTAACGGGAGCCGGTTTTCCGTTTTACATCGGCAAAATGGCTGCACTCCAGCGGGCGCTGATCAACTTTTTCATCTCAGAAGCGGCGAGCGCCGGATACACAGAGATGCAGGCACCCTTTTTTGTGAATGAAGATTCGGCGCGCGGGACTGGACAAATTCCCGATAAGGAAGATATGATGTATGAAATTCAGCGCGATCAGTTTTTTGTGATTCCAACGGGTGAAGTTCCTATTACTAACTACCACCGCGACGAAATCGTGGGTAAGGATCTTCTGCCGCTGAAATATGTTGCGCACACGCCGTGCTGGCGCCGTGAGGCGGGAAGTTACGGAAAAGATGTGCGCGGGCTGAACCGCCTCCACCAGTTCGATAAGGTGGAGCTGGTAAAAATCGTGCATCCTGATGAATCGGAGACCGAACTGGAAAGCCTGCGTGTTCACGCAGAACAGCTGCTCGAAAAACTGGAACTCCCTTACCGGACCCTGTTGATGTGTACCGGTGATATGGGCTTTACCCAGACTAAAAAATATGACCTTGAAGTGTGGAGCCCGGGACAGCAGCGCTGGCTTGAGGTAAGCTCCTGTTCCAATTTCGGATCTTTCCAGGCACGACGGATGCAGCTCAGGTATCGCGATGAAAAAGGGAAGATTGAGATGGTTCACACGCTGAATGGATCAGCACTGGCACTGCCACGAATTGTAGCGGCTATCCTGGAGACCTATCAAACCGAAAACGGTGATGTGAAGGTACCGGATGTTCTTCAGCCGTTTATCGGAAGTGAGGTTATTTGATTTTAAATGTAAATCTATCCTTCTCCTATATCAGACCGTTTTCAATCTTATAAGATTTAAGCTGTTGATATTTCGGGTGATGTACGTCGAAATGTTGAATTAAATATTTGGAATCAAACTTAACTAAACGAAATACTTTTTTTACCTTTTGCAGGTATGAGAACTCATCCGATGTCTGCAATTCATTATATCAGTAAAAACCACAAATCTATACCAACCAATTGAATGAAAGAAGCCAAAGAGAATCTTTCTTATCCCAAAGAAAATATTAAAATCCTGCTGCTGGAGGGAATTCATCCCAAAGCGGCTGAAAATTTTAAAAAACATCACTTTACAAATGTTGAAACTCATGATGTTGCCTGGAGCGAAGAGGAGCTTCTGAACAATATTGAGGATGTGCAAATCATTGGCGTTCGCTCGAAAACGCAAATTACAGAGAAGGTTCTCAAACACGCAAAGAAATTGAAGGCAATCGGTTGTTTTTGTATCGGCACCAACCAGGTGGATCTGGATGCGGCAACCCTGGCGGGCGTTACGGTTTTTAATTCACCCTACTCCAATACCCGGTCTGTTGCTGAACTGGTGATTTCGGAATCAATTATGCTGATGAGGCGCATTCCATTGCGCGATAAAAAAGCGCACGAAGGAGTCTGGTTGAAAGATGCTAAAGAGAGTTACGAAATCCGCGGCAAAAATATTGGCATCATCGGGTACGGACATATCGGTTCCCAGGTATCAGTACTTGCGGAAAATATGGGTCTGAATGTGCTCTACTACGATATTGAACCAAAACTACCGATGGGCAACGCTACACGGGTAGAGTCGATGAACGACCTTTTAAAGCGATCGGATATTGTTACTCTGCACGTGCCGGCAACTTCAGGTACCGAGATGATGATGGACGCCGACAAACTTTCTCAAATGAAAAAGGGAAGTATTTTGCTGAATCTTTCCCGCGGTTCCGTTGTGGATATAAAAGCTCTCAGTGAAGCCATTAAATCGGGCCATATTTCCGGCGCGGGGATTGATGTCTATCCGCAGGAGCCTGAGTCGAAGGGAGAGCCGTTTCAATCTGAATTGCAGAATTTGCCGAATGTTATTCTTACGCCGCATATCGGCGGCTCTACTATTGAAGCCCAGTACAATATTGGGGTAGATGTCTCCACAAAACTGATCAACCTTATTGACAACGGTACCACGGTGGGATCGCACTCACTCCCGTCACTCAACCTGCCAGTGCAAAAAAATGCGCACAGAATACTTCATATTCACGAAAACAAGCCGGGTGTTCTGTCGGAGATCAACCGCTGCCTGTCTGATATGGATATCAATATTCTCGGGCAGTATCTCAAAACAAATGAGAAAATCGGTTACGTGGTTCTGGATGTTGACAAACATCACGACGACGGACTGCTGAATGTTCTGAATGAAGTAAAGCATACCATCAAAGCGCGAATTCTATATTGAACGATGCCCTGCGACAGGGGCAGTTTCATGAAAGGATAAACCGGGCTGATTTGCTTCAGGCCGGGTCAGCTTCCCGTAACCGTAACCACTAACCTGCGTGATCCGCCGCGATTTCGATGCTCGCACAGGTAAATTCCCTGCCAGGTTCCCAGGTTAAAACGTCCGTTGGTGACCGGGATGGAGACAGAATGTCCGAGAATTGAACTTTTGATGTGTGAAGTCATGTCATCCGGCCCCTCAAGCGTGTGCTCAAAGAGAGAGGTGTCTTCGGGGACCATGCGGTTGAAGTGCGACTCAAAATCGCGACGCACGGATGGATCCGCATTTTCATTGATCGACAAGCCGGCACTGGTATGCTGAATGAAAACGTGCGCTACGCCGGCCTTGATCTGTTTCAATTCCGGAAATTTGCCAAGGATCTCATCCGTAACCAGGTGAAATCCCCTCGGTTTTGGTGAAAGTGTGATGGTTTTTTGAATCGTTTCCATAAATATGTTGTCGTTCGGAGCGGTTTGATTTGGTGTGATGAATAAGTAGCCTGAACTAATCACCCAAACAGGTTCCGATTTCGCGGGCGGTCCTGATGGTATCGCCGTCGAGAGGAACCAGTTTCATTTTGTTAGCAACCTCGGCAATGGGAATCCGCTTGATTTGATTCTGCTGCATTACGATCAATTTGTTGGTATCGCCTTCGTCGATGGCACGGACTGCGGCTGCTCCAAAGCGGAGTGAGATGAGCCGGTCGTAGGAGCTGGGAGTTCCGCCGCGCTGAAGATGGCCCAGGACAATCGAGCGCGACTCCTTGCCCGTCAATTCTGAGAGTTTATCCGCAATATACTGATCGGCGCCGCCAAGCTGTTCCGACTGGCCGATCACTTTTCCTTTCACAAAATGCGTTTCGCCTTTTTCCACTGCACCTTCTGCCACAACCACGATGGTGTGGTGGCGTCCGCGTTTCTCACGCTCTTCAATCTTTTTCAAAATGGAATCAAACGTGTACTCCACTTCGGGTATCAGGATGATATCGGCCGATGCAGAGAGCCCGGAGTGCAGTGCAATCCAGCCGGCATAACGCCCCATCACCTCAACCACCATGATGCGCTGATGTGATGCTGCCGTCGTGGTGAGTTTATCAATCGCTTCCGTGGCTGTAGATACAGCAGTATCAAACCCGAGTGTGATATCCGTTGCCCAGATATCATTATCGATCGTTTTTGGGATGCCGATGATCGGGATACCTTTTTTGGTCAGTTTATCGGCAATGATCATTGATCCGTCGCCGCCAATCGCAATCAGTGCATCGATTCCATGCTTTTTGAAGACATCTATCGCTTCATCGGATCGATCCTCAAGCGCCCAGCTCCCGTCATCTTTCTGATACGGCATCTCAAACGGGTTTCCGCGATTTGCTGTGCCGAGAATTGTGCCGCCCTGGAATGTAATACCGCGAACAGTATCCTGGTTCAGCGGAATAAACGGCTCTTCGGTGTAAAGTGACCCATACCCATTTTTGATGCCCACAACTTCCCATCCGTGAGACAATGCCGCGAGTGTAGCAGCGCGAATGGCTGCATTAAGTCCGGGAGCATCCCCGCCGCCTGTATTGATTGCAATCTTCATACGTAAAGAATTTTTTGTTTTTAATTACCCCATGCTGCAGAAGAAGATTAATGTAATGAATCTATTGGGTTTAATACATCCCGAATCGAGTGGTGTGGTCTGGATGAATATTTTTTAGTTTTTGTTGAGATCTGAGTTTGATTGTTAAATCTTGAACTTGAAATAATCTCTCATACTTGTACAAACTTGAAAGATCCGCTATTGGCAAACTGTTGTTTTATGCGAGAATGGGAGATCGCGGATCGTGTTCCGCGATGACGTGTGAGAAGGAAGAATGTGTACGATTTGTAACTACCAAATTTCTAATAGTTACCGGGCTTCCCGGTTCGGCGAACCGGGTTACATTAATCAATCAAGAATACCCGCCAGTCTGTCGAGTTCGGATGGAAGGGTTCTGAATTCACCCCAGCGGATGATTCCAATGAGAAAAGTGAGTGTTTTGCCGGTATTTGTGAGTTTTCGGGCCAGAGCAGCAATCACCCGATCCCGGTTTTGAATTTCCAGGTTTTTATCGGAAGCTTTCGCGTATCGGCAGGCAAAAAGCCAGGCTCCGTCGCGAGCGGTTAGGATACTGAAATCGATGAGCATTTCATCCCGGCCGTTTGCCAGGCGGATCATCGGTCCAAAGAGTAAGGAGACCCGTCCGATATTTGATTTCACCTGTTCAACCAGGGAAGATAAAATGCCGTTTACTTTATCGTAGTCATTCCAGATCTCATCCATGTTTTGCCCCTGCATGGTTTCTGCAGCCGCAATGCCAAGGTCCAGGTTGATGTGAGCGTTTATGCCCAGAAACAGGTGCTGCATAATCACATAATCTCCTGATTCAGCCGAGTTGAAGGCGTGTTTCCAGCTCTCAGTTACCGGTTCGCCTCTGTTGTTGTAATGCCCGTCAAACGCATCAAAAAAACGCTGAGCAAAAATAGCGTCCAGCCGCTCCATTCTTGCAGAATCGTCAAAATCGCCATTTTCAATGCACTGCTTAATTCGAATCGTCACAAACCGATAGAGCACGGCGAAATACCCAGCCCGGAGGTGATCACGTTTGCACTGATCCACAATGTCGTCCATTCGTAAAATTACCTGCTCAATTGAGTCCATACGATTTCCTCTGGTTGTGTGGAATGATTCCGGATTTTGAAATTCTGCCCACACACAGGTGGGCAGAATTTTCAGAGGAATATATTGATTATCGCACGAATGAAGAACCGAGTATAGGATTTTTAAAACGAATCATCATCGGCACTGCCGCCGTAGCTGCTGGGAACGGGAATGTCCAGGAGCCGGTAATAGACGCCAAGCTGGGCGCGGTGGTGAGTGATCTGGTTCAGTGTGTGGCGGATCATCTCCCACTTTTCCGTCTCTGAAAAAATGACCTCACCGGCACGAAGCGTCCACATTTCCGACAACATACTTTCATCGGAAGCACCAAGGGCAGCTAACCCGCGTTTCAGGCAATCTTCAAAAAACGCAATCAGTTCATCTCTGCTTGATCGGTCATTTGGCGTGTAGGGCTCTTTTTCGAAGTCTAACTCTCTGGTTTGAATAACTCCCTCAATCCACTCTGGCAGTTCGGCAACGTGATTGATCAGGCGTTTCAGGGTCATACTTTTGGAATGAGGCTGCCACTCCATTTTATCTTCGGGAACTGACTGGAGAAATTTTCGGGTAATTTCAGCTTCACTTTTCAGTTCTTTGGTAAACATTTCAAGGATGGTCATTTTGGTTTTATTTGGTTATGGTTGAATCACTTACGGGAATGTAGCAGCCGATTTTGACAACCCTGTGTCAATACGTATTGAATTTTTTTTGGTATGCTATTCCGTCTGGGTTTCTGGAAGAGCGCCTGAGATAAATGGCTTAATTTTGAAACTACAGAATAAACGGGCGTTTAATCATAAGTGGTTTAACTCCCCGACCCTCTGGGTCGGAAAAGACGAAGTCCCCCTTCCCCCGAAGGGATGCCCGCGGCAAAAGGGGGCACTCCAGAATAAACTCCATATCGACCAAAAAGGTATGGGACCCAATTTGATACCTAGCGGGCTCTGCCCCGAGGTAGTTTATTTATAGTGCATGACAAGCTCTTCAACCAAACCCTTCACCCTGTTCCTGATCGATGCCGGCCGGATAATGGTAGCTCCATCACCCCAGATCAGCAGCCATCGGCAAAAATAATCACACCCGGAAGTGAGAAAGGTCATTTCAATACCGGTATCCGTTTTTTTCTCTGAAATCCAGCCGTGCCAGTACTTTTGATCACCAATGTAGCGGGTGACTGCAGAATCGAAATGGATTACAATCTCAATAAAGTTATCCTCATTTTTAAGTTCACGGTCGTAATACTCCTGCAGGGTGTGCGAAGGCGGGTCGATAAGCTTTTTAGATGTGCCTTTCCACTTTTCAAAACGGTCGGTGCGAAACATCCGGTAATCTTTTCTCAGCCTGCACCAACCGGCAAGATACCAGTGGTTTGTCATGAGAAGGATTCCGAGCGGCTCCACTTCGCGTGTGGTTTTCTTGTCAGAATAGGGAGAGTGATAGGTGATTTCTATTAACTCTTTGGCGTAAATTGCTTTCTGCAGAAATGAGAAAATATCATTGTCTGGCGGATGCTGCCGGCCGTTAGAGTGGGGAATAATCCGTGTATGATGATCCAGCACTTCAACATACTCTTTTGATTCAGATGGGAGAGTTGAACGGATTTTGTCGAGAGCTGAAACGTACGATTTTCCCAGACGTGTCTCCGACCATTTTTGCATTAAGCGCTCACCGGCGATCAGGGCGGAGGCTTCATCCCGGCTGAACATCACAGGGGGAAGGTGAAAACCGTGAATGATTTGCCACCCTTTTTTGGGATCGTTTGTTAGCGGAACTCCGGCTTCACCCAGCGCTTTCAGGTCGCGATATACCGTGCGGCTGCTGATTCCGTATCTCTCAGCAAGCTCCTCCACAGCAACTCCTTTGCGTCCCTGGAGGTAGATGATTATTCCGGTAAGACGGTCGATTCGGTTCATGGGAAATCAGTGTAAGAATAAAATATAATAAGGTTCTACAGTAATTCTTGTGGGTAAACGAAAATCATAGCATTACAATCTTGGTGAAAAAATTTCTAAGTAAATGATAAATTTTGAGGATGATAAACCATCCGGCGTTTCGTCCACTCTCAAGGAGATCCCTCCGGGGAAAGTCACGAAAACGCAAAGGTTTCACGAAGATTAGTAATTTGATATTTATACACTCCGTGGTACTTCGATCCGCCAGCCAGCGGACTCCTGGTAAAAAAATCATATATTTTAAGATTCTTAATTTCTATCCAACATTGTTCAACGGAGCGAGAATACCAATGCCCGAACCCCTGGTGAAGTTGGCGAATCTACGGGGCAAACATCTCCTGCAAGGTTTTCAATACTTTCTCTTCAGCTGTTGAACTAATAGTGCCAAGATTTTTGATCAAACGGCTTTTATCTACTGTACGAATTTGATCTAAAACTATCTGCCCCTTTTTGCCCTGAAATGTAGTAGTGACCCGTGTAGGGTAATTTTTGATTGCAGAAGTCATCGGTGCGATGATTACGGTTCTGATATGCTTATTCATTTCATCGGGTGAAATGATTATGCAGGGACGGGTTTTTCTGATTTCAGATCCCTTTGCCGGATCAAGCGAAATCAGATGAACCTCAAACCTTCGTACCTGATGTTTATCTACCATGTCCACTCAGTTTTATCCCAATCGGATGGCTGTTCAACCTCTTCCTTATCAAATAAAGAATCATCACCTTGTTCTTCCATTTTTTTGAAAGATGCTTCCCAATCCTTTCTTGTTGTTTCAGCAGAGCGAATAATAATTTCGTCGTCTCTGAGAATCATCTCAATTTCTTCGGTTAATCCGCTTTCTTCAATCAGTGGTTTTGGAATTCGAACCCCCTGAGAATTCCCAATACGTATTATTTTTGTTTTCATGGCTTTGATCGTTATTAGATTGATTTTTCAATATAATTACAATGTACTTACATTTCAACGAAAGAAGAGAAGTTATATGAAACCACTTAACATATCGGGGCAGGCGGCAGGTATTCAATCCAAATTCCTGTAGAACCAAAAGTAATAGAAAGTTGATAGTTTGTTTATCGGCAAAGAAAGTCGTAAATTAGTTCAACATTAAACTAAATGATTAAATAAAAGCCCAAATCAATGAAAATCATAGCATTTGCAGGAAGTCTCAGGTCTGGATCATTTAACAAATCGCTGCTGAAAGCCGCGATAGAAGAAGCGTCAGACAGTTTGGAAATTGAGATTTTTGACCTTGATGGAATTCCACTGTTCAATGCAGACATTGAGACGGAAGGTGATCCGAAACGGGTTTCTGAATTTAAGGATGCGATTCGGAGCGCTGATGGAATTTTGATTGCCTCACCGGAGTACAATCACGGGATGACCGGCGTCACGAAAAATGCCATTGACTGGGCATCACGGCCGGGAAATGATATGCCGATCGGCGGAAAACCGGTTGGGATTTTAGGCGCCTCACCCGGAATTACGGGAACAGCCAGAAGCCAGGATCAGCTCCGTCAGTCGCTCAAGTCGGTTGGGGCGCACTGCATGCCGAAACCGGAACTGCTGCTTTTCAGAGCCCATGAAAAATTTGACAACCAGGGAAATCTGACAGACGATTCCACAAGACGATTTCTTGGGAAATATTTGAAAGCGTTTGAAGAGTGGATCAAACCGTTTACCTGAAAATTTTATCGAATAACTGAGAAAGAAAAGGAGAAATAGTATGAAACCATCAAATAAAGGAATTCATCACATTACCGTACTTGGCGGTGATGGTCAGCGTACGACGGATTTTTATGTAAAAACGCTGGGATTGCGGATGATCATGAAAACGGTAAACCAGGACGATCCATCGACATATCACCTGTTTTATGTGAACGGTACATCTCAGCCGGGATCGAGCATGACGTTCTTTCCATGGCCGATGGCGGTGCAGGGCAAACCGGGAAGCGGAGAGTCTGCGGTCGTTTCATTTGCCGTACCATCCGGCTCGATTGGGTACTGGGCGGAACGGTTTGGTGAGCAGGACATCGATTTTGACGGTCCGTTTGAGAGGTTCGAAAAGCAGGTGGTCTCATTTATGGATCCCGATCGACTGAAACTGGAGCTGGTTTTTGATGATTCGGTCAACTCTGTGGATGCGTGGGATAAAGGAACTGTTCCGGCAGAATACGGTATCCGCGGATTCTGGAGCACAACGATGAAGATTACCGAAACGGAGCCGACGGCAGCTCTGCTTGAGGAAGTTTTTGGGTTTGAGAAAATAGTAACTGATGGAAATCAGACGCTGCTGCAGACCGGTAATCGGGTTGGCGGGTCTGTTATCCTGGAAAAAGTGGAGCCGAAACAGGGGCAAAACGGTCGCGGTATCGTCCATCATGTTGCGTTCCGGGCAAAAGACGATGAAGAGCACGAGGAGATGCGGGAGATGGTTCTGGAGCGTGGTTTCAATCCAACAGGAGTGATCGACCGCCGTTTCTTTAAGTCAGTCTATTTTCAGTCACCGGGCGGCGTGTTGTTTGAAATCGCAACCGATGGCCCTGGGTATGAATCGGCGCAGAATGAAGAAGATCTCGGCCGGAAACTTTACCTGCCCGAACGGTTTGAAAGCCGCCGGGAGATGATTGAGAAGCGGCTGCCGGAGATTACGGTTTAAAATTTTTTTGAATTATAAATCCATAAACCTCCAAGGTTTTAGAAACCTTGGAGGTTTTTCAAACGACGACAATTTTCTATGCCACTCTTTCGCATCAAACCAAATCAGCCAGTTTCAGGACCACACCAGGAGGAGAACTTTGTGGAGAGCGGTGCACCCGTTTCCCGTGCAAAGGCAGCGATGATTATGATTCATGGGCGCGGTGCAGAGGCAAAAGGGATTCTGAGTTTAAGCGATGATTTTGCCCAGCCGGATATTCATTATATCGCTCCGCAGGCGGCCGGCCGGACCTGGTATCCCCATCCGTTTACAGAACCGTTAAAGAAAAATGAACCCTGGCTGAACAGTGCGCTGCAGCGGGTGGATGATTTGATACAACAGCTGAACGGGCAGGGAATCGGCACGGGAAAGATCGTATTGCTTGGGTTTTCACAGGGCGCGTGCCTTGCACTGGAATATGCCGCGCGGCATCCGAGGCGGTATGGTGGCGTCATCGGCTTGAGCGGTGGTCTGATTGGCGAAGAGATCCGGGCATCGGAATATTCGGGCGATCTGGAGAATACCCCGGTGCTGATTGGATCCGGGGACCAGGATCCGTACCTGGAGCTCAAACGTGTTGATGAATCCGCAGCGCTTTTTGATACACTGAATGCAGATGTAAGCAAGCAGATTTATCCGGGAAAAGGACATGTGATAGTGGAGGATGAAGTGAAATACATCAGGGCATTATTTTCATCCATTTTGTATGGTGATTCGATTTCATGAGCTCATGGTTTTATCAAACCAGCAATCATTCCCATCAAAACTTCCCAAAGCGAAGTCCGGCCATAGCGGAAAACCCGGAGAGGTCTGAGTTGGAGGTGCCGGCCAGGCTGACACCATCCGTAAGTCTGTACAAAACTCCCCCGCTGACCCTGAACCACCGGGTGATGTTCACATGTATATTAGCGCCCGGCTGAAGCACAAAATAGGCGTCTGATGTGTTGTTCAAATCAATATCGCGGTCGCTGAACCGAACCGTTCCTCCTCCGATTAATAGCTGACCCCCAAAATGAACGAGCTTGTACGACCGGTTGAAATATTCAATTTCGAAGCCACCGTAATTCGTGCGAAGTTCCGGTGTCGGAATTGCGGTTTCCTGCCAGTTTACCGCGTCAAACGGGCTGTTGGTGCGATAATTTCCCAGGCCCAAACCGACGGTGTGCCCTTCGCGAAATTTCAGAAGCCAGGCTCCCCGCGTTCCCCGCAAATATGCCGCCTCTCCGTTGACGGATGTAACTCCGAAAATCAGGGCGCCATATCCGCCATGATCTACATTTCCGTTAAACAAAGTTTCCGCCTGCTGTCCGTGGAGTGATATCGGGAGTGATAGAGATGCGATAAAAATCAGGAATACTGGGAGATAATTTTTCATAAGAACTTTCCGAATTTTAAGGTGATGGTGCCGTTCCAGCCGGAGAAATCGCTATCACTGAATCCAAACCTGCTGATGCCGCTTGTAAACCGGTATTCAGCGCCGGCTGAAATCCGGAAAAAGGAGGTAACGTTCAATTCTGCGTGCAGACCCGGTTCAAATACGAAATAGGTGTCGGGATCATCATTCACCTCATCATAATCGCGATCGCGCAACATCAGTCCGCCGCCTCCGATCAGGCTTGTGACGGTGAAGTGTGCGAGTTTGTGGGATCGGTTGGTGTATTCGATGATAAACCCTCCGTAACCATTCAGGGCATAGAGGTCGGGATCTTCAGGAGAGGTGTGATCCGTTACAAGACCGTATCCACCGCCGCCAAGGGAGATTGCGTGACCGGAATTCAGATTCATAATCCAGCCGCCTCGACCGCCCACCCAAACACCTGTATCTCCGGCTGTTTCACCAATTTTGACGACAGGGCCACCAAAACCTCCGTGCGATACCGAGCCGTCAAACAGAGTTTCTGTCTGCTGCCCCAGAATTGATGAGGGCTGTATGAAGAAGAGAAAAATCGTTAGCAGCGGGACTGTGAGGTAGGTGAGTATTCGGGCCATGGTTGAGTGCATGAGAAGTTGAGAGTATCTTGTTTTGTATACGCAAACCAACTTCGCAGGTTACACAAAAACTAAAACCGAATCACAAATCCGAGCTGAACCATAATCATATCTGTACGTGATTGCAGGGTGTCAAAAGAGACGGAACCGTTTTCTATGGTGATGGAACCCTCTTTAAGATATTCCGCCTGTGAACCGTTAAGATACCGTACCCCGATGTTGATATATCCGGCACTTATGTTTTCAAACCAGCGTTCATCCGCCTGCTGATCGCGGAGGTCGAACACCCGGATTTTAAGCCCGGCACCGCCGCCCCAGGCAAAAGCAAAATCCTCGAAGTTAGTGTCCGATGCGATCGGATCAGCCCCGGAATCTCTGCGGTCCCGGATGCTTGTTTCGGTAAAGAAATAGTTGAACCCGGCCAGGCCTTCGGCAAACGGCCTGAAGATGCCATCTTGCCTCTGGACTTTGGCCTGCATCATGAGCTGAATCAGGTTGTACTGGTTTTCCACACGAACTCTGAGGTCCGGTATGGTCGTGCTGAACGCTTCATCACGTGAATCGCTGCCGAAATTGATGAAGTTGAAATCAAGACCAAGACCTACCGGGGAGTTGGCGAACCGGTAGTGTCCGTTTAGATTTAAACCACCCCCAAGGGTATTGATACTTTCGCTGAACTCATTTTGTGGAATGGCGAGCTGACCGTTTAAACCGACCGTAAGTTCTTGTGCAGAGAGCGAATGCAACCCGATTGAAAGGAAAAAAATCAGTAAAAAAAGAATCTTCATGAATAACCCCGGTTTGATAATCAGCAGTTTATTTTGGGTGAAATTACAGATAAATCAACGGATATGATACGGGCCGGAGTGGATAATTTTTCTGGTTATACACGAATTCTTACGGGTTAATAAAAATCATTGCATTGCAATCCACAATAGAAAAATCTGTAGAAAAATGATAGAATGATGGGCAAAAAATCATCAAATGTTCCGGCCAATCCCAATGGGACTCCGGCGAAAATCACGAAAACACGTAGGTTTCAAGAAGGTTAATAACTTGTTCATTGTCATGCAACGATACTGAGGTCAAAGAAGAATCTAGAATTCAATTA
Organism: Rhodohalobacter sp. SW132; assembly: GCF_003390325.1. Taxonomy (NCBI): domain Bacteria; kingdom Pseudomonadati; phylum Balneolota; class Balneolia; order Balneolales; family Balneolaceae; genus Rhodohalobacter; species Rhodohalobacter sp. SW132. The sequence goes on along the minus strand of NZ_QUOK01000003.1, from coordinate 367,123 downwards.
CATCAAAGAAATCAGATATGGTTTTGATTTCTGTATTCCCAATTTTCTTTAACACTAATAGATCTTTGTCTCCGGTCAGCAAGTAATCAGCTTTCCCGTCAACTGCCAGCGAGAGCAAAAAGTTATCTTTTGGATCCCGGCATACGGATATCTCGGAAGTTACATTCACAAATTCAGCAACTTCATCAATCGCCTCCAAAAGATCTTCTAATTCGTCCTTTGAAATATATTTTCTGAGTTTTGGGCGATTAACAACAGTTACAAATTCCTCAAGAAGTTCCTCGCTAAAAAGAAGTTTACATTCCTGAATAAACAGTAATTCATCTAGTTTCTCATATTTACTGCTAATCAAAAAACTGATCCAAAGATTGGTATCAAGGATAAGGCGCATTGTTACTTATTTGTTCGCCTGGAACGGACGACATCCACTTCTCTGGCGATATCTTCAAGGCTTGGCGCAGTTTTAGAATTGGACCGGATTCTTTTCAATACTTCAGAAAATTCACTCTTTGTTGATTTACGAATAGCAATTAGATCTAAATCAGCCAGGTCTTTGAGTAGTTTTCTGGCTTTTGGATTTAATATGTCTACTTTTATTGTTTCCATGTTTTAATGTACAAATTTGGTCTTGATTCGGAAAGTTTTGATTGAGTGCTCAGCCGTTATTTTTAAACTTCGTAGAATTGAAAAAAACTTTCCCATTTTTAGACTTTCTGTTTTTACAAATTTATTATAGCCTATTTTTTTAGCCTTAAAAAATCACTCACATTCCGAAATTCCAAGGTTTTTGAACCTTTATTTTATAAAAATAGTAACTAAAAGAAGATTTCAGGCAGATCATTCAAACACTTTCCGCGGATGTCGAGATCGATTGCATCAGCTCTGAAAATCGTTTATGAGAATTCACTCGTTCTCTGTAATCGTACAGATAAGATGCGATCATCAGTTCATCGGCATCGGTAATTTCAATGAATTGCTCAACCTTTCGCTGCACGGTTTCTATACTGCCGGTAAACGTGTAGGTGAGCATCTGTTCCACGGCGGCTTTTTGATGCATATTCCAAATCCTGTTCATGTCATCCACAGGGGGCGGCATCGGTTTTCGGTCACCCGTAACCACGCCCATGAACATCTGGAGCATGGAGGTAGCCAGGTATTCCGCCTGCTCGTCCGTTTCAGCAACTACAACATTGATGCCCGGCATAAGATAGGGCCGGTCGAGCTGTGCAGAGGGTTTGAACCGCTCACGATAAATTCGGGTCGCGGGCAGAAGCTGATGCGGTGCAAAATGACTTGCAAAAGCGTAAGGTAATCCCAGCTCAGCAGCAAGAAAGGCGCTGTCGGTACTTGATCCGAGAATCCAGATCGGCACATCGGTTCCTTCGCCTGGAATGGCACGGACCGCAGATTCACTGTTTTCCGCTGACAAATAGTTTTGAAGCTGCTTTATATGCTCGGGGAACTTATGAACCCGTTGCATCCGGTCTTCCCGGATAGCCGCCGCTGTAACCTGATCGGTACCTGGAGCACGGCCCAGCCCGAGATCAATCCGCCCGGGATACATCGTGGCAAGTGTGCCGAATTGTTCGGCTATGATGAGCGGTGAATGATTGGGCAGCATGATTCCGCCCGACCCCACGCGAATGGATTGAGTTGCTTCGGCAACATGACCCAGCAAAATTGAAGTAGCCGAACTGGCGATATTCTCCATATTATGATGTTCAGCCATCCAGAAGCGGTTATAGCCGAAAGACTCGGTCTGAATGGCCAGATCGCGGCTGCGTTCAATCACTTCTGCAATTGTACTGCCTTCGGTTACGACGGCTAAATCAAGCAGAGAAAACGGGATGGGGAATTTCGGTGATTTCATGGGTATATTTGATTCATTCTATTGTTGTGCTATTGATGCAGTGCCGCGTCTGTTGGGTGTGGATCTTCACCGGATGAATTCGCTTCATCCGGTGAATTGCCCGGTTTTTTTGACCCACCCCCAAGCCCCTCCCTATGTCGCAAATACACTCCACATGGAGGGGAGCTCAATTAACCATTCATAGCCTGCTTAAAGTATTTAGGTTCTGAGAATTCAGTTAATACTATTTGGACAGCCTGATGAGGATATATCCTAACCCGTTATCTTACAATATTATATAACACAAAATCTACTCTGCAACCGCCATCTCATCATCCGAAACGGCACGAAGCATATCTACACGCTCCATGAATCGGTCAGCGCGCAGAAAGCCAACCACCCGGGCATCGGTAATCTCTTCGCCATCCGGGCCGATGAACACAATGGTTGGAACTCCGGCAACTTCAAATCGATCGCGAAGTTCACGGGATTCTTCCGATTCGTACTGGGTCATATCTACTTTAAAGCGTCTGAACTCTTCTGTAGCTTCAATCACCTCGCCATCCGTGAAGGTGGATCGCTCCAGTTCCAGGCAGGGGATGCACCAATCAGCGTAAAAATCCATCATAATGGGCTGATTGTTCTCTATCGCATCGTTAAACGCCTCATCACTGTATGGCTCCCACTCAATTCCGTCTTTCTGCAGATTTAAAAAGAGCATAGCCCCCAGAATGAGGGATGCCGCGCCGAATCCCCACTTGATGCGGGTAAAGGTTTTGACACCGCGCCCGGAAGATTCCAGAAAACCGAGGTAAATTCCGCCGATAAGTACTGTTGCTACAATTACGTGGAATGAGTAGGCGGGGAAAAAGGCGAGTGCAAGATAGAAGAGTGCCACTCCAACCAGAACCACACCGAATACTTTTTTGACCCAGACCATCCAGGTTCCCGATTTCGGCATTTTGGAAAGCAGGCCGCTGAATGTTCCCAGGATCAGGTAGGGGAAACCGAGCCCGAACGCCATCACAAAAAAGATGGTAAATCCAAAAAGCGGATCGCCCTGTGAGCCCACAAAAGCAAGGAGTGCGATAATCGGAGGCCCGATACAGGGAGCTGCAAAAACACCTACGACCAGACCGGAGAAAAAGTGGCCTACTACACCACCTGTTTTACGCTGGGTTCCGCTGAGCGACTGCATCCAGGAGGAGGGAGGCTGAAGTTCATATAATCCGAACATGCTGAGAGCAAGGGCAAAAATCAAAATACCGATTCCTGCCAGAACGATCGGGCTTTGCAGCCAGCTACCAAAAAGAGCTCCGGTAAACGCCGCGGCAACTCCGAGAACGCTGTACATGAACACGATTCCCATCACATAAACAAACGCCATAAAAAAGGAGCTGCCCAGTTTGCTCTCTTCCTCTTTTCGGCTACCGAAAAGGGATACCGTAACGGAGAGCATCGGGTAGACACACGGCGTGAGATTGAGCGCGAGTCCGATCAGAAAAATCCCGGCGAACGCCCAGAACAGACCCAGAGAGTCAAAGAGTGCGGCTATTTCACTGCCGCCTCGTGCGGTGAGGGCATCGGTGATTGAACCGCGCGCGGATTCTACTCCATCAAAAAATTCTGCATTCAGCGGCTGATAGCCTGTCCCTGCCGCTGAAATTTCAATCGGAATAGTGATATCAAGCGTGATGGGGGCCAGGCAGACTTCATTATCACACGCCTGAACGCGAAGTGTGCCTTCCAGCTCATAGCTGCCCGGTTCAATATCTTCTGATGCATAAACCGTAAACAGAATCGGGGCTTCACCTTCATATACATCCACCGGTTCCGGTGAAAAATCGAACGTATACTCTTTGGATGGCGGATAGCGGAACGCGGTGGCGGTGAGATGCTCCGTATCGGTAATCATCAGCTGGGTGCCAATCAGGAAATCCTGAGACGGCTGATTGGAGTTGACGTGCCAGGTTTCTTCGAGATTCAGCAGCACGGCAACCTCGGCTGAACTCCCGGCCGGGATAACGTTTTGTGAGTGTTTCACTTCAGGATCTACCTTATCGGCACTGGATGCACCGGACTGCTGTGCCGACAGATGAAGTGGCAGCAAAAACAGCAAGAGAAACAGGAATGATGATATCCTTTGGTTCATGAAATTCCGTGGAAACGGGTTTAAAATTGGTTCAGGATTGATTTTTGATATCTGAAATTTTGTTCTCCGTACAAAATACCGGATGATATGGATCTGGTTTTCTATCCTATAAACGATATCCAGCTCTGTAACGGGTACCGGTATATATTCTTTTTAAATTTATCTGAAATAACCTCAAGACTTAAAGGTAAGAAGAATCGCGCAGATTTTGGATGGTAAGTTGTGAATAACGATCCTGAAGAAGTTCAGAGAAGATATTATTTATCGATTGACCGGATAAACGGTGTAGATCTGATCAAACGTGGTCACCGGAGTTTGTGGCGATTGACAGATTATTAAAAACGTTTTATCCTAAAAAAAATCGTTTTAAACCACGAAGGCACGAAAACACGAAGAAATCACGAAGTTTCTTACATTCAGATACTGTTCTTGTGTCCATTAAATTTAAGATTCATTTGTTTGTTAAATCCAAATTTTTACGCCTTATCAAGAACATAATAATGCTGATGATATTGTCAGTCAGCAAACCAGATGTCCCACAGTCTTACTGTTTGTCAAATGGAAATTCCTGTATCCAGTTGAAGTCCCGGCTGTGTAGCAGAAATTCGTGCAGATCGTACCTGTTCATTGAAATGGTAAGAGAGTTCTCATCCATTTCGTCGGTTAGCATGAGTGAAGTACCTTCATGATTGAGATTAAAAGAGTACTGTTCTGATCCGTTGTTTAATTCCATTATAGCTTCCACGGAGTCAGTTTCGGCGGAAAACCTAATTCTGTTATCGTTCATGGTGATGATATGAGCGTCTCCATTGTTATCAATAATCAGATAACGCCATCTTTCCGGATTATTATCATAAGCTGGAATATCTGAGCCGTTAGACCCATTGGACTCTACATTCCAAATGCCATACAGGTATGGTTTTTCCTGTTCCGACCCTGTTTGTTGGTTCATTTGCCAGGCATGCATTGCAGAACTAAACATGATGAAGCCGGCAAAAAATATTTTAATCGCTGAGAACCCAATTCGATCCCATCGATCCGTAAATACTTTTCGATAACGTACAGGAGTGACAGGCTTGTTTAGAATCAGAATATGCATGAGCCTTCTGGCGTCATTTGAAAATAAAAGCACGGCAAACAGCAGAAGATGTATTGAAAATTGCTTAACCGGAATGTCGTAGCTGAAATTCAACGCTACAACGTTGGTCAGAACAATTACTGCGATAAAAGCTCCGAGAGTAGTGGTTTTTCGGAAAAGTAATAGCAATGCAGCGATGATTTCCATCATACCGATAAAGAACGTATAGGATCCGGAGAATCCCGTAAACGACCATGCATGTCCCATTGGAGAAGCCTCTCCCAGTGGTTGCATGAACCGCCATAAATTCGGATATAAAAACTGAGAATCAATGACTTTTGATATACCGTAGACAAAAAGTGTTGCGAAAAGAAAGAATCTCAAATGCAGACGAAACCAATAGATAAGTTTTCTATAGTTCAGCCGGCGATGGTCCAATATTGACCAGATGAGGGTTCCTGCTGCAGTTATTAAAAGACAGACGACCACTCTGAGATAATCAATTAGCCTGTCACTACTCCCCATGAATTGAGTGTTGATCTCTCCATCGAGAGATAAGATAGTTGTTCCAAACCAGACGGTGACCATATTCCAGAAATTATTGAAATAATCACCAAGGGCAGAAATGCCGGGTACTGCGGAATAGGGTTCAGGCAGTGTATAAAGAAGAACATACAGACAAGCGAACCGGAACAGAATTTTCTTGCCAAGCCCCCACCTCTCGTTGGCATAATAATCCATTTTTTAAATCAGACCCCAATTATGTTTTTGCAGTGTTGTCATCCCACTACACATACTCAATAATGCAGATGTAGTTCCCGGGTTTTCCAACAGATTGTTTGAGATTTACACTCGCAGAGTTTCGCAAAGTAGTACGCTGAGTTGCGCTGAATTGTGAATTAAACCTTAAAAATTATCACGTAAAATTATGTTGAGAAGGAAAAGGAGGTGATCAAGAGTTCACTCCATTCAGGTGTTCAGATATCAAAAAGTGTGTGCCGGATTCTACTCGGATCTCTAGGCCACAATCGGATCGAGGCGTGAGGCTTTATACTCGCAGAGTTTCGCAAAGTAGCACGCTGAGTTGCGCTGAATTGTGAATTAGACCTTGAAAATTATCACGTAAAATTACGTTGAGAAGGAAAAGGAGGGGATCAAGAGTTCAATCGATTCAGATGTTTCAGAAATCAAAAAGTGTGCACCGGATTCTACACAGATTTCAAGGCTACAATGGGATCGAGTCGGGAAGCTTTATACTCGCAGAGTTTCGCAAAGTATCACGCTGAGTTGCGCTGAATTGTGAATCAGGCCTTAAAAATTATCACGTAAAATTACGTTGAGAAGGAAATGGAGGTGATCAAGAGTTCACTCCATTCAGGTGTTCAGAAATCAAAAAGTATGCGCCGGATTCTACTCGGATCTCGAGGCCACAATCGGATCGAGGCGTGAGGCTTTATACTCGCAGAGTTTTGCAAAGTAGCACGCTGAGTTGCGCTGAATTGTGAATTAGACCTTAAAAATTATCACGTAAAATTACGTTGAGAAGGAAAAGGAGGTGATCAAGAGTTCACTTCATTCAGGTGTTCAGAAATCAAAAAGTGTGCACCAGATTCTACTCAGATCTCGAGGGCACAATCGGGTCGAGTCGGGAGGTTTTATACTCGCAGAGTTTCGCAATGTATCATGCTGAGTTGCGCTGAATTGTGAATAAGTCCTTTAAAATTGTCACGTAAAATTACGTTGAGGAGGAAAAGGAGGTGATCAAGAGTTCACTCCATTCAGGTGTTCAGAAATCAAAAAGTGTGCGCCGGATTCTACTCAGATCTCAAGGCCACAATCGGATCCAGGCGTGAGGCTTTCCAGGCGGGGTAGAATCCGAAAAAGAGTCCAACTGCCGCCGAAACGCTCACGGCAATAATCATCGCCTGTGTGGAAAAGAATGCGGGCCAGCCGGCATAGTTTGCAATCACTTCTGTTGAAATCAGGCCAAGTATGATCCCGCCAATTCCGCCAAGCAAACAAAGGATGATCGATTCAATTAAAAACTGGAGCATTACATCGGGTGCCCGGGCGCCAACGGCCAGCCGCAAGCCCACTTCACGCGTTCGTTCGGTAACGCTCACCAGCATCACGTTCATAATGCCAATTCCGCCAACAAACAGGGAAATTCCGGCGATGGAGGCGAGCAGCCAGGTCATCACCCGTGAGGTTTCGGTAGCCGCTTCGGCCACTTCTTCCTGGGTTTGAATGGTGAAGTCGTTCTCCTGGTACGGAGCCAGGTTATGGCGTTCACGCAGCAGGTCTTCAATTTTGGCCCGTGCAATATCCATCGAGTCGTCATCGTATACCTGCACATTAATCACCATGGCGTGAGAACGGCCTGAAACTCGCTGAAACGCGGTGGTGTAGGGTATAATCATGATATCATCCTGTACGGAACCCATCAGCGACATCCCTTTCTGCGAAAGTACACCCACAATGGTGATCGGAAGGCCGCGGACACGAACCGTTTCACCAATAGGATCGGCACCTTCAAAAAGTTCATCAACCACGGTTTGTCCTACAACGGCGACCAGTGAGGCGCGTTCCACTTCTTCTTCGGTAAACATCCGTCCGCTTTCAATCGGCCACTGCCGGATCTGCAGATAATCGGCCGTCTGTCCGTAAATCCGGGTGTGCCAGTTTTGGTTTCCGTAAACAAGAACTCTCTGAGATCGAACTTCCGGACTTGCCGCAACCACTTCAGGGATCTCTTCACGGAGGGCACGGGCATCCTCAGTAGTGAGCGTGTTTGCACTTCCCCCGCCGATGCTTACACCGCCAAGCTGACGCGCACCGGGAAAGACCAGCACCACATTCTGGCCCAGACGGTTAACCTGCTCCTCAACTTCCGATTTGGCGCCCTGTCCCAGTCCGACCATGGTAATCACCGCTGCCACACCGATCACAATACCGAGAGCGGTAAGAAGGGTGCGCATCAGGTTGCGTTTCAGTGCCTTTCCGGCAACATAGGGTACGGCTGTCCATTTCATGACATTTGCTCCGTTATGGTTTCAATCTCTTTTTCATCCTGCCAGTTTTCAATTGCCGTTGCGGCATCGCTCGGTTCGTTCGGACGGTCGTTCAGGATTACTCCGTCCCGCAATGTAACAATACGCCTCGTAAACTTAGCGATGTCCGGTTCGTGAGTCACCATCAGAATCGTGAGGCCTTCCTTGTTGAGCCGCTGCATGGTGTTGATGATTTCCAGGCTGGTGCGGCTGTCGAGGTTACCGGTCGGCTCATCGGCCAGTAGAATGTTCGGCTCGGTGACCAGCGCCCTGGCAATTGCCACACGCTGCTTTTGTCCGCCGGAGAGCTCATTTGGGGTGTGATCCAGCCGATCCCCCAAACCGACAGATTCCAGCGCTTTTTTTGACCGGTTATGGATCTCTTTCCAGCTCAGTTCATCCTCTTTATAGAGCAGGGGAAGCTCCACATTTTCAAGTGCAGAAGTCCGCGGCAGCAGATGAAACGCCTGAAAGACAAATCCAAGGGTTTGGTTCCTCAGTTTGGCAAGATCCGATTTTGCGTAGGTTGATACATCCCGTCCATCAAGCAGGTAGGTGCCATCGGTAGGTTTGTCCAGGCATCCCAGGATGTTCATCAGCGTGGATTTACCCGATCCGCTGGAACCCATGATGGAGACAAATTCCCCCTTCTCAATACTGAGATCAATGCCGCGCAGCGCTTCAACGGCCACTGCGCCGGTTTTGTACACGCGCCGGATGTTACTGAGTTCTACAATGGCCATTATTCAGTTTGGTTGAGTATACGGTTTGGGTTTTATTGGTACCCCTTTGAAGTTGTTCAAAAAAGTGTAGAAGACAATTCATCACTAAGACCGTCATGCCAGACTCCTCCAAGAGGGATGACGCCTTTTTGACCCACCCCCGTCCCCTCCCTATGTCGCAAAAACACTCCATATGGAGGGGGGCTCAATAAAAAATCATATTTAAATAAGGCATGGTTAAACCTCGAACAACTCCGCCTTGGGGTAGTTCATTTCAATATTGAGCCTGGCTGCCGGTCATGAAACTTCGGTCGTTGCCATTCTGCTCGCTTCGCAGGGAGAGTCCGACGGCGAGGGTATCGCCGGGGGAGACCCCTTCAAGAATTTCGGTGTAGACGCCATCTGTCAGCCCGGTTCGTACGGAATGAGCCACCAGTTCTCCGTTCTGAAGCCTGTAGACTGTTCGGCCATCATCAAAGGCTTCATCAGGATCAGCGGGACGTAGATTATCCGGCAAACGTGCGCGCAGTGCTGTGTTTCGGACTCTCATCACATCCTGTTTTTCTTCGGTAATGATCTCCACTTCGGTCGTCATACCGGGCTTCAGGAGCTGCTCGCTGTTATCCACGGCGATGATTGTTTCGTAATGGACCACATTATCTTCCATCATCGGAGAGTTTCGCACCTGGATCACTTCACCCTCAAAATTTCGATCTCTGTGTGCATCTACCCGAAAAGTAGCCCGCTGGCCTTCCAGGACGTTCCCGATGTCAGCTTCAGAAACGCTTGCGTGAATGAGCATCCGGTCCAGGCTTGCGGCCAGTTCAAACAGAATCGGGGCACTGAGGCTTGCGGCTACGGTTTGACCCACATCCACTTCGCGGGAGATGACAATTCCGTCAGTGGGAGATTTGATGGTACATCGATCCAGTTCCCGCTGGGCGCGCTGCAGGGCGTGGCGCCGGACTTCTACCTGAGCTTCCGCCTGGCGAAGGGTGGAGCTGGCTTCCTCCACCTCAGATGGGGAGATAAACTGACGTTCACGGAGTTCCTGAACCCGCTCCCAGCGTGTCCGTGCCAGGTCGAGTCCCGCTTCAGCCGATTCCAGTTCAGCCTGAGCCGAACTTACTTCCGCCTCAAAGGTAGAGGGATCGATCTGGGCGATCACCTGTCCGCGCTCTACCACGCTGTTAAAATCCACAAAAATTTGATCCACGATGCCGGAAACCTGGCTTCCCACAGTGACTTTCTGCACCGGCTCCAGCCGTCCGTAGGCTACCACACGCTGGGAAACGTCCCCGTGGCCAACCTGTTCGGTGTGAAGCGGAGGAAGGACCTCCCCGGAAGATGAGTAGTAGTTGGCAGCCCACCAGGTGGCAGCGCCGGCCAGTAAAAGAAGAATAACCGCAACTTTTCCTTTTGTCATATCAAAGTGAATTTAGAATTGGCAGTCTTATAAACTAACGAAAGAGAAGGATAGATGAATAACGCAGCAGTGTAAAAAATGTTAAGAGAAGAGGGTGAATTTAAAAAATATGTAATTAGAAGTGGTGTTAAACTATCCGTTGCATAGTTTAATGATTTAAACTATAATAGTAGTGATTTATCATGTTTCAAGCTCAAGAGGAGAGAGCTTTCTTGGTTTTACAATACTACATCAATTATAGAGGATCATTTAACCCGACATAATCGTTATGCTAAACAAAATTAAAATTACCTCTTTTCTAAAAGTTTTTATATCCGTTTTTATTTTAGTGGGTTGCGGATCTAATGAACAGGAAGAAAATATTGAATTGCATCCAATAGAAGATCGGATCCCTTATGCAGATCATCCTGTTCAAAAGCATCTGATCGAAAAAAATATAACCGGAAATTCAAGCGGAATGGTCGAGATTATTATTTCCGGGGAATACTTATTATCACAACCGACTTTCACGCAAAAATTGGATATATCTCAATCCAGGCTTATGGAGTTGCCATTCATGAGTGATCAGTTGATGCTATTCGAAAGTGTTGATGAAAACAGAATTATAATTTTTGATGTAATGCGCCAGGTGCTATTTGAATATCAAATAGATTCTGATTCCTGGTTAGAGTTGGCAGGCAGTGGTCCTGGCCCTGGTGAGCTTTCTTTTGCAAATGATATCGTCTTCGAAAATGACACTTTATATGTTGCCTCACAGGATTCCCGAATCACATTATTCTCGTGCAATGATTTTCCATGTGAATATTCACACGTAGTCAATTTGGATAGCAATGTTCAACCTGTTTCTATTATTGCGAATACCGATCGATTTATTGTTATGGGTAATAAAGTTACTTCCAGATCCGAGAATACATCAGATATTAATATAAATAGTATGTTTGAGTTTGACAGATCTGGAAGTTTAATTCATTCATGGGGTGAAATCTATGATACAAAGGGGCATTGGATGCTATTGGAACCCTTTTCGAGAGGTAAAACTCTGGCCCGGGAAAATTCATCGGGGTTGGTACATTTTTTCGAATATTTCCCATTTATCTATCATTATGATGAAGAAAGACAACTTGATAGAATAATCCAGGTGGATGATTTTGATATGGTCCAACAAGAGTATTGGCCAAAATTGTCCAGACTTAGAGTACCTGAGGGTAATTTCAGCCGTATTGAAAATTTAGTTTTTATTGATGAGGATTATTATATCCTCTCTATTCTCCACCGGCGTGAATTTCCTGTTCGTGGAGGTGAAGATAATTTCAGGGTTGAATTTATTAAAGATTTTTATCTCAACAATTTCACCTCAGAAGACACTTTTTATTTAGGGAGCTTAAATAACATTTCAGAAGAAAATAATATTCACTTTACAAATCATCACATCATTACAAAAAAGAGTGATGAGTATCATATTTCAGGATTTGCTCTGAATTAAATTCATTATCAGATTAAATGGGATGTCCCGAAAATCCATTTTTAAATTATAGGTTTGCATTTCTCGAACACTTAAACTAAACTGATCGTAGGGTAGGGGGTATAACGATTCGGCTGACCTCATCTGTTTTACTTCATAACTATAATTTCCAGTTAAGTAGCGCCAGGATTTACCTTTAATATTATGAGAGCTTACTATTTAAGCATATTGATTAGTTCATTATTATTAGGCTTTCTGACAACGGGCTGTCAGAAAAAAGGCGCGGATAATTCTGAATTTACCGGGGTAAAAGTCCATGAACTCAAGTTTTATGAAAATCTGCCGGAGAATAAGGATTTGTTTTTAGGTATGCTGGCAGGATTAAAGTATGATGATGAAACCCAGCATTTATTTATCCAGGATTTAGCCAGATCGGCAATTATTGAGATAGATGAAAGTAGTAATGTTGTTAATGTCTTTGGAAGCAAGGGACGCGGCCCTGGGGAAGTATTACATATTGAAAACTTTTTTTTATCCAAAGAGCATCTTTTTATCGTAGATGGAGAACAGTTTTTAATAAATAAGTACAGTCGGCTGGATGGGCAACATATTTCTTCGCTGGATTATGGAGAACTCTTAAACCAAATAATTTCTCCACTACTACCAAATACAGACATGAATAACAGGCCGTTTGTAACATTGAATGAAACGATATTACTTCCATCCCAGGTCGACGGCAAGTTTCTCTATCAGGCTATAAATTGGAATGGAGATGAAATCGCCAATATTGGAGAATTACCAACAGATTGTACAGCTACGGAAGATAACGATATAATCAGGTCAGCACTTGAAAGCAGGAACGTTCCTCGACGAGATTTATGCCTGGCTTTTCCGGTAAACGATCACTCTGAACCTGACGAATTATATATAGTATATAGTGCTATTCCCAAAATTGCCAAATACAGCCTTTCCGGTAGAAAAATATGGGAACAAACAATTGCTCGTACGCCGGAAATCGACTCACTAATGATCGATCTCAGTAATATTGTGGACAACCGACCTGATTATCTTGAGCCGGTACGGAAATATATAACGGGAAGAAACAGTCCCAACGGCGATTTATATCTTTTTACGTTTATGAATCAGAATGCACTAAATTTTCAAAGACCAATGTGGATACACCAATTTGATTCAGAAGGTGGGCTCATTAATCGGTATAAAATTGCTTCCAACGGCGAATTATTCACTAATTTCGCGGGAATTGATTTTAAAAGAAGTAGAATATTGACCGCAACAATTAATGATGCTGAGATAAGATCCTATCATTTTTGAAATCCCATTTGATGATTGAAAGATCAAATCACGTGATAGGTTGGGAAGAAATGATAAAGTTGATGCTGTAGAAATTTGTGAAAACTGTGAAAATTTTTTCCGTAAGGCGAATATTTATTTGTTTTATCAGCATACTCTTTATCTGCGGCACGGGCTACAAAATCAAGAATCCAGCTAAAAACCTGAAAAGGTACAGTGACTCAGCTTATGAACAGATAGTGGGAACGCTGATTATATCAATAAACCCAGGTTTATCGCGACTTTAAAATATCTATGTGAAGAAACTGTTCTTCCCTGATCACATGGATAATGTAGACAATTTTACCTGCCAGCCGATAAAAAATTCTGCAAGGTGGGTTTACGATTTCTCTATAAATCGTTGCTTCAAATTCTTCCACAAGCTTACCGCTTTTGGGATGATGAGCTAAATGATCAACCCGTTTGAAAACTTCGCGAACCAACTTTTTTGCTGCAATTGAATTATCTAATGAAATATAATCGGCAATTTCATCCAGCTCCTGTAAAGCAGGTTCGGTCCAGACTATTCGAGCCATCGCGCCATGCGCTTTTTGGCATCAGCGTGCGATACAACCCGATCTTCAAGAATGGCTTTTTCACCCCGGGCCAGGCCTTCCAGCAGTTTTAATCTCTTTTGAATGTGTTCAAAATGTTCTACGTCAACCAGGTAAGCAGAAGGTTTTCCGTGCTCTGTGATGAGTACCGGTTCTTTTTCCTCTCGGAGTTCTTTTAAGAGCTTTGTTGCCTGACGTTTAAGTGTTGTAACAAGTTCTGTTTTCATAGTGATACTAAAGTACTACTTTTTTAAAATCTTGGCAACTCTCTAGATCATTGAGATAACACTAAATTAGACGAACTTGACTCTGAACCTAATATAATCGCATTTGAAAATTACGAGGCAGCTCTTTTTTTGAATACATTAAGGCTGACCAATACTTAAGCCAATTTCTGGATGATTTTCCATCTGTAACCAGGAAACAAGCCATTCAGGTGCTTGAGAGATTTAAAGATCATCTACTTCAGCCTCATTTATTACGTTCAGCTTTTCTTGCATCCAGGGAGTTTTTGCCATATACCCTCTCTTTTAATACACGGGCAGCGGCTTGTCGTTCTTCAACACCCATACTGAGGTGTTGTTTGATGTCCCACTGTTGGGCTTCTTCGGCATTTTTGGAGATGTTGACAACTCGTTTCATACTGAGAATGTATCATAGGAGTAAGGAATTTATAAATAGCTTTATATCATTGAAATCTGCCAGAGTTATTTCATGACTTAAAGTTTATATGAAACTATATCCGTGAAAATTAAAATTTGCCCATCCTCTAATAATAAACTATTATAGTCGTACTATTGAGGTTTGATACAATTTTGATTAACAGACGCCTGAAATAGTAAGTAAGCTGAAAAAACTTGGCAAGATTGAAGGAATTGAAACGAGAAAAGAATTTTTGTTTTTACTGAAGAAGGGGAAGTTCGGGCGTATCATTATTAATGCGCTGCCTCGGTATGACCTCAGCGTCACATCGATTGCACAGCGAACAAAGAGAAAAACATAGACCTACACGCGTGCCCGCATTTTGGGGGCTCCTTAATAGGTCTGGCTAAAATTGCTGTAGACTAATTTCGAAAACCACTCCCTCCGTGTCCCCCTGCGATCTCCGTAGTTAAAACTTAATGAATTGCATCAAAAACCCACAAACAATCTATCTCAGATGATGTACTGCAGATATATACTTTTTGCGTTACTGGTTCTATTCATTTCGTGCTCTTCAGAGCCGGAAAATGATCCCGCTGTGGACGGTGCTCCACCAGATCTTCAAAATGTAATTGTTATAGAAAAAAACAGTTCACCGGAGTCAACCATCACATTCATTCGTGACTTAGTGATAGATGACAGTGATGCTACTGGTTCCTGGTACCATAGCACGAGTGGCGGATTTGCATTTGGAGGGTCCGATTTTTTCGCAGGGCTTGAGGTTGATGATACCGGCAAAATATATGTTGGGGATAACTACGAAAAAGTGATCCATGTTTTTGATTCTACCGGTGCATATCTGCGAAGATTAGGTGGTGAAGGCCGTGGGCCGGGTGAATTTGAGGGTATTTTTGATATTAAAATACATTCCGATCAACTCTTCGCATTCGACTATTTTCAATTTCGATCTACTTTTTTTTCTCTTGATTCCCTCGATGTAATTGATGTCCGGAATGTATATACAAATCGTGCGCCTGATCGTGAAGAGTTAAGGGGGTTGCCATCTCGTCCTGTTTCCCTGATTTCAGATGATTTATTCATAGTGAGATATAAGGATGAGATGAAAAATGCCAACTACGGGACAGAACATTATAATTTAGATCAAGAGTTACTTGTCAGGTACTACGTTGTGGATCGGGAGGGGAAAATCAGATCCGAAATGATAGATGAATTGAAAGATATGGAAAATATAACAGCCGTTGTTGATGGCAACCACTTATTCAACCTTAGTCCTGTTCCGTTTCTGCAACAGCCTATGATCTCTATTTCTAATGAAGGAACTATTTTTACAGCCAATAGCGAAGATCCATTAGTTAAATTGCATAATAAGAATGGGGATTATATCAGGGCTTTTTATATCCCAATGGAAAAAAAGTCAATAGACCGGGAAGAGATTATCGACTTGATTGCACAAGATGATGAAATAAATACAAATTTATTGCTACATGCAGAGCTCCCCGAAAAATGGCCTGCATTGAGTGATATAGTGACTGATGATGAAAACCGGCTGTGGGTAGCTACAATTCCTAAAAGTGAAGAGTTGATACATGAATGGTGGGTATTGCAAGATACCGGAGAACTCATTGCAACATTCAAGTGGCCGGGAAACCGATCTATAGAAAAAATAAAAAATGACTATGTATATGCACGTGAAACAATGGAAACAACAGGTCAGCAGCGGGTGGTGCGATACCGGATTGAGATGGAATAGCGGAGATAATTTGAAGTGTATTCTACCGGCTGAAAAGTGTAGGTGTCACAACTTCGAATAAGAACCTATGTAGAAGAATATATTTACATGGAATGAGGTTGATCAAACCATGTATATCTGAATAGTACTCTATAATGTTATTAGAATGAACTTCTTTCTCAAAATAGTTGTCTTAATTCTCCTTCAATTCCTGATCTCCGGTTGTTCAAACCCGGATTCTTCAGAAATACCGGAACATCTCGGGGAACTTGAGAATCTGACCGTATATTCTGCGGATGCTGAACCAGCCTACAGTATACAACTGAAGAGAGAGCAAAATTTTGGCGACACCGACGAAGTTTTCATTGGGTGGTTAAACGCTGTAACTGTAGATCATACCGGCCGGGTATATATAGCCGATGGAGAAGAATTGGATGTCAAAGTATACGAACCGAATGGAAATTACCTGGGAAATATAGGCGAAGATGGAGAAGGCCCCGGGGAGTTCCGCAACATTAAGTCATTAAGAACCATTTCTGACCAGGTTGTAGTCCTGGATGCAAACCGGCAACTGATTCAATGGTTTTCTGCGGATAGTTTTGATCTGCTGGATTCGAAACTGATGGAGCCGGGTGTGGATGATATGGAAGCGGCAAGAGTGGCTGATATTTTTATAAGAAACGATCAATCCATGCTTTTACAGTTCAGCAGAATGATTAGCCGGAGTGAGCGGATCAGTCACTATTCTTTGCTGGATCATACCGGTGAAATTACTGCTTCTAAAATCCTGGAGCACCGGGATGCTGATATTTTTTCAGATAATACAGATGGGTTTGCCTTCGCAATGGTGCTGCCATTTACCCGGAAACCACTCGTGGCGGTATCAAATACGAGCGGAATGTATTTGGCATGGAATGATGATTTTTTTGTAAAAAAATATAATTACAATGGTGAGTATAGACGGGCATTTTATTATCCTTTTGAAAATGAGGAACTGATTCGCAGCGAGGTACTTGGCAGGTACAACGAACGCTATCGGCGGGGCATACAAAATGCCGATTTTCCTGAAACCTGGCCGGCGCTGGATGAGATGCTCATTGACGATAAAAATCGCCTGTGGATCTCAACTATTGTTGAGGATTTTGATATCTACGAATGGTGGGTTTTAGAAGAAACCGGAGAACTCATCACCAAATTCGAATGGCCCCGGAATGAACCGATTGAGGTTGTCCGAAACGGCAAGATGTACACCCGCGAAACCGATGAAGAAACAGGACTGCAACAGGTGGTGCGGTACAGGATTGAGATGGAATAATCAGAGCAAAACTACTTGAACCATGACAATATCATGTAAATCCTTGTACCGGATGTTAATTGTAGCACTTGCAGCTTTTGCATTTGCCTGCAATAAAGAATCCCGGCAAGCGACCGTTCCTGATCATCTCGATGAGATCGAAAATCTTACCATATTCTCAGGAGCAGATTCTCCTAATGCTGAGATCAACTTTGAACGTGAAATCTCAATAGGCGACAGCCCTGAACAACCGATTGGACGCATGGGCGGGTTTGCAGTCGATGATTTGGGACGGATTTATATGAGTGATGTTCAACAGAATACATTACATATTTTTGAACCCGGTGGGGAATATTTCACATCGGTAGGGAGAAGTGGTGAAGGGCCCGGAGAATATGCAGCCGGTCCTTTTCCCGTGATTAAAATGGATCAACTCTTCTTATTAGATATAAGGTTGTCAAGAGTGACCCAATATTCAATAGCAGATCTTGAGCTGGTTCGTACAATTAATGTATATCCAACGAATAAAGGCAGTTTTGATGGAATATTTGATACCCATATTCACCAAATCCAAATCCTGGGTGAAGAGACGTTTCTTGTAATCCTGTTAAATCATATTCCAACGATTCCGGAAGACGCCGGTGAGTTGAAGGAGGACAAACAATACTATTTCTATTTGATGAGAGATGATGCCAGACTTACCAGGCCGCTCATAGATCCGGTACCACTCTACGAAATTACCGGAAAATCTTCGCCCGAGCAGTCCCGATTTACAGGGCAGTATACACGGGCGGCACCGAGTCCCCAGATATTCACTAAACCAATTTTTGGGGCATCGGATGATGGGAGTATTTACTTTGCAATGTCAGATCACATACTGATCAGGAAGTACTCTACTGACGGTGATTATCAAAGTGCGATATACCAACCGTTTGAAAATCTTGAGATGAGCCGGGAGGATGCAATCAGCTCTCAGGTGACTCCATACCTTGCTGATTTAGTCAGCCAAAATGAAATTCCGGAAACCTGGCCGGCAATGGATCGCATGCTGGTGGACGATGAAGGGCGAATATGGATTGCCACAATCGTTGAAAATTTCGATGTCTATGAATGGTGGATTTTAGAAGAGTCCGGAGAACTCATTACCACATTTCAGGGGCCACGGGATGAACCGATTGAAGTTGTGAGAGACGGGAAGATCTACACCCGCGAAACCGATGAAGAAACCGGTCTGGTTCAGGTGGTGAGGTATCGGGTGGAGATGGAGTAGAATGTACTATGTCCTATTTCGTGACTTTGAAAACCCTCACCGACAGGTGATTCTGTAAATTTAAAGGTAGTCGGAGATTTGTTGGGTAGGAATGGTATAGTTCCATGTTTTTATATTTTATAAAGGAAAATATTATGAATAATTCGTTGAAAATATTTTGCCTGCTGATTTTAGCAACTTGCTTAAATCATTGTTCTGAAAGTGATAAAGAACATTTTTTTGAAGATAAAGATCCACAAGAGTCATCAGAGCGGGAAATCAGAGGAGTACTGGAAATTGCAGAACAAATCTCATTATACGATCAATTTAAATTATACAACGCGTCCGGTCTCATAGTGTATGGAAATACACTATTTATTGCAGACCGCTCACAATTTAAAGTTATTGGAATCAATACTGGTTCTTTTGAGATCGAACTGTCTTTTTCCATTCCAGAAGGAGAAGGCCCGGAAGAACTGACAAGTTTATCTCTTGGATCCGTCTCAAACGAGACATTTGTTTTTTATGACCGCAGTTTATCAAAATTTCAGTTTAGAGATATAAAAGGGACGCTCATCCATGAATTTATATCCGAAGAGCTTCAACCAAGCAGAATTCGTTTTTTAAGCAATGGAAACATCATCACGTTGTCTGACCCTTTCAGCACCGGGAAGAATTATATGTTTCATGAAATGAATCAAGAGGGAGAGGTTCTTTCTGAATTTGGCAAGATTGACCGGGATCATTTTCATACCCTCATGTATCCCGGAAGTATCGAAATCGATAAAAATGACAATTTTTATTACGCCGGTTTTGCTGAACATATCCTTAGAAAATGGGATTCGGACTATCGTCAAGTTTTTTCAGTTACGTCGATTGACGATTTTCCAGCCGACTTGAATTATATAACGTTCGAAAGCGGAGAAAACCGGGTTTTTAGATATTCAGAACATGGATATTTCTCTGCTATCGGATCTGCCCTGCACAACGATTATTGGCTGATACTACAAGGCGGAGTTTCGGGAGATGAACATGAATATCCCAAATTGGATATCTACAGTCAGGAGACAGGTGATTATCTCTATACGTATGAAATCCCATATCGTGCAACAGGTAGCATGGCCGTGGATGACCAATTCATCTACTTGCTTCATATGATTGATGATGATACACATTTAGTGATTTATGAAAATAATCTTCAATAAAAAATCTCCATGGGACCTCGATGCGGATGGGTTGTAGAGAGGCATGTTGTGAGTGTATCGTTTTTCCACATTGTACATGCCATAAAAGAAATTGAGAATTAAGAATGGTGTGATCAAATTATTTTACTTTCTTCTTAATTATCATTAAAAATTGATTATCAATTACTAACATGTTCAAAATCTTTAGGTTAATATTACTGTTGTCGTTTGTTGCAGCTTGTGCAAAAAGTGAAGGAGAAAGGGCCCAAGATTCAGAAGCTCCGCTTTCATTGAGAGAAGTTACATCGTGGGAGATCAACAGCCCGGAGGCCATTCCGAACCCGTCTTACCCTGGTGTACTCGCTGACGGAAGCCTGATCGTCATTGATAGATCGCTGAATACCATCAACCATTTCGATGCAAATGGTGATCTGATCCAAACATTTGGCGGTATGGGTCGCGGTCCCGGCGAATACTCCACGATTACTTATGCGGCCGTAAATCCAGACGGAAGGGTAGCTGTGGCAGATGTGACGAATGCACGCATTACGATCCAGGATGTGGTTGAGGATACTGTCGTCTCTTTTGATTTGGATAACGGCTGGCACACAAGGCTCAGCTGGATATCGGAAGGTTTGATTATTACGAATAATCCTTTTCGGGTCGGTGCTGAAAGTCGCGGTGACAGCATTCCAGGTGATATTATAATGAGGAGATACGATCCTGTATCAGGATCAAAAGAGCAATTTTTTCACCTTGAACTGGAATTACAAGATTTGCCGCCGGATCAGATCTCATGTACGTTTTGCGAATTTCGGTTTATGGATGATTTTACTTTTTTCACATCGCCTCCGGATACAAGCTACAGAATTTACAAGATGGACCCCTCAACTCAGGAAACGACATTGTTCACCCGACCCGGAGTGCCTGCGGTGCGTCTGACTGAATCTGAACAAGAAGAATGGCGGGATGAAAGGGTTCGGGCATCAGAAATGACTGGGGTAGCTTTAGATGAAGAGCCGCCAACTCACAAGCGGCGATTTGTAGATTATTTTTCCGATCATGCCGGACGTTTGTGGGCCCTGGTGAATGTGCCGCAGAATGAACAGTTGCGATTCGACATCTTTTCGCCGAATGCGGAATACATAGGATCTCTTGAGATCCCGGAAGAAGCGGAATCCGTCGAATTTATTTCCGGTGACCAAATTCTGTTTAAATACCGGTCCGATGATCCTGATCTGTGGAAAGCGGGTCTTTATCAAATTGATGAATGATTATAAGATCTGGTTAAAACGGATGTAAACCGGAAAATTATTTTTGTGATAGGCAATTACCTTAAAAATTAATCAGAACATAGCCTCATGTCGCGATTCCAATTTATCTAACCTCTTAACTGTTTAATCGATTAATAAAGAACTTCTCATGAAACACTATCCTGTCGGATTCATCGTAATTTACCTGATTTTTATCGGTTGTCAGGAGGTCGATGATAGAGAACCACCGGAAACTGTCTCCGTTGTACTGAATGAGTTCGTCAGTTCTGCCCCGTATCAGTATATAAATCTTGATGAAGTTGAGCTGCAGGAAATTGTTTTAAGTGAGGAAGATATTATTTATCACCTCCATCGTGAAGTAAAAGAAGAGGAACCATTACTCGGTCATCTTACAATATTCACGTATAATGATGAACAGTTCTATGTCTATGATGCTGTGACTAATGCAATTTTTAAGATTGATAAGAACGGAACCATTGAAGGCCCGTTAACCAGGGAAGGACGTGGGCCCGGGGAACTCGGTTTGGTCAGAAATATAAAAGCCAATGATCAATACATCTGGGTTTCCGATGCAATAAATGCCCGTATTAATCGCTACACGCATGATTTAGTTTCGGTTGACTTTCCTGTTGAGATTTCCAGCTTTTTGGATTTGAATGATGAGTTTGTGTTTCTGGAAAATAACAAAAGCAGCGGTATATCCCCTGTAAAGCCTGATCAGGGACGAATTGCAGTACTTTCCATGGATTCGTTGACTGATACACTCACAACGATTTTGCCCCGAATTGTTCCCTCCGGTTATCAGCCGCAGCTATATAATACCCCGCGGGTGGTGATTAATCAGAATAATAGTACTGTTGCAAATTACTACTTCCTGCCGTGGTTAATCTTGTTTGATAAAGATTTTAATCACTCATCTACCATAATTGTAGAATATTCTAAATTTGAAGAGATGGATATTCCACCGATGGACTTTTTCAAACATCTGACTAACGAAGGTTTTGGTGGAGTCAGGCCAATTACGGAATACAAGTTGATGGATAATGGGGACATTTTCATATCCGTGCGCAGGGAGTTAATACGCCTTACTCCATTACAAAATGGGGACTATCAAGTAGCCGGAAGATACAGGTTTCACCACTACATGCAGGATGAACCATTATGGATATCAGATATTTTTCAAACAGATCGTAAGGATAGGATAACTATTGGAAGCTGGGAATATCTTTTTCGGGTTGAATTGCCTGATTGATAGATGACAAAACATACGTTTCATTTTTATTTATTGTTGTTTATCTATGCCAAACCGGGCTGCAGCAGGTGGTGAGATCCCGGATCAATATGGGAGATGAGTGAACATGTTGAACGATAAAAATTTCAATCAATACCGAATCTGACTTTTCATGCATAAATTCATTTTTCTTCTCTTACCCATCGTTTTTTATGGATGTTCTCAGCAAGAAACAGAACCCCTACCGGATTATCTTCAGGAATTGGAAAATCTCACCGTCTACTCGGCGGATAGGAAACCTAACGAAATCATATCCTTTCAAAAGGATGTCGAATACGGTGATACCGGCGAGGTATTGATTGGGCGAATGGGAGAAGTGGCTGTTAATGAGAATGGCCGGGTTTACATCGCTGATTCAGATCAGTTAAAAATCAAGGTATATGCGCCAGATGGACAGTTTTTAACCCGTTTGGGGCGCCGTGGTGAAGGGCCTGGTGAGTTTATTGAATTATCTGGTATTCAAACATCTCAAAACCGCCTGTTTACTTTTGATCGTAATCAGCAGCGGGCTGTTGTTTTTGATACTGAAACTCTCTCTTACAACCAGATGATTTCACTTGCCGGAAATAGAAACGAAATACAGGAACTGCGGGGATCTTATTTGAACAAGTTCTACCCCAGGAATGACGGTTCGTTCCTGATGCTGTTTTTAGCCTCGAATACAGCAGAAGGGGTCAATGACTGGGATAAAATTGAAACCCGGACTTTGTCGTATCTATTAGATGAGAGCGGGAATGTTGATTCAGAAAAACTGTTCGAGCGTACATCATCCTACCAGGTTATCCTGCCATTAGGAGGACGAAGTGTGGGAATGCCTGTGAAGTTTTACGGAGCTTTGCTGACGGATCAGTCAGATGATGATCATATCTATCTGGCCTGGTCTGAGGATTTTCTGATCAAAAAATATAGTCCGGCCGGAGAGTATATGGACGCATTTTATTATAATGTACCCCGTGTTTCACTGGATCCGGAGAACGCATTCCCGGAAGCGGGTCCGGAGCTCATTAGGGAAGCCGCTCGATCTGCAGAGATCCCTGAAACTGCACCGGTATTGGATGAAATGCACATTGACGACGAAAACCGACTGTGGATCTCGACTATTGTGGAGGATTTTGACGTCTACGAATGGTGGGTTTTAGAAGAGACCGGAGAACTCATCACCACATTCGAATGGCCGCGGGATGAACCGATTGAGGTTGTGAGAAACGGGATGATGTACACCCGCGAAACGGATGAGGAAACCGGTTTGCAGCAGGTGGTGAGGTATCAGATAGAGATGGAAGAAATGTAGAACGTGTTCACCCTATGAAAAAACTTCCTTTTTATGAACAGTACAACCTAATGGACTACGGTCCCGCCAACCTTCGTTTGTTTCAAATCATCAGTTGCGGGGTTCTTCTCGTATTACTTCTTTTCAGCGGTTCCTGTTCGCATCAGAATCAGGCTGATAACCTTCCCGAACATGCAAGAGATCTTGAAAACCTTATTGTATACGATTCAGAACCTGAGCCGGAATTCGATATTAACTTTCAACAGACGTTGAAATTTGGAGATTCTGAAGATGTATTAATAGGACAACCCGGAAGATTTGTGGTTGACGGACAGAACAAGGTATACCTCAGTGACTTAAAACAGAATCGTATTCATGTGTTTCGAGATGATGGGCATTACTTGAAAAGTATTGGAAGAGAAGGGGAAGGGCCTGGTGAATTTCGAAATATTTCCAGCCTGAAAACCTTTTCAAACATGCTATATGCAAGTGATGCCAATTTGCAACGAATTACTGTTTTTTCACTTGATTCACTTGCTCTCAACCGGACCATTCTACTCAGGCAGGATGAGAAACCCGATATCGAGGAAATGAAAGATTCATTTCTCAGGCATTTCTTTGTAAGGCAAGACGGCACCTTTCTGATGAGTTTTGGTCAGCCGTTCAGACTGGATAAACCAACAGGTAAAAAAATTCCCTTTTTTAATATAGACAGTGAAGGACGTTTCATAACGGATAAAATTTTTGAATTAGAAGATAGCAGGTACCTAATCAGTGAAGGACCGGGTCAGCCAACCATCGGAATGGCTTCACCATTTCATGGGAAACCTTTGGTAGCCGTTTCGGGGGACGACCACATTTTTTCAGCACGTACGGATGAGTTTTTAATTCAAACACATGACTCGGAAGGAAATTATTTGCAGGCATTTTATCACCCGTTTCAGAAAACCAGGCTTACAAGTAATGAAGCATTAGACCATCCCGAAAATCGATTTGACAGAGAAACGTTTGAAAATATGATTGAAAATACCGATTTACCAGAGACCTGGCCGGCTCTTTCGGGGATGTTTATGGATGATGAGGACCAGCTTTGGGTGTCTGCCATAGTTGAGGATTTTGACATCTACGAATGGTGGGTTTTGGAAGAAACCGGAGAACTCATCACCAAATTCGAATGGCCGCGGAATGAACCTATAGAAGTGGTAAAGAACGGCAAGATGTACACCCGCCAAATTGATGAAGAGACCGGTTTGGAGCAAGTGGTGCGGTATCGGGTGGAGATAGATTGAATTGACTTTTTTGGTTAGAAAAAATAAGTGTATCTCTTTTTTTTCAACGTCTGCTTTCAATAAGCGATTAGCTACATATATTTACTATAGAACTAAAGAAATGAAGATTTACATTGCATGTTTTTTCTTACTTATTGTTTTTATATCAAGTTGTAATGAAGTAGAAAGAACTCAACTTTCTGAATTTCAGGAAATGATAAATAATGGAGAGATCCCCGAACATTTACAGGGTTTGGAAAATTTGAAAATCTGGTCACCTGATTCCAAACCTTCCTTCTCATTGCGATTTATTGAACATGGGTACTTTGGCAGCTCCACAGAGGTTCATGTAACGGTGAGTGGCAACGGAGCAATTGGGGTAGATAATGAGGGAAGAGTATTCATTGCAGATCGAGAAAGTTTTTCAGTTCACGCTTTTCAATCAGATGGCGGTTATATAACATCAATCGGAAGAAGAGGCAGAGGGCCGGGGGAATTTCTCAGTATGGGTAATTTGAAAATCGATTCAAAAAATATCTATGTATACGATTCTTTACAGCTACGAATTATCATATTCTCATTAGAATCACTTTCTCATACTCAGAGTGTTGATTTGAATCCACAAAATTGGCGTCACATTGAAGAGCTGAGAACCAAAGGGCCAACTGATTACTATCCAGTAAATGGCGGTAATTTTTTGATAAAGTTTGCCAACTCAATTTTGGAAATAGAGAGCTCAAAAGGTGAAAACAACTCATTTTCATATTACCTGGTTAATCAAAGAGGTGAGATTATTTCTGATTTGATATTAAATCAGGAAGGCAGGCCTCATGAGTTTATTTCATTTCAAAACAACCGCTTTTCGGTTACATTACCATATATGGGAGAACCTTTAATTGAACTATCACATGAAGGATCTATTTTTTCTGCTAATTCTCATCTGTTTTTCATAAAAAAATACAGCCCTGGAGGCGATTATTCAGAAGCTTTTTTTTTATCCTTACGAAAAAATCACTTTGCGCAGAGAGGATTTAATTAAAGAGCATGACATCGGCTATGAGACGCCGGACCTGCGATTTGTTCGAAATGCAGATATTCCTGATACCTGGCCTGCACTAAACGACCTGCTTGCAGACGACGAAAACCGCCTGTGGATCTCGACTATAGTTGAGGATTTTGACGTCTACGAATGGTGGGTTTTGGAAGAAACCGGAGAACTCATCACCAAATTCGAATGGCCTCGGAATGAACCGATTGAGGTTGTCCGAAACGGCTACATGTACACCCACGAAACCGATGAAGAAACAGGTTTGGAGCAGGTGGTGCGATACCGGGTGGAGATGGAAGCTAATTAAAATGAAAAATTCAGAAATTGAGTTAGGGGTAGTTATGATGGATAGATCTCATAATGTATACGCATCAATATTGTATGTAGTTATTATTATAGCTATTGCAGGGTGTAGCGGAAATGAGATGCCATTTGATCAGAACCCGGAATTCAATCTGGAATTGACCTTTGAAGAGTCGTATACGATATCAGAAAAAGCAATAGAGTATAATGATTTTTTGATTCTGCCGGATTCAAGGGTTCGGGAAGATGGTAAAGGACAAATCCGAACGGATGATCAGGGGAATATTTACCTGCCGGATCGTTCAGCAATGACGATCAGGGTATTTGATGAAAATGGAAACTATCTCTATAACATTGGCAGACAAGGCAACGGACCGGGAGAGTTTACAAATATATTGTCATTAGATCTGTTTGATGATGAACTGTCGGTATTTGACAGAGGGAATAACCGGATTGTTCAGTTTTTAACATCGGGAGAATATCTTCGCACAATTGTAACGGATGGGAGTCAAATGATTCCTGCGGTTTCAATGCATAGATTAACTAATGAGCAATATCTGTTTTTACATAAAGCTTCCAGCCGTATACCTGTAGAGAATGGAGAAAAGAGTAGACAATCCTCGTTTTTTCACATTTTCGACCGACGGTTTTCAAGTCCTCGCCATTCATTTGGCCATGTTGATACCTTAATAGATGCAAACTCTGCATTCACAGATATGTATATCAGCGGGATGAACACAGGCAGGGTATGGATGGAGGATGATACTCTATGGTTTGTACCCGGCACATACAGCGGCCGGATTTTCAAGTATGCGTTAACCGATGGTGAATGGAAAAAGGCAGATCAGATCGAAGGACACCTTCTTTCTGATGAAGCCATTCTGGAAGGAAGTAATGAAGCCGGTCAAATATCCATTGTTGTCTATGCCCCAAGAGAGGAATCTTTTTCAGGAAAAGTGTTGAGTAAGAGTTTAGGGGTTTTCAGATTAAATGACGGACGTGTGCTGCATATCAGTTCCCAATATCGTGATGACGAACGACAAACAATTGTAGAAGTTTTCAATGAAGAGGATGAATTGGAGGGACTTGGGAGGTTGGATGAGTTCACGTTTGATGGAGATGATCGGGGCCCCGGAATCGGTCCGTTTTGGAAAGATCAAAATGATCGCTTTTATTTCCTGGATCATTCAGAAGATGCCCCGGTGTTGAGGGTTGGTATGATACGAGGCATATGATTTTTGAAAAAGCTCGAGTACCACATTGGTTGAAGATTTGAAATCTATGAATGGTGAATTATAGATGACACCGGAGAACTTATTAACAGATTTAAATGCCTCCCAAAGATTTAAAGATTCGTACGACTTCCATTAAAATTGAGCGGCGTAAATCCTTTTTAAACGATTAAGACTACATGACTAACAAATCACCTGTTCTATTTTTTAAAATCTCTTTATGCTTGGTTTTTCTTATCAGCGCATGCCAGCACGCTGACGCCGATGGCTATGAGACTGTATCGGCAATAGCGTTTCAAGAAGAACTCACTGCAAATCTGGTTTCTGTTGAAGGAGGGATTGAACTTTTGAATCCATTTCATATTCTGAATATGGATGATCAATATCTTGTCATTACAGAAGTGAGGGAGGATGATTTTTTGCACGTATTCACCCTGCCTGACCTTCAGTTTCAATACTCCTGGGGGCAACACGGGCGGGGCCCCGATGAGTTTATGTTTTTCCCCCGCTTCATCAATCAAAATGAGAAAGAACTGCACTTCTACGATGCAATGCTGCAGCAAATGAGGATTTTTGGGATCGGTGATTCAACACTGGTAAATCTGAAAGAGAATTCCCTTTTCTATGATGGTCAAATGGGGAGCCCGTTGAATGGAGTTCTTAGGTTAAATGACAGTCTCTATACTGCACATTATGAATTACCTGATGAGAATGTCACGAACGAGTTTGTTGCATTACAACCCGGTAGAAGTAATCCGGTTTTTACTTTTGGTTACTACCCGGAAACAGACTTAGAAGATCCAGATCGATATTTTAGTTTCAATAAGAGCAACATGGTAAAACCGGACGGATCAAAATTTGCAGCATCGTATTTTCGTTACAATATTTTGAAAATATTCAATAGTACAGGTGAAACATTAATAGCGATCAACGTCCAGGATTCTTTCATTGATGAGGATCCTAATAATGGTGAAGGTGATATTCTTTATCGAACGAAGGGCTGGGCATCCGATTCTTACCTGTATTATTTGGGCATCTACACCACAAGCGACGTTTTTGATGAAAACCCGGATTCAACATATAAACCTTTTTTGGAAATATGGAACTGGGAGGGGCAGCCACTCTATCGTGCAAATTTTGACAGGCACATCCATTCATTTACCGTGTCTGAAGAACATGGAAAACTGTATGGGTTTTCAACACATGACATTCATCATATCTATGAATATGATGTGTCGGAAATTATAAATTCAATAAGGAATGATTGATCTTGCGAATGGGAAAGGTTCAAATGAACTTTTTGGATTCATCTCCCAGGCTTAGGATTTTATCCGCGAATTAAACAGTACAAATTCCTGATAACCTGAGTTGTTGAATTATGGATTAAAAAGTCCTCCTTAGAAAAGGTGGATTGAGGGGAATGTCCATCAGATTTGTGAATAAACCGATGAACACCCCTTTTCCCGAAGGGATTCCTACTTGGGGAAAATCTCCCCCTGCCAGTGTTTTTCTGGTCCCGAGAGCATTTTCTCGGGAAGGGGAGACTTGATACTGAATAAATGAAATAGATTATTAATAGAACTCAGGTTATTAGGTATAATGAATATAAATTTAAATCAGGTACCCAAAATAATATTAATTCTATTTGTTATAACATTAGGATGTTCAGGCGGCGAACCTCTTGAAGAGGTGCCGGAAAATTTAGATCAAATAGAAAACCTTTTGATTTATGAAGGTGACCCAAAACCTTATAAGAAATTTTCATTCGTGCGAGAGATTACATTCGGTGAAAATGATGAGGTTTTATGGGGTGGATATATCAGCCAAATTGAAGTGGATACCAGGGGAAGAGTCTATATTACAGATAGGTTTGAAAATAAAATTCATATTTATAAGTCGGACGGGCAATTCCTTCAAAGCATTGGAAGGCAGGGTGAAGGGCCGGGAGAGTTTCAAATGTTGTGGTTCATGCATGCCGGGCAGAAAAGTCTCTATGTACTGGATTACATGCAAAACAAATTTTCAACCTTTGCTTTAGATGTTTTGAATGATATAGAGGATTTTTATATATCCATTTCTGACACAGAGGAAGAAAAACCCTCCTGGATAAATTGGACCCGGCATGAAGGCCTTTTTTATGGACCCACCCATCTGTATGAGAAGCCAGACGGTAATTTGCTGGTATTTTTTGGCGATTTAAATGTAGGTGCTATTGACAATAATGAAATCCGAACATTGGAAGCTTCTTCTTTCAGCCTCGATACCGGCAATTTTTCAGAGCATGATGTACTCTCATTACGCGCAGATGGAACAGCGCTTTATTCTGATTATTTGATTTTGTCGGATGTACCCTACAAGCCCAGGGCACATATTGACTATAATGGTAAAAATTTAGTTTATGGCTGGTCGAACCATTTGTTGTTTAAAGTCTACAATGAAAATGGAAGATATGAACATGCATTCTATTATCCTTTCATGAATGCAGAGATTGATGTAGAAGATTTTTTTTCTATGTATGAATCTATGTATGAAGTAGAAGTCGAAGAGAAAAACTTAATCCGGGATGATATATCTGATGCCTGGCCGGCTTTTCAATCTTTAAAATTGGACGACGAAAATCGCATATGGGTTTCCACTATAGTGGAAGATCTTGATGTAAACGAATGGTGGGTGCTGGATGTATCAGGGGAATTAATTGCTACGTTTGAATGGCCGAGCGACATACCTATCGAAGTAGTGAGAAATGGTTACATCTACACCCGTGAAATGGATGAAGAAACCGGCGTGCAGCAGGTGGTGCAATATCGGATAGAATCCGGGGAATCGCGATGAATCCAAACAGATACAAACTTGCTGCCGTACATTATTGGATGCGAAGTGAAACACGAAAAGTCACTGAGATTTCCTTGCACCACGGTGCTTTCCTGGCAGTACTCATTTTGGTAATATCAGCAATCTCCTGCAACCGGGAGTATCAACCCGTCACAGAATCGGAGCTTCCCGAACATATTCAAAATATCGAAAATGTAACACTTATTGATCCATTTGAAGGGGCAGTCCCGGATTCTATGGAACTGATTCAGGAAACGGTTTTTGAAAGCAGTGAGGACGTTTTTATGAGCGGTAACATTTCAAATTTTGCTGTGGATGACGCTGGCAGGGTCTTTGTCGTTTCAAGTGTGCCGGGTCATCTCGGTGTGTATGTTTTCAATTCTGACGGAACCTATCTGACAACGATTGGCAGATATGGTCAGGGTCCGGGTGAATTTGAAGCCCTCGGTGCCATAGATGTTCTGGAAGATGAACTGATCCTTTTTGACCCAAGACTTCAAAAATTTGCGGTTTACTCCCTGAACGACTTTGAAAAAACTGAGGAGAAGATCATTAATCTTTCAGAAGCAACCCGTATAAATCAAATGCCAGCGATTGCAAAAGGGACAGATTTAAAATTATTAAATAATGACGGAATGGTTTTGGAGGTAGGTATGTCCTCTTTAAATGAAGAGAGTGATGGTACCCAGATTTTCTATTATAAGCTTCAACGGGATGGCACTATAAACCCGGAAAGGCTTTTGGAGGTAGACAGGCATAAACGATATTTCCTCCCTGAACGGGAAGGCTGGGCAATTCCGATTACAAAGCCATTTAACCGAAGTTCTCTGGTGTCAATTACACAGTCGGGAACATTTTTTACTGCGTGGACAGAGGACTTTTTGATTAAAGAGTATGACACGAATGGGGATTATATCCAATCACTATACTACCCAATTACAAAAAGTGATCTTTCTTTGGATCAAATCAGTATTGCAGATCATGAACGAAGAATGCTCAGAGGAGAAGAGATTCCTGACACGTGGCCCGCCTTACACACCATGGAACTGGATGATGAAGGGAGGCTTTGGATAGCCACCATTACAGATAGCAAAACGCATTTCACCTGGCAAGTTCTTAATCAAAAGGGGGAATGGATCGCCCGCTTCCAAAAAGAGGGAGAACGATCAAGACGATTTGTACCGTCTAAGCCTCTGATCATCATCAAAAACGGATATTTTTATACCCATCAAAGAGAATTCCGTCAGGGTATCGACCGGATTATTAAGTATAAAATCCAACGAATTGAAAGATAGATGAGTAAATTCCGAATATACCGTCACATGACGGTTATGATATTTTTCTTTAGCTGCTTGCTGTTTTGATGTGTGGCAGAAAATGCAAGGTTTCAACCTATGGTTCGGTGTTTTTTTGAAATGGTATCCACTCCACAACATTATTTTCCCCGAAAAATTTGCTCCTCTCGTTAATTTAAACTACTCTTTTCGTAAAGAAAGGCTCAAATAAAACCATTATTGGATCAAGGTACGATCAATAAATATCATTCAATATGAGAAATCATTTTAACGAAGAGAGGAGAGAAAGAAAATATATTTTTGTAGTACTATTCCTCGTTGCAGTGGGCTGCGGCACAAATGAGAATGATGATTACGCTGCCGTACCGGGTCATGTACTTGAAATGGAACATATTAAGATCTTTTCTGAAGAGGATCATGAAAATGCAGATACCATCAAGCTCATAAAAGAACAGGAATTCAGAGATACGGAAGATGTATACTTTGCCAGCGTCAGAGGGTTTATTACGGATGAATCAGGCAGAGTTTATATTACAGATATTGCTCCGGGAATATTAACAATCCATGTGTTTTCTCCTGATGGAGAGTATTTAACAAGTCTTGGAAGAGTGGGAAACGGGCCAGGTGAGTTTAACAGTCTGTGTTGTTTAAACATACGTTCGAATCGGTTGTATGTAGTTGATAAAGCATTAGCACGGATTACGGTATACTCAACGGACTCATTGGACTTACTGGAAACAGTCAGCATGGATCGGAATAATTTAAACAGTAGCGGACAAATTGAAGGAAAACGATTATTAGGACACTATTTTTTTGATGACGAAACACGGCTTCTCGCTTATATAACTCCACAACGAGCCTTTGAAGATACTCCCGCAACAATTCACTACTTCACCGCAGATACAGCTTATCAGGAGTTGAGTTAAGAAGTTTTTAAACAGGATGATATGTTGGAAACCTGGGGAGATTCGAATGTTGGCAGCATAATGAAAAAGTTTCCTTTTCTGAAAAAACCGTTAATTACCGTTACCCCGTCCGGACGTATATTCTTTGCAGATTCGGATCAATTTTTAATCCGTGAGCTGAATAAAGAGGGGAATGTGATTGGTGGGTTTTATTATCCTGTCTCAAAAAATCCTGTAACAAGAGAGGATGCGCGAAATTCTTCAAATGAAATGACAAAAGATATAGCTGAAAAGGTAGAATTACCGGAATCCTGGGCAGTGATGCAATTCATGTGGCCTGATGATAATGGGCGATTATGGATTTCGACTTTTACAGAAAAAGAAGATGAACTCGAATGGTGGGTTCTTGAGCCTGATGGAGAACTAATTGGCAAATTTCGCTGGCCGGGAGATCGGGAAAACCCTCCTTATGTCACCGGAAGTACATTTAAACACATTCGAGGTGATTATTTTTACACCCGTGAAGAGGACGAAGAAACCGGTCTGCAGCAGGTGGTGCGGTATAGGATTGAGATGGAAGAAGAGTAGAATTTGTAAATTATATTTTGCCCAAGGAAACATCGAGAATGAACATTTAAGGCCATTCTTGTTCACTGGAATTCATAACAAATTGGATGTAAGTAAAGCAAGAACCTCACATATAATTTCGCTGGGAGAGCCTTCAAATTCTACTAAATATTTGACTATGAATCAATTATAGGTATTGCAGTTGATTCTTTTGTGATTTTTTACATTCTTATCAAAGAGCTGTAAAGAAACCAGCCGAAAGAGAGAGTTACAGACGGGGATTTCTATTCTTCTATTCATAATAAAGTTTAAAATTCATCATCATGAAACTGAGATTTCCGCTGATTTATACTCTGCTATTATTTGTCATGTTTGGGTGTTCAGGCTCCGGCGAGTTTGAGCCTAATCTTTCCCTGCCAGATAGCTATTTTGACATTCATCCGCAATTCACCGAGATCAATATTCCTGTAGAAGAAACAATACCACTGAGTATCGATGATATTGCAGATGAAATCACTCTTATATCTTTAGATAGCGATGATGAATCACTGTTCGGTCGTGTATCAAACATATCTGTTATGGACTCTTTAATTTTGATCGACACAGACAGTAACGTCAAGTATTTTACCCTTAATGGCGACTATGTCAATACATTTGAAAGTTTAGGACATGGACCGGGTGAATATATTACGATTTTCGGCTGGGACGTGGACAAAGAGGGAAATAAAATGGCAATTGCGGACCGGGCATCCATTCAATTATTTGACTTGGATGGGGAGTATCTGGAGAGATTGGAATTGCCATCTCATTTATTTTCAAGAACAAATAGTATTGCTTTCTTAAATAGTGAGAATTTACTGATAGAACAAGACAGGGTACAAAACCACTACGAAGATGGTTTCAGTCCCCTGTGGAACTTTGATCTTGAGAATGGTGAGGTTAGCCCGTTGTTTAGTACCTATGCAGATTCCATTTACAGGTTCAGGAAGATGTATGCTTTTATGGGATACCTGACCAAACCCAAAAATCAGGAGATTCATTACTTATCCTGGGTGGACTCGGATAATGTGTATGCTATTGATCAGGATAAAAATATCACGCTGCGATACCGTTTGAATTTTGGAGATTATACCATGCCGGCAGGAGCATTATATGAATCAGATCGCTATGATATTTTGACCCGGAATTTTGCTCGTGCCCATCCGATTATTGAAACCGAAAAATACCGGTTTATTGCTTATAACCTGGAAGGTAATGACGTTAATTATGCCATTTATGATATAGAAGAAATGGAAATCATTGCTCACCAGGCCAAAACCACAGGTTTAAGTTCTGATCAATATCCGGACCTGACGTTCTGGCCTATTTATGCAGACGATGACGGACGCCTGATTTGTGTCCATGAACCTGAAAATGAAGATGAAAATTATGTTCTCTCAGTAATTTCTTTGAAGTAGAGGGAGTGTTTTTTTTAAGCTCATTTCATTTAAACGGTGCCTTGCAGGACCCGCAAATATTGTTCATGTGGCATGTTCTGACCCTTCCCATTATACCCGTCATCATTCTATTTTATGTAAGAATTTAAATTCCAATTTCAGTAAAACGATCTTGCAGTTCCCGAAAACTTAAACTATAATGGTCGTGGGACAGAACACAAACGATTTGTCAGATCTCCTTTGAATTCAACGTTACTTATAAATAAAACTGTTCATTAATGCTGCTGAATCGCCCCATTACGGCTATTATTTTGATCCTGGCAGCGTTTATTTTCGGGAGCCTCGCACTGAACGAGCTTTCTGTGGATCTGCTGCCCGATGTGGACTCGCCCAACCTGGTGGTGCGGACCGACTGGCAGGGTGCCTCACCGCGCGAGGTGGAGACGCGCATTAACGAACGGCTGGAGGCGGTACTGAGCACAATCCCCGGAATTGCTGAGGTGCACGGGTTTGCACGTCAGGGACAAAGCGTGATCTACCTGAACTTTCGCTGGGGTCATAACATGGACCTGGCATTCCTGAATGTGCGCGAAAAGCTGGACCAGGCGCAGTATGCCATGCCCGAGCAAGCCTCACGTCCGCAGCTCATCTTCAACACCACGGCCGATGAACCGATCGCCGTTCTTGCCATCACCTCCAAAGATCGTCCGAACGATGAATTTGATACACGCCTCTCCCTTAAACGATGGGCGGAGCAGGTGCTTTCCCGGCGGCTGGAGCAGGCCGAGGGCATTGCACAGGTTGTGCCGGTCGGCGCGGTGGAGCCGGAAGTGCAGATCCGTTACCTGCCGAGGGAGGTCGACCGGTTCGGGCTCACGCTCGGCGAGGTGCAGTCTCTCATTCAGCAGGCCAATCTTTTTGCCACCAGCGGTGAACTGCGGGATGGCTGGTACCGGTACTCCATGAAAATTCAGAGCCGGATAAATGAGCTGGATGACCTGGAGAATGTGCCGCTCAAACGGCTGGGTGATGGTAAAGTTCTGCTGCTGAGCGATGTTGCAGAAGTTCGCCTCGATGAAACCGACCCCACATCATTTGCGATGCTTGAAGGCGAAAGGGTGCTCAATTTACTCGTAAAAAAAGAGTATGGCAGTAACACAGTAGAAGTGTTTGATACGCTTCTGCCGCTGCTCGATCAGATGCGGGAGCTGCACCCCAACATCGGCATAGAAATTCTCCGCGAAGATGCCACGTTTATCCGTAATGCAATATCCAACCTGCTGCAGACTCTGCTGATTGGCGGAATCCTCGCCTTTTTTGTCCTCTTTCTTTTCCTGAACGACATCCGCACACCGTTTACCATCGGGGTGGCGATTCCGGTCTCGATCTTCCTTACGTTTTTTGCGATGTACGGGTCCGGCATTCAGCTCAATATCGTGTCGCTTAGCGGACTCACACTTGGCATCGGCCTGCTGCTGGATAACGCCATTGTGGTGCTGGAAAATATCAACCGTCATATGCCAGCCGCTCCATCGGTAAAACGGGCTGCCGCGGTGGGGACGAAAGAGATCGCTCTTGCGGTGACGGCATCCACATTTACAACGATTTCCGTATTCCTTCCGCTGATCTTCCTGGGTGGATTTGAAGGCGCTTTTTTCCAGGATCAGGCTTATACGCTTTCCATTAGTCTCCTCGCCTCTCTGTTTGTTGCGCTCATCATTTTGCCGGTACTGGTGGTGCAGATCCTGGAGCGGCGAAAGAAAAAAGCGGAATCGGGTGAAACGGGGCAGCTCAATACGCGTAAATTTTTTGATAACATGCTCACCCGTTACGAATCGAGCCTGCAGGCTGTACTTCGCCGCCCGGTCTGGATGCTCACATTCGCCACTTTTCTGATCACAGCTGCGGGATACGCTTTTATGATGGTGCCCAAAACGATGCTTCCCGAGGATGAACCGTCAGTTGTGAATTACAGGGTTCAGCTTCCGGGAAATACATCCCTGAATTCGACGTCACAGGCGGCGGGCGCGCTGAAAATGCGCATTCAGTCGGCCGGTTTGGGTGCAGGTAATATTCAGATGGAGGGTGGTTTCACCGATCAAACCAACCTGGCCAATCTTGCGCGCGAAGGACTCAATAAATTTTCCGTCGCAATTCCCGTAAATGGTTCAGGCGAAGCAGAAAGAGCAGCATCGGTGATGAACCGGTTTCATGATGATTTCCCTGACTGGACCGTGGAGCCGGTCTCCGATACGCAAAGCTGGAGCGCTTTGATCGGGGCGGATCAGCCTCCCGTACTGTTCCGGATGGTAGGCATGGACCGGGAGCTGAGTGACCGGCAGTCTGCAGAGTTACAGCGAAAAATTTCCGAGGCTGGAATGCCGGTGCAATTTCGAAAACAGTATGAGCAGGAGGTGGATACCTGGAACCTGAGATTCAGATCCGACCGGATGCTGCAGCTTGGCATCAGCGAACAGGAGGTGATGCGCTATCTCGAATCGGTCACTCGCGGAAGTTTTGTAACCGACTGGAACCGCCAGGATGAACGAATTGGGATTCGGCTTTTGGGCGATCAGCAGAGAATTTATAATCCCGAAGAGATTATGCTTCGATTATCAAGCCGGGAGGTGCCGCTGCGCTACATCGCCGACATTGAACGGGCAAAAGAGCCGGAACAGCTCGAACGGGTGGATCAGACCCCGGTACTCAGTTTCGTGGCTGACTGGGATCTGACCGACTGGTGGTGGAACCGCTCGAAAACCGAGGATGCGGTGAACGATTTTATGAGAAGCACGGGAACAGAAGTGCAGATCGCTGGCAACGCGCTGATGGTGCAGAAACTGATGACCGATATGGGCAAACTGCTGGCACTCAGTATTCTGCTCATCTACATCATTCTCGCCATACAGTTTGAAAACCTGAAATATCCGCTGATCATTATCGCGGCGGTTCCGTTCGCCTGGGTGGGATCCCTGCTGGCGATGTATCTCACCGGCACCGGCCTTAACGCCATGTCGTTCATGGGGATTTTAATTCTGACCGGTATTGCCGTGAACGACTCCATACTAAAAGTAGATTTTATGCGCCGCTATCTAACCGATACCGGAAATTTGAAAAAAGCGATCGAACTGGCCGGAAAACACCGGTTTCGTCCCGTTGTGATGACCAGTGTAACCACCATTCTCGGCCTGGTCCCGATGCTGATACCATTTGGCGAAGGGTACGCTTTCCGTCAGTCACTCGCATTAGCCCTGATGGGCGGCATGATCACCAGTACGATATTGACGCTGTACATCATCCCGGTGATTTTTGGAAGGGTGGAGCGGAATCATACGTTTGAGGTGAAGGGGAGTGAAAAGTGAGAAGTGAAACGTGAAAATAGTTTAGAAAAGAAGGCTGTTATGAGATTAAAATTTTTGATGATCAATTGTAAAAAGTCCCCTTCCCGAAAAAATCGGGACCAAGTGTGGCCCGAGAGGGGATTAAAGGGTGTGTTAGAAAAGATGGTTAACAGCGGAATGCGACGGTCATGGGGTATTCTTTTTTTCTGTTTGTTTTTAATCCCCGCGTGCTCACCCGATGATGATCCCGAGAGGCCCGAGGCGGATGATAGTGTTGAAATTTTGCCTGATGTGATCTTCTCTGTGGCGGATGATCGCGATCTGCATATCTACATTGAAAGTCAGGGTTTAGTGGAGGCGAGCCGGGAAATTGTGATTCGTCCGAGAATCAGCGGGTTTGTGGAGCAGACGTTATTGGAAGATGGGGCGCGGATTCAACAGGGAAGTACCTTGCTCCAGTTTGATGACGAGGAGTGGCAGTATCAGCTTCAGCAGGCCGAAAATGAATTTGAAACCGCAACGGTGGCCTATGATATTGAATCCCGGCAGCGACAGGCCCGGAGCGGTAACAGCGGGGAGCCACGGGATGACCGGATGGTTCGTATCAGTACGGGACTTGCAGATGCAGAATCGGCTCTGAACCGTGCCAAACTGGATCTATCCTACACAACCGTGAAAGCCCCGTTCTCGGGACATATTTCGGTTCCTGAGCGAATTACTGAAGGAGCCTATCTACAGGCCGGTACGGAACTGGGTCGGCTGATTGATGATTCCACCGTTCTGGTCCGCCTCGATGTGCTGGAATCGGAACTGAACCGCCTGAGTGAAGGGATGGAAGCAGAACTTGTTTCACCTGCCGGTATTCGGAAAGAGGGGGTAGTCCGCGCGATATCACCTGTAGTGGATGCAGAAAGTAAAACCGGAAAAGTAGTGGTGGAAGTGGAGAATAACGACCGATCGCTGCGTCCCGGTATGACGGTCGAGGGGCGTATTCAGATTGAAGCTCATTCCGGAATTGCCCGGGTTCCGCGTTCTGCCATACTGGAGCGCGATGGCGGAAGAACCTTGCTTTTCAAGCTAAACGGTGAAACCGTGGAATGGGTGTATGTGGAGCCGGTCATCGCAACATCCGACTGGGCGATTTTGAATCATGAAGACGTAGCGCCCGGAGATACCCTGGCCGTAGACCGGCACTTTGCGCTGAGCCATCAGCAAAAAGTTCGTCCCCGCATGGCCGGGCAGATTGTGAGGGAGGATGTTGAGGAGTGAGGGAAAAGTGAAAAGTGAGAAGTGAAAAAAAATCAGTTTTGGATGGAGTTGGTAGTCATTTGCCTGATTAAAACCGACGATTTAAGTATGGTGAAATAGATTAAATTTTAAATTACAATCCGTCATCAGACAGGTAGGCTGACATCAAATAAATTGGGTATTTTGCCTCAGTATTTTTTGAATTGAGTACTGAATATAATCTGAATGAAATATGAACAATCACTATAACAACACTGATACATTTTTATCATGGTGGAGGCGAAAGGGGGGATTTTATTGCTGTCTGATGGTAATTTCGATCGGAATTTTTTCCGGTTGCGGAAGTTCCGGCTCGTTCAATTCTGAGGATGGATTTGTCCCTGAAAGTGAACTGACAGTAGAAGAATTGGAGGCTCTGCGCAGCCAGGTAGTTGACCGTGACTCTGTGGACACTTTACCTGTTGTTGCAGGCGGAAGGATGGGTTTGCTTGGAGGAATTGATTACCCTGAAAAAGCCAGAAATGCAGGAGCAGAAGGGACGGTGATCATCGATTTTATAGTGGATCTCGAAGGAAATGCCAGGGACCTGGTCGTACGTGAAAGTGTAGGGCACGGGCTGGATGAAGAGTCAATCCGTATGATTAAAGCCACAAGATTCAACCCGGCACGAAAAAACGGCGAACCGGTTGTGGTTCGTCATTCGATGCCTATTCAGTTTAGTTTGCCTTAGTGTGGAAAGGGGAAAAGTGAGAAGTGAGAAGTGAGAAGTGAGAAGTGAGAAGTGAGAAGTGAGAAGTGAAAAGTGAGAAGTGAAAAATTTGAAAAGTTTTGTAAGGGGTTGGTTGTAATAGGCTCATATGTATAACCAACAACAAAATAAACGATCTTATGCTAAAATTGAATCATAAAAAACTATCGGTTTGGAAGAAGAGTCTTGAACTCGTTAAAGAGATTTATCTGTTAACAAGAAAGTTTCCCATAGAAGAGAAATATGTACTTATGAGTCAGCTTCGGAGAGCGGCTATTTCAGTTCCATCGAATATTTCTGAAGGATCAGCACGTAAATCTAAAGTTGAGCGGGAGAGATTTTTTGAAATCGCAAGATCTTCTCTGGTTGAAATCGATACACAAATTGAAATCAGTCTCGATCTGGACTATCTGAATGAAAAGGATATAGAAAAGCTGGGCCTTCAGGCAAACGAAATATTTGCCATGTTATCCGCTATGCTATCGCCCAGATAAATTTTCACTTTTTACTTTTCCCCTTTCACTCCTATGCAAGAAATCTTCCGCCGAAAATATCTCATTTCACTCAGCTACATGGCGATTGCCATTGTGGGAGTGGTGGCGTGGATGAATATTCCGCTGGAGATGGCCCCTGATCTTCGTCTTCCTTCGGTGACGGTGAACTATAACTGGGGTACCACAAGTCCGGAAGTGGTGGAGCAGGAGATCACCCGGCGAGTGGAATCGGTGGCTACCCGGCTGAGAAATGTGGATCAGATACGTTCAGTCTCGAATGAAGGCCGTTCACAGGTTACCATCACATTTGAGAAAGATACGCCTGTAGAATTCAGAATTCTTGAGCTTCAGGAATACCTGTTTGGATTATCTAATGAACTGCCGCCGCAGGTTCGTCAGCCCCGCATCAACCGGTCGATCCCCCAGGAACTGCAGGAGCAGGAGACTTTTATGGCCTACTCCATCAGCGGGGATCGCAGTAAAAGGGAACTTTACAGGCTGGCTGAAGAACAAATCCGCCTCCGGCTGCTGGGATATCCCGGCCTGGCGGATGTAGAAATCCGGGGAGCAGAAGATCCGGCACTGACACTCCGCTTTAACTCACCGATGCTTGAGCGACACGGGTTGCGGTCGGAACAGATCATGCAGGAAGTGAGCGAACGGCTAAACTGGCGTTCCAGCGGTTTCATTGAGCAGAGCGGGTCGAGAATGAGCATGCTCATTCCGCCTGAATTCAACTCCGTTGAGGATATACGGGCGATGAAAATCCGGATTCCAAACAGTCACCGGCAGGTCAGCCTGGACGCACTGGCATATGTAAATATCGAAGATTACCCGGTGAAAAGCCTCAAACGGCTGAACGGAAACCCGGCGCTTAGCATGACCTTCGTACGCGAAAGCGGCTCCGATGCAATCCGTCTTGCCGAACGAATCCGGTCGGAAGTAGAACAGATTCAGGCGCTTCTTCCGGCGGACGTAACCCTGCAGCTCGAACGGGATTCCACCGAAGATCTGCGCCGTCAGTTTGGTGACCTGCAGTTTCAGTCCATGTTCAGCCTGCTTTCGGTTTTTTTGATCCTGCTGCTATTCATTCGACGGTTCCGCGCCCCGTTTGTAATTCTCGGCAGCATCATCTTTTCCCTGATGATGAGCCTCGGGTTTCTCTTTTTCATGAACTACACGCTGAACGTGCTCACCCTGGCAGGTCTCACCGTTGCCCTGGGAATGATCATCGATAATGCGGTCGTTGTTTTTGAGCAGCTCAATCCAAAACTGCCGCGCACGCTATCGGACCGGCTGCGGCATGTAAGAGAGGAACTTCCCTACACGCTCGTTCCGGTATTTGGCAGTACGTTAACTACGGTGGGAATATTCATCCCGCTCTTTTTCGCAATGGAGGAGCTGCAGCTTTTCCTGGTCCCGCTGGCCATCGCGCTTACCTCCACGCTGATCTCATCCGTAATCGTTGCCCTTACCTGGATTCCCTATTCACTCATCTGGCTGGTGCCATCATCAGCGGAAAAACAGGAGCGATCACTTAAGAGAAAGATGAGCCGTGCGCTCAACCGGCTCCTGGTTCGGCTGTTCTACTATCGCCACAAAGCGCGATGGATTTTCTACATATTGCTGATTGCGGTCTTTGGAATCCCGATTTTCACGATTGATGAACCTGACTGGGAGGATACATCCTGGCCGGAATTTACCCGCGCCTATTTCGATAACCGGAGTGATATCGACCCGAAAGTCGGCGGCCTGACCTATAAATTCTTCAACGAAACCTATTTTGGAACACCCTGGGGC
Organism: Rhodohalobacter sp. SW132; assembly: GCF_003390325.1. Taxonomy (NCBI): domain Bacteria; kingdom Pseudomonadati; phylum Balneolota; class Balneolia; order Balneolales; family Balneolaceae; genus Rhodohalobacter; species Rhodohalobacter sp. SW132. The sequence goes on along the minus strand of NZ_QUOK01000003.1, from coordinate 325,009 downwards.
CGTAGCCAGGGCGAGAGTATCTTCATCAACATCCGCACCCCGCAGGGGACTCCGATGGAGGAGATCGACAAGATGGCTCGAAATTTTGAGACGCTCGCCCGACCGTATGCGCACGCGTTTGAGTATTTTGAGACCAATATCTCAGAATTCTCTGGTGCGCAGATGCGATTCTATATCAAAGATGAGTACCTGTTTCAGGGTGAACCGTACGAATTCTACGGAGCTGCCCAGTTTCTCGCAGCGCGGACCGGAAATTCCGGTATTTCAGTGAGCGGACTTGGCGATGGGTATAGTTCCGGTTTTGGTGGAGGATCCATGGGCAGACGCGTAAGCCTGAGAGGTTTTTCGTATGATGAACTTCTGCTTCTGGCGGAAGATATCGCCGCGCGCATGAAGCGAAATCCCCGGGTTCAGGAGGTGGATATCCACGCTACAGGGGGATGGCAAAGGAGTGAGATGTTCCAGTATGTGCTCGATTTTGATGATGAAAAACTCACTCTTAGAGAGCTTGACCGCCGTGCCGTTATGGATGCCATTCAGCTTGATGCCAACCCGGAAAACATTCGCGGCCGCGTGGATATGAATGGTGAGAGGCTCTACCTGATGGGGCTCAGCCAGGCGCAAAGTAACTACGAGGAGGATTTTCTGAACCGTGCCCGTCGGAGCGATCAGATCTTTTTCACAGTAGATGATATCGCATCTCTTACCCGCGAAAGAACGATGTCGCAGATTATCAGGGAAGATCAATCGTATCAGCGCACGCTTTCTATCGATTTCCTCGGACCGCCCCGCCTGGCTACAAATTACATTGAATCAGTACTGGATGAAGTGCCGGTTCCCGTAGGCGCATCGATCCAGTTTGGAGGTGGTTTTTTCTCGTGGGGACAAAGTGATCAGCTTCACAACTATTTGCTTCTTCTGTTTTTAACCATCCTGAGCGTATGGATGATTGTATCGGCACTGCTTGAGAGCTGGCGTGATCCGCTGGTGGTGATCCTGGCCATTCCGCTCAGTTTTATTGGTGTGATGATGGGGGCGCTCTACCACGATATCAACTTTGACCAGGGAGCGATCGCCGGAACGTTGCTTGCGGTGGGTGTTGTGGTGAATAACTCCATTCTGCTGATACACGAAAAACAACGCTGCCGGTCGCTGAACATCCACGGCCTGAGAAGCTGGGTGCGGGTCTACCGAAACAAAATGCGCACGGTGATGATCACCTCACTTACCACGATCGGCGGACTCATCCCGCTGGTGGTCATCGGCACCAACGAATTCTGGAACGACCTGGCCACGGTAGTCATCTGGGGGCTTGGTGTGAGTTTGACGCTGATTATTCTGCTGATGGGGGTGTGGGAGAAGGTGGAGGAGAAAAGGTCAGAGATTTTAGGTGAGAGAGCGGAGGCAATCGATTCCTGACTATTACGCGGTGGTCAAATGAACGGTATGTTATTCTTTCTTGAACAACGGCAGTGTTTTCAAAATACCTTCTTCGGACGAGTTCATATGCCTCTTATCTCCTATTCAAAGGGATTAAGAAAGCCGATCAGATCTTGCATGAACGACTACCTTCATCTGCTCCCAATTTAAAACGAACGATACCACTCCGAAGGAGTGCAACGTGAATAACCCTCAGCGAAGCTGGGGGAATAGAACGCTGACTCCTAAACCTCAACCCCGACAGCGGGTTGAATTCCCCCGGTAGATTGAGGCAAACATCAATCACCACCAGGCGAGATCTTGTGAAAGAATTGAACTAAAATCCGATGGTTACCCAGAGAATTGAAATCAACGATTCACCGCTTCAATTAGCCGATCTCCACGGCTTTGCAATCAATGTAAGTTTAAAGAGCTGAATCGTTTAGGTCGAGCGCGAAATGTAAAAGAGTGTCAACGTTTTGCGATGTGTTCAACTTTTAACGAATCCGAATCGTTTTGCATTTACAGTTTACAATTGGCATCTCATTGGGAGTAAACGAAGGGAATGCAAAGCTGTCCATTGTAAAACGTTATTAAAATGGGGGGTGTTTTTGAAAGATGAAATTAAATGATGTAACAATGACGTTCACGATTCGATAGAAGTTCCTACTTTCATCCGAAGTGTAATTAACTTAAAACAGAATAAGACTTTGAAACTCTACAGATTTTACGGTGTACTGCTACTCATCACAGGACTTCTGCTTGCCGGCTGCGGTTCAGATTCATCAAACGGTGGCGGACCGCCGGATTTTTCACAGATGGGAGGCGGGGGACAGGCGACCAGCGTTGAGGTTATTCCCGTTGAAACATCATCCATCAGTGATCAGATACGATCGTTTGGAACCATTCGCGCCCAGGATGTTGTAAATATCAACCCACAGGTGAGTAACCGGGTACTTCGCATCCACGCTGATCTCGGGGATACGGTTTCACAGGGCGATCTTCTCGCAAAAATTTATGATGTTCCCTTCCGCGATGCATACGAGCAGGCCCAGGCGCAGTACAGGCAGAGCAGAATTGCTTTTGAAAGGGACAGTACACAATTTTCACGTCAGGAGCGTCTGTTCGAAACGGGGGCTATCAGCTCATCAGAATTTGAAGAAGCCCGGGCTACATTAAGTACCAGCCGCTCTCAGCTTGAAGCCGCTGAAGCATCACTCACCAATTCTCGTGAAGACCTCGCTAATACGGAAGTTCGCAGCCCGGTGAACGGTGTAGTGCTGAGCCGGTCAATTGCCGAAGGGGATATTGCATCCACCGGGGAAACAGCATTCGAAATTGCCAATTTAATTGGATATGAAACACGATTGCATCTCCCGATGCAGGATTGGGAAGATATTTCGGTAGGCCTTCCCGTTGAGCTTCGCATGAGCAACCGGCAGCAGACCATCGCTGAGGGAGTTATTTCAAGAATCAGTCCGCAGCTTAACCCCGAAACAGGTCTCGGCGAGGTGGTTGTCAGCCTTATAGATGCTTCATCATCTGTCCGCCAGGGAGTTTTAGCGGAATCCAGAATTACACTCGAGACCCGGGAAAATACCATCATCATTCCGCGATCAGCTATGATCGAAAATGTTGAAACCTACATCGAACCGGAAACCAACACAGTAGAACTGCGCAGAAATTACTCGGTATTTGTTGCCCAGGGCGATACGGTTGCAACCCGGAAAGAGCTGATATTAGGTCTGGAACAAGGAGAGCGTGTTGAGGTGCTTTCAGGACTTGAAGAGGGTGAAAGCCTGATCATTACCGGCCAGTCTGCATTGCGCGAGGGCGGAAGGGTTCGAATTGCGGGTCAGCAGCAATCCGGGCCAGACCGTAGTGGAGAAATCGAAATGATGGAGCAGGCTGAAGGCGGTGAACGCGGTCAGGGTCAGCGACAGACAAACAGCGATTCAAACAGCAACTAAAGCAAATGAAGAATTTATCCAAACTTGCTGTTGCCCGACCGATCACATTTTTGATGACCAGTCTGATTTTGATCGGTTTCGGAATTTTCGGCCTGTCCAATTTACGGCTGAATCTCTATCCTGATGTTTCTTTTCCCACGATCACGGTCTATACCACCTATGAAGGTGTTGCGCCTGAAGATATGGAGACACTGATCACCCGAACGATTGAGGAGTCGGTCGGTAGTGTGTCCGGTATTGAACGCGTTCGGTCAACCTCAAGCCAGGGTGCCTCTGTTGTGCGGCTGAATTTCAGCTGGGGAACCGATCTGTTTTTTGCGGAGACCGAAGTTCGTAAACAGCTCGATCAGGTCAGGCGTGGCTTACCCCAGGATGCCGATCAGCCGATTGTATTCTCCTACGATCCGAATGATGAGCCGATTGTGGTTCTTACGCTCACATCAGACACCCGAAGTTCTCGTGAACTCCGAACATTTTCAACTCAGCAGCTTGAACAGCGCCTGGAACGGATCTCCGGAGTTGCTTCAGCTGCTACGGCGGGCGGGCTCGATCGGCAGATCAACGTTCAGCTCAGCAATGCCCAGATGAGGGCGTATGATATTGACGTTGGGGAAGTTGCCAACCGGCTCCGGCAGGAAAATGTACAGGTTCCGGCCGGTGAGCTTTCTGAGGGCGAAACATCCTACTCACTCCGTACCATCGGTGAATTTCGGAATGTGGAGGAGATACGGAACAGCATTGTTGCAGTGCGTGACGGCAATCCGGTTTACTTGCAGGATATTGCATCGGTTGATGACGGAATATCCCAACCGATTGGAAATGTACGCGTTCAGGGTAATGACGGCGTGATTTTGAATATCTATAAATCGAGCGACAGCAATATTGTTACCGCAGCCGGCGGCGTGATGGAGGCCCTCGAGGAAATTCGGGGAATTTTACCCACCGGTGTTGAATTGAATGTGTTGACCAACCGGGCAGATTTTATTGAGCTCTCCATCCGAAACCTGGTACTAACCGCTTTCCAGGCCATTTTCCTGGTGATGATTATGCTGCTTCTGTTTTTGAGAAGCGGCCGCTCTTCCCTGATTGTAGCCGTATCGATCCCGGTTTCCATTATCACTACATTCAGCATCATGCACTGGGCAGATGTAAGCCTGAATATTATTTCACTTTCGGGTCTTACACTGGCTGTGGGACTTGTGGTGGATAATGCGGTTGTGGTGCTCGAAAATATATTCAGATTCAAAGAAGAGGGTAAAGACGGGGCATCAGCATCTGTTGCCGGGGCGCAGGAAGTGGCCGGACCGGTTGTGATGAGTACTCTTACTACACTTGTAGTGTTTTTACCCATTCTATTTGTGCCGGGAATTGCGGGGCTGCTCTTCAGGGATCTTGCTCTCACTATTTCATTTGCGCTGATCGTTTCTGTGCTGGTTGCGCTCACACTAATTCCTGTGATGAGTTCCCGGCTCTTTCAAAAAGAGCTGGAGGGTAAACGGGAGAATAAAACGGTTTTGCGTCGCCTGATAGAATGGAGTCGGCAGTCGGTTACGAACAGGATTTTATCACTGCCGCTGTTTTTGATTTTGATTCCACTCTACCCATTCATATTCCTCTTTCGAAAATCGAAAGAAGGAACCGGTAATCTATTTTCAAACCGTGTTGCTCCTGTACTTACGTCCGGTTTAGACCGGGTCGAACGAAGATATAACCGAATGGTAAATGGCGCCCTGAAGAAAAGCGGACTCGTTGTACTGGGCGCATTTATTCTTTTGATCGCATCACTCCCGATATTTTACCAGCTTGGCGGGGAATTTTTCCCTGAAGTGGACGAGAACAATATCGTCCTTGAAATTCAGCGTGAGCCGGGCGTGAACTTGTTTGAACTGGAGAGATCCATTGTTCGGGTGGAAGATATGATCCGGAATGAAGTACCTGAAGCTCGCCTGGTTGTCTCCGATTACGGGGATAAAACCGGAATTGAAGGTGCCGATAATCCCGGCGGGAACCAGGGTATGGTACGGATTGAGCTGGTACCGGTGGATGAAAGACAGCGCAGCCAGTTTGAAATTACTGCCAGTCTGCTTGAACGCCTGAGAGATGTTCCGGGTACCAATATTCGCGAAGTAAGGGAAGATCCGCTGAGTCCCGATGGTGAAACAGGCCTGATCGTACAGATTTACGGGTTTGATCCGGAAGTGCGAAACGAGCTTACCGCCATTGCCATGAGCGGACTGCGTGAAACAGAAGGCATCGCAAGTGTATTCAGCAGTGCCGACCAGGGACGTCCCGAATTACGCATTGAAATGGACCGCGAGAGAATTTCCCGGGTTGGGCTCAATACATCCCAGGTAGCAACGGCTGTAAGTAATGCCGTTCGTGGTGATGTTGCCACAACTTTTGTGGATCAGGGCGTTGAGTTTGAGGTTCTTGTTCAGCTTAGTGCGATCGATCGGGCACAATCCACAGCGCTTGAGGAAATTCAGATACAAACCGCAGGAGGCACATGGATGCCTCTTAAAAATCTGGCCCGTATTGAAAGATACACCGGACCTTCGAGCATTTTACGCGTGAACCAGGAGCGGATGGCGGAAATCGAAGCCGATCTGGCCGGTATTGATCTTAGGACGGCAACCGACCGGGCCAGAACCGTGCTCAACGAGATGAGCTGGCCGGAAGGGTACCGGTATGAAGTCGCCGGTTCCGCGGAAGACCAGCAGCGATCGTTCAGGTATTTGATCATCGCATTTCTCATTGCCGGTGTGCTCACCTACATGGTGATGGCATCACAATTTGAAAGCCTGGTTGAACCATTCATCATTATTGTAACCATTCCGCTTGCGCTTACCGGGGTTCTGCTTATGCTGTGGATAACATCCACGCCGGTTAGTGTTACGGCGATGGTTGGGCTGGTGCTGCTTACCGGTATTGTGGTGAACAACGGTATTGTAATGATTGATTATATTAAAATTCTGCAGGCCCGCGGGCAGGATCGAATCGAAGCGATTGCGAATGGTGCCACACGAAGACTGCGGCCGATATTGATGACGGCACTGACTACTATTCTGGCGATGGTTCCGTTAGCATTGCAGCTGGGTGCCGGATCCGAAACGTGGAGCCCGATGGCACGAACCGTGATCGGAGGGCTGGCGATGTCAACCCTGCTGATGCTTTTTGCCGTGCCTTGTATGTACAACATTGTGAATAGCTGGGTAGAAAAAGCTGGATTTAATGCTGTTCACAAAGAAGACCCGCTGGTGGATGAGAATGACTAAAAGCAGCGGAATATCAACAACTTCAATAGGTATATCAGGAAATGCGCACCTGCGAAACCCGGCAGGTGTGGATTTCTCAAGTAGTTCTGATAGACATAACCGGTACAGGATATGAAAAAAATTACGATTACAGAACGAATTCTGAAGCGCCCGGTAACGGTGTTTATGATGTCTCTTATCGTTGTTGGGTTTGGGCTGTTTTCACTGGCTAACCTGAAAGTTACCCTGATGCCGGCTTTCAATATTCCGGTGCTTGCCGTATCGGTAAATTACCAGAATGTGGCACCAGATGATATGTCGCGCCTGGTTGTGGAACCCATTGAGGGCGCCATCATGGGGGTTGAGGGAATCAATAGCCTGGAATCGAATGTGCGCCAGGGCGGGGCGTTTATCATTCTGAGGATGGATCCGCGCACCAATATTCAGCAGGCGGAAATGAAAATCCGTGAGGCAATCGACCGGATTCGTCCCCAGCTTCCCTCAGAAGCGAATGATCCCGTGATTTTTCAGTTTGATCCGGATAGTTCCCCCATCATGGAGCTTAGTGTGGAATCCAGCGCCATGGGTCTGGACGAACTGCGCCAGCTTTCTATCGACTTTATTGAACCACGCCTGGAGCGAATTCCGGGGGTTGCTGCGGCCGATACGAGAGGAGGATTGGAACGAAATTTCTATGTAACACTTGATCCCGACGCTATGGCCCGGCACAGGATCATTCCGTCACAGGTTGTCAGTGCTATTCAAAGCAATAATGTCAATCAGCCAATTGGAAACCTTGTGGCCGACAGGGTCAGCTATAGCATTCGTGCTGAGGCTATCTACTCATCGATAGAGGAGATTGCAGCCACCATCGTTACGATCTCTGAAAACGGGATCCCCGTTCGGGTATCCGATGTGGCCCGGGTTGAAAATACCTATGCCGATATCAATTCGCTCGAAGAGGTTAACGGCAGAAACAGCGTGAAGGTGGAGATTCAGAAACAGTCGGATGCCAACACTCTTGATGTAGCCGAGGAAGTGCTCTATCAAATCAGTGCGTTTCAGGATAACCTGCCTGGCAGCGTAACGCTGCAGGTACTGAGCAATGAGGGGCAATTCATCCAGGATTCAGTATCCAATCTGGCTCAGTCAGCACTGATTGCTCTCATCGTTGTGATTTTAATTTTATTGATTTTTATGGGGGGATGGCGCATCGCGTTTGTTGTAGCTATGAGTATCCCCGTTTCGCTGACGGCCACTTTTGCCGCGATGTATTTTCTCGATATCAGTCTGAATATCATCTCCATTACAGGATTGGCGCTTGCCATCGGTCTCCTGGTGGATAACTCCATTGTGGTATCAGAAAGTATCGCCAACAAACTGGAGAGCGGTCAGAAACGAATGCAGGCCGCCCTGGAAGGAACCAATGAAGTGGCGGGCGCACTGCTGGGCTCCACGCTCACCACCCTGGCAGTTTTTGTGCCAATTCTTGCCGTTAGCGGTGTTACGGGCACCATCACCCGTGATTTGGCTTTAACCATCTCCATTGCCATTACAAGCTCCTACCTGGCATCCATCATCCTTATCCCGGTATTGGCATCTCTGATGCTTAAGCGGGAAGAATTTAACCGCAAGAGTTTTATGTTTCGCGGAATTCATGCAGTGGAGCAAAATTATGGCCGAATTCTGTTCTGGATTTTGAACCGGAAGTATATGGTCGCACTATTTGTGGTGGGCATTATCATAGGGTCTGTATTTCTGTTCAGAACCATTCCGGGTGAATTTTTTCCTGAAAGCGACAGCGGGGAGTATACCGTTCGGGTAACATTTCCTGCCGGAAATCAACTCTATAACACGGCTACATCACTCCGGGATTACACGGATCAGCTGCTGGAGCTTGATGAGGTCCGAACTGTAATTACAAGTATCGGGCGGCAGCGCTGGAGCAGTGAGTCGAACCTCGGCGAAATGAAGGTGCTCCTGGTTGACCACAGGCAGCGAACACGCACTACTCAGGATATCATTGAGCAGACTCAGGAGATGCTGGAAACACCTGATGTAGACCTGGAGGTGCAGGAAAGTGGCGGCGGTGGTATCCCAACCGGACGAGGATGGGGTGGCCGGGGAGTCCGGTTGACGCTGATCGGGCCTGATGTAGATGTGCTTCAGGAATTTTCAGTTCGCATTGAAGAGCGACTGAAAGAGAATCCCAATGTGGTATCTGTTTCAACCAACCGAAATCGTCCAACTCCCGAACTTCACTATGCCCTGAACAGGGAACGGATCAACCGGATTGGCGGGGTTAGTGCGAACGAAATAGCGAATGCTTTCGGGACGCAGGCCAGGGGAACCCGTGCCGGATTTTTCAGGGAGGAAGGGAGAGAAATCCCGATACAGGTTAGAAATGACCGCGACCGATTTCAAAACAGGGAAGATCTTTTCGCGCTTGATGTGCTTCAGACCGACGATGTTCGTGTGCCAATTCTCGGTGTCGGTGATTTTCAGCTTACTCAAGGCTTGAGTCGAATATCGCGAAGAGACCGGGAAGTTTATATCGATCTTACTATCAATGTGAGGGGTGATTTTATGGAGCACCGGGCAGAAATTCAGGAAATTCTGCAGAATGATATTGTTATGCCGGATGGCTACCGGTACGATTTCACGGGATCTACGCAAAGTGCTGATGAAAGCTCTCGTGAAATGTTAATTGCATTTATGTTTTCCCTGCTGTTAACCTACATGGTGATGGCATCGCTTTTTGAGAATCTGCGAGATCCGTTTATCATTATGTTTACCGTTCCGCTGGCCTTTTTTGGATCGCTGTTGTTCCTGTTTATTACGAACACATCACTCAGTGTCCCGGCTTATATCGGAATTGTCATCCTGGTTGGTATTGTGGTGAATAATGGGATTGTACTTGTGGATTACATTCATCAATATACAGGTAAAATTGCCCGCGCAGATAAAGGGTACCTGGTTGCATTTCTGCAGGCGTGTAAGCGCAGGATGCGTCCTATTATACTCACCGCACTAACCACCATCTTTTCGATGATTCCCCTGGCTCTTGAAATCGGTGCCGGCGCGGAAACGTGGAGTCCGCTCGCCCGTTCGGTTATTGGCGGATTGACATTTGCGACTATACTTACCCTGTTCGTTGTTCCCGCCATTGTTGTCGGGATATCCAAACAGCGCCGCGAATGGGTGGAAAAAAGCCTTAATGAGATGAGTAAGTAACCCGCAGACCGAACAACCTGCAAGAGTACGAAGCGAAGCGGAGTACCTGGCAGAGTTGTGGATTTGGGGAATGAAACCCAATAAAGCCCTAGCAACCAGTCGCGACTCTGCCAGCAGCTCACTGTCGTTCGCGGTCTTGCAGGTCGCTGGTTTACTCTAAATAAAACTCATCACCCAACTTGTGTTTAAACTCACTGTGGGCTTCAATGAAATTGTTTATTCCACCAAAACGCTGTGTTAAATTCTTACTTTCAACAAAAGGATGGTCACCTGAAAGTATACGTTGGTATGATGAATGGGAATAATCTGAAAAGTTAGCTGAGATACCATGATGAATTGGATTTCGGTGGATATAGCAAGCAATGTGAAGAAAATGATCTTCGTCCTTAATTTTCTTTCTCTTGAATGTTCCCTCTATTAATGTTCCACTTCTATTTGTTTTCAAATTAATGGTTTTGGTGTAGCTATTGAACAAGTGGCTGAGCTGCTGAGAGACTAAGTAAGGTTTCGGTGAACTGAATTTATCTCCGTAAAATGATTTCTCAGGAAAGTGGGGTTTTAGTGTTTTAAATGTCTGAAATTGCTCCTCTGTTGTTCTAACACGAATGAGTAAATGAAAATGGTTTTTTAGTAAGCACCACGCAAATGTCTCTGCTGGCACATACAGGTAATAGAAATATTTTTCAATAAACAGATTGTAATCTTGGTCAGTAAAAAAGATTGAAGCTTTACCAGCGCCCCGATTGTAGATATGATAAAAGTGCCCCTCTTCAAGTGGTTCCACATTTCTCTCCATTTTATTTTCTCTTGTTGATGTGAAAATAAAATGATGGTGAAGTTAATTCAAATCAAAAATGAGTTAGGGAGGATTTTAGATATTTTAAGACTGCTTGAGACTCTGCCAGGAGGCTCTCTGCCGTTCGCCACTCTGCAGGTCGTATGGAATAAACAACCTGCAAGAGCACGAAGCATCGCGGAGTACCTGGCAGAGTTGTGAAATGGTGGATCTCCGGTGGAGGCGTTCATAATCTGATCGCGACTCTGCCAGCAGCTCACTACCGTTCGCGGTCTTGCAGGTCGCTAAGTGCTCACCCAATCACTTTATTCGCCGTAACCAGCTCAGGTTTCACATTCAGTGTCTGAAAAACCACGCAGTATCGTTCGGTAAGCTTAATCAGAGAGTCGATCTGATCCTGTTCCGCGTCGGTATCGAGATGAAAAGTTAGCCGGATCTCTTTAAACCCAACCGGTGCTTCTTTTGAGACACCAAGCGTTCCCCGGAAATCGAGATCGCCTTCAGCCGTAACGTGTGTTTTTTCGCCAAGCGAAACCCCAATTGCTGTTGCAACTGCATTAAGCGTCACACCCGCGCACGCAACAAGTGCGTCGAGAAGCATGTCCCCGGAGCAGGCAGCAAGGCCATCACCGCCGGTTGCCGGGTGAAGTCCCGCTTCTACCATCGCTTTTCCTGTGTCGACCTTGCAGGTTATCCCATCTCCGATTTTCCCCTCTGAAGAAAGGGTAATGATGGCAGATTCAGGAGAATCTTTATATTGTGATTTTAGCGGAGCCTGAAGTTCGCGAAGTTTATTGGAATCCATGGGTTATGATAAGTTTGTATGATTTCAATCTGTTTCGCTAAAGGTAGGGAGGATGAACCGAAAATCGGAATGCACAAGGTTGTTTATTGAATGATTTTTTTTGGTCATAAATGATCAGCTGCTTTTATTACTACATCTCTTCATCATCCATCCAAACATTTCGTTATCATTAAACGGAAAAAGCTTCATCAGTAATGAAAATAATCCAAAACAGAACATGGAAACGATAACAGCAGCAGCCATTCAGCTTAATAGTCAGCCCGATATTGCGGCCAGTATGCAGGCGGCCGAATCTTTGGTTAAGGAAGCCGCAGATGCGGGGGCAACTTTCATCTGCCTGCCTGAGAATTTTGCCTTTTTCGGTGATGAAAAAATGAAACTGAAACGTTCCGCAGAGATTGCCGAATCCGTTGAAACCTTGCTTCCGGAATGGTCATCATCCCTGAATGTAGCCATCCTTGGCGGAGGATATCCCGCTTCTGCAGGAGGAGGTAAAATTTACAACCGCAGTGCCCTTTTTCTGCCGGATGGATCTATAGCCGCCAGGTACGATAAGGTCCACCTTTTTGATGTCGAAGTTTCAAAAGATGAGATCTACCGGGAGTCGGATACGGTGCGCCCCGGGAAGAGTGAACCGGTGGTGTTCAAGAGTCAAAATCTGCCGGCAATCGGCTTTTCGATCTGTTATGACATCCGTTTTCCTGAACTTTACAGAAAACTGACAGAAAATGGTGCCGAAATCCTTACAGTCCCCGCTGCATTTACCCGGCCCACCGGCGATGCACACTGGGAGGTGCTTTTGAGAGCCCGTGCAATTGAAAATACCTGTTACGTGATCGCCCCGGCACAGGCCGGACTTCATGGAGAATCGAGGTGCACCTGGGGGCACTCTATAATCATCGACCCGTGGGGGAGAGTAATGGCTGAAGCGAACGAAAAACCGGGTTTCATCACTGCAGAAATACGAATGGACGATCTGCGGGAAGTACGGCGTAAACTCCCGTCATTGCAGCATCGAAGGGTTTGATCTTTGATCGATAAATTAATCGTGTGTTAACATAGAATCATCTATTTTCGGGTTGACTCCAAATCCAAAAGACTCAAAACATGCGAGCATTCCTAACCTTATTCGCTTTACTGATTTTTTCTGCCTGCACCATGGAAGAGATAACATACGATTACGATTTACAGGGGCACCGCGGGGCTCGCGGACTTCTTCCGGAAAACACCATCCCCAGTTTTCTGAAAGCGATCGATTATAGAGTGGACACCATCGAGTTCGATCTCGTCGTCACAGGAGATAACCGGATTCTAATCTCCCATGAGCCCTGGTTCGATCACAACATCAGTACTAAACCAGATGGAACATCGGTAACCGAAGAAGAACAGATGGAGTTAAATATTTATGAAATGACGTATGAAGAAACGCGTGAATATGATGTTGGTAAACGCGGACATGCCGGATTCCCAGAGCAGGAACCGATGGAAGCAACAAAACCGCTGATGAGGGACGCTATAATTGCCATTGAACAGTACGTGGAGGAAAATGGACTTGAACCGGTTTATTACAATATCGAGACAAAAAGCCGTCCCGAATGGTATGGCGTTTACGGGCCTCAGCCTCAAGATTTTTCCCGTCTTCTTTATGACGAACTTGCGGAACTTGAAATCCTTGACCGGGTGATTATCCAGTCATTCGATCCGGCAACACTCATCGCTATGCGGGAGATCGATCCGGATGTAGTACAGGCGATGCTGGTGTATGAGGAAGATCAGACCATAGATCGGTATGTGGAGATCCTGGGGTATCAGCCCGAAATCTGGAGTCCGCATTATGAACTGGTAACCCCTGATCTGGTGGCCGAAGTTCATGAGAAGGGCATGACCATCATTCCGTGGACCATCAACGAAACCGAGGAGATGATTCGTCTGCTTGAACTGGGAGTGGATGGTATCATCACCGATTATCCGAATAGGGCGCCGTGAAACCGGGTATATACCTTACTTACAATTACACATCATTTTGTGAATAATTTGATGTAAATCAAATCAACAACCAAGAGACTTTCTATTTCTGATATTCTTTTAGTATTCTGGAAAAGCGTTTCCATCGATTATTCTACCCTGAATTTTAAGCTTTAAAACGTATCCATCATGAATCATCACAGCAAAAACAGTGCAGAGAAAGAGATTGTAATTGTTGCCGCTAAACGTACAGCGTGCGGTAAAGCGAATAAAGGGTCATTACGGTTTACGCGTCCCGACAGCCTGATGGGGGAGGTGATTAAAGATCTTCTGAACCACTCATCCGGGGTGGAGCCGCACATGATTGATGATGTGATTGTGGGATGTGCCTTCCCCGAAGGTTCGCAGGGGATGAATATGGCCCGGCAAAGTGCGCTTCTGGGCGGGCTGCCGGATTCTGTTCCCGGCATGACCGTCAACCGATTCTGCTCATCCGGACTCCAGACGATCGCGATGGCGGCTGAACGAATACTTGCCGGAGGGGCGGAGATTATTATCGCGGGAGGTGCAGAAAGTATGAGCCTGGTTCCAATGGGAGGACTCTCATTTCAACCGAATCCAAAACTTGCCGAAGATCGCCCAGAGGTGTACATCACCATGGGACTGACGGCTGAAAATGTTGCGGAAAAATATGATGTGAGCCGCAATGATCAGGATCAGTTTGCTTTGAAGAGTCACGAGAAAGCGGTAAATGCTTGGGAAAACGGATATTTTGATGAGCAGATCACACCGGTTGAGGTGGAGCATAAATATGTCACCGCTTCCGGTGAAATGGAGAATGACAGATTTACATTTAACAAAGACGAAGGCCCGCGAAAGGATTCCAGTTTTGAAGCGCTGAGCGGACTTCGGGCAGTGTTTAAGCAGGGCGGCACGGTTACGGCCGGTAACGCATCACAAATGAACGATGCGGCAGCTGGGGTGATGGTGATGACCCGCTCGAAAGCAAATGACCTTGGATTGAAGCCGATTGCAAAATACCATGGATTTTCCGTCGCAGGAGTGGCTCCCGAACTGATGGGAATCGGGCCGGTAGAAGCGATCCCGAAAGTGTTAAAACAGACCGGGTTGGATCTGGAAAATATCGACCTGATTGAACTGAATGAGGCATTTTCCGCCCAGGCTCTTGCGGTGATTCGTCAGGCCGATCTGAATCCCGATAAAGTAAATATCAACGGCGGTGCGATCGCGATGGGACATCCGCTCGGCTGCACAGGTGCGAAACTCACAACGCAGATCCTGCACGACCTCAAGCGTCTGGATAAACAATACGGTATGGTGACGATGTGCGTGGGCGGAGGCATGGGGGCAGCCGGAATTTTTGAGAGGATGTAGTATTGAATCGTTAAAAATCCCCCTCTTATGAGGCTGTGAGCAAAAACTTAATCAAAGATATCGGCCATTTATTTTTACCACGAAGACGCAAAGCCACGAGGGTACACGAAGTTTAAAAATCATTGAATCCACTTCGTGAATCTTCGAGCCCTCGTGGCTTCGTGGTGAATTTCACTAATTCTTATCAAGTGTTGATACATTATTTTTTTACAGCCACTCAAAAGGGGATTTTTCCACGCCCATTTAACAATTTTAAATCGCTTAAGCCACAAACTATGTTTAAAGAAGACACCCTGAAAAACGAAACCATACTTGTAACCGGCGGCGGAAGCGGACTCGGCCTGGCGATGGCGCATAAATTTGCTGAACTGGGAGCATCGGTTGCCATCTGCGGTCGAACAGAGGATAAACTTGAGAAGGCAGTTGAAGAGCTTCGTAAACATGGAACAGAAATCAGGTATTCCGTTGCGGATGTAAGAAATTATGAAAAGGTCGGTGATATGTTCGATGAACTCACCTCGGAATTGGGACAGATTACTGGCCTTGTGAACAATGCGGCCGGTAATTTTTTGAGTGCTTCTGAGGATTTGTCACCCGGCGGATTTAAAGCCGTGGTGGATATTGTTCTGCACGGAACGTTTAACTGTACGCACCATTTTGCAAACCGGCTGATTGAAGAAAAGAAGAAAGGAAATATTCTGAATATTGTAACAACCTATGCGGAAGATGCCGGGTCCGCATTTGTGCTTCCATCTGCATGTGCCAAAGCGGGCGTTCTTGCCATGACCCGGTCGCTCGCATTCGAATGGGCGGAATACGGGATTCGCGTCAACGCAATTGCACCGGGACCGTTTCCCACGGAGGGAGCCTGGACACGCCTGTTCCCGGATAAATCATTCGAAGAGAAATATCTCAGTAAAATTCCGGCGGGACGGTATGGGGATCAGGAAGAGCTGGCCCACCTGGCTGCTTTTTTGATGAGTAGTTTGGCTCCATACATCACCGGGGAATCGGTGACAATTGATGGAGGTGAAAAACTTTCAGCTGGTCAGTTTAACTTTATTGACTCGATGATGGACCGCCAGCAGTTAAAATCGATTTTCAAGAAGATGAAAGGTTGAGTTCAAATCAGGGGAAACCACAATGACACTAAGGTACACGAAGTGTATTAAGTAGATTTTTACCGCAGAGGCGCGAAGGCGCTAAGATATAACGGCTCCAAAGCACAACAGATGAACTGAATACTCTTCGTGTTTTCTTGTCCTTCGTAGTTATAATTCTATATTTTTTAAGGAAGCTCCGTACTGCCCATCAGCCATCGGTCGCATTCGCGTGCTGCCCCGCGTCTTTCGTGGTAAATCATTGTACGGCTGATACACATGATTAAAAGCTTAATCAAATAAATCAGCCTTATATTTTACCGCAGTGGCGCGAAAGCGCTAAGATATGACAGTTCCAAAGCACAACAGAGGAACTGAATACTCTTCGTGTTTTCTTGTCCTTCGTAGTTATAATGCGATATTTTTTAAGGAAGCTCCGTACTGCCCATCAGCCATCGGTCGCATTCGCGTGCTGCCCCGCGGCCTTCGTTGATGGCCCAGACAATCAGGCTTTGGCCCCGGCGCATATCACCGGCAGCAAAGACGCCTTCCACGTTCGTGTCGTAAGCACCGTGCTCAGCTTTAGCGTTGCTTCGATCATCCCGTTCAACCTTAAGTTGTTCAAGAACCGGGTTCTCAGGACCTAAAAATCCCATCGCCAGTAGCACAAGGTCGGCTTTCCAGACTTTATGGCTGCCTTCAACTTCAACAGGTTTCATTCTGCCGTTGTTGCCTGTTTCCCATTTTACCTGTACGGTATGCAGTTCTTTTACATTTCCGTTTCCATCTTCTACGAATTTTTTGGTCATCACTTCATATTCACGGGGATCATCACCGTACTTTTTGCGCGCCTCTTCCTGCCCGTAATCCAGTTTATATACATTGGGCCATTCGGGCCACGGATTCCCCTCGGATCGCTCATTTGGCGGCTTTGGTAAGATTTCGAATTGCGTAAGTGATTTGCACTCATGACGGAGTGAGGTGCTCACACAGTCGGTTCCCGTATCTCCGCCTCCGATGACAATAACGTGCTTATCTTTTGCAGAGATGAAGTTTTCATCTTCGTGATTGGAATCGAGCAGGCTTTTGGTATCAGCGTGCAGAAATTCCATGGCAAAATGAATGCCGTTTAGTTCCCGGCCTTCAATAGGTAGATCCCGTGGATTTGTTGCACCGCCGGCCAGAACCAGGGCGTCATGTTTCATTTGAAGTTCTGTAGCCGGTATATCTTTTCCAATCTCGGTATTCACGACAAACTCAATTCCTTCCTCTTTAAGAATATCTACTCTGCGCTGAACGACAGATTTGTCGAGTTTCATATTCGGGATTCCATACGTCAACAATCCCCCGATTCTGTCGGCACGCTCATAGACCGTTACTTTATGACCCGCTTTATTGAGCTGAGCAGCTGCAGCGAGTCCGGCCGGCCCGGAGCCTACAATTCCTACGGTTTTACCCGTCCTCTGATCCGGCGGATTAGGCACAACCCATCCCTCTTCAAAACCGCGATCGATGATGGCCTGTTCAATACTTTTTATGGCTACGGGTGGATCGGTAATCCCTAAAACACATGAGCTTTCGCACGGAGCAGGGCAGGCACGTCCAGTAAATTCAGGGAAGTTGTTGGTTTTATGTAATCTCTGAAGGGCTTCTTTCCATTTACCGCGATAGACAAGGTCGTTCCACTCGGGAATTAGATTGTAGATGGGGCATCCGAGTGATTTTCCTCCCCAATCGCCGCCGGTCTGACAAAACGGAATACCACAATCCATGCACCGCGCGCCCTGTTCACGGAGATCTTCCTCGGGCATTTTCAGGTTTAATTCTTCCCAGTCATTTATCCGTTCCGTAGGTTCTCGGTAAGGAGTTGTTTTTCGGTCGAACTCCATGAATCCGGTGGGTTTACCCATAATGTTAGTTGCTTAAAAGGTTACTGTAAAATAATGTTGTTAAATACTCCAAGTATGAGTGTCTGAAAATCAGGCTAAAAATCCCTCTTTTCTCATAGGAATCCCTGTTGGGAATGGGGGACACTCTTTAAAAAACTCATTACATGTTGCTTATACGGCTTTATTTTCGAGAAATGCATCCATAGCTGCTTTTTCGTCATCAGCCCCGTTTTTCTTTGCTTTGGCGATCGAGATCTGCATCTGTTCAAAATCTTTCGGCATCACTTTCACAAATTTATCTTGCAACATTTCCCACTTGGCTAATACTTTCCAGGCCAGGTGGCTGTCAGTATATTCACCGTGATTAAGAATCATCTTTTTCACGTTTTGAATTTCATCTTCGTCACTGAGCCGCTGCAGGCTGACCATCTCCTTATTGCAGTTTTTCTCAAACCGATCGTGCAGATCCAGGACATAGGCAATACCGCCGGACATCCCGGCTGCAAAATTACGTCCTGTTGAGCCGAGAACAACCACACGTCCGCCTGTCATATATTCGCATGCGTGATCACCCACGGCTTCAACCACGGCGTTCACACCGCTGTTTCTCACACAAAAACGTTCACCGGCCATTCCACGAATGTAGGCTTCACCGCTGGTAGCTCCGTAAAACGAGACATTCCCAAGAATGATGTTCTCTTCCGGTTTGAACCGTATACCCTCATCGGGGTATAGAATGAGTTTACCGCCTGAAAGTCCTTTTCCGAAATAGTCGTTTGCATCGCCCTGCAGTTCCAGCGTCATCCCTTTAGGAACAAACGCACCGAAACTCTGTCCGGCAGATCCATTGAAATTCAGGTGGATGGTATCTTCCGGAAGTCCGGCGGGGCCGTACCGTTTTGTCACTTCACAACCGATGATGGTTCCTGCCACACGGTTAATGTTTTGAATCGGAAGCCGGGCACGCACCGGTTTCTTTTTAGAGAGTGCCGGTTCGCAGATGTCCATCAGTGTCTGGATATCCATTGCGTTGTCCAGCCCGTGATCCTGCTCAATCAAACGCCGGATACCCACACCCTCGGGAGCATCAGGTTTGAACAGAACCGGCGAGAGATCAAGGTGTTTTCCTTTCCAGTGCGTGATTTCCCGCTGTTTTAGCTTATCAGACTGGCCGATCATCTCATCGATCGTGCGAAACCCAAGTTTAGCCATATATTCCCGAACATCCTGCGCGATGAATTTCATGAAATTCACTACATACTGAGGATCTCCTTTAAATTTGTGGCGCAAGTCAGGATTTTGCGTCGCAATACCAACCGGGCATGTATTTAAATGACAAACACGCATCATAATACAGCCCAGGGTAATCAGTGCGCTGGTACCAAATCCATACTCTTCAGCACCCAGGAGGGCGGCAACTACGATGTCACGTCCGGTTTTGATCTGGCCATCCGCCTCGAGGGTAACCCGGCTGCGGAGGTCATTTAAGACGAGGGTTTGGTGCGTTTCCGCCAGGCCAAGTTCCCACGGCAAACCGGCATGTTTGATACTGGTTTGGGGTGATGCGCCTGTACCGCCATCGTGACCGCTGATCAGAATTACATCCGCATGGCCTTTGGAAACCCCGGCTGCGATCGTCCCGACCCCGACCAAGGAGACCAGTTTCACGTTGATTCGCGCCCTGCGATTAGAGTTTTTCAGATCGTGAATCAGCTGAGCCAAATCTTCAATGGAGTAGATATCATGATGGGGCGGAGGGGAAATCAAACCAACCCCCGGAGTTGAATATCGGACCTTCGCTATCCACGGGTAGACTTTTCGGCCCGGCAGTTCCCCGCCTTCGCCCGGCTTGGCTCCCTGTGCCATTTTAATCTGGATTTCGGTGCCGCTGTTCAGGTACTCGCTCGTTACACCAAATCGTCCCGATGCCACCTGTTTGATGGAACTGTTTCGCGAATCGCCATTGGTATCAGGTACATAGCGTTCTGACTCTTCGCCACCCTCACCACTATTGCTTTTTCCACCGAGACGGTTCATCGCAATCGCAAGGGCTTCATGCGTTTCCCGGCTGATGGAGCCGTACGACATCGCCCCGGTTTTAAATCGCTTACAGATTGATTCAACAGATTCAACCTCATCGATCGAAATCGGCTCTTGTTCAAAATTGAAATCGATCAGGTGGCGAAGTGTAGGTGGGGGATCAAACTGATCATCAAGCCGTTTTGCATACTCTTTGTAGAGTTGATAATCATTTGTTTTGCTGGCAAACTGCAAAAGATGAACCGTTTCGGGGTTATACATGTGATATTCCCCCTTTTTCCGCCACTTGTACTGGCCGCCTTCATCGAGAACCTGACCATTCACCTGGGTTTCCGGATAGGCGTGATCGTGACGCATTTGAGCTTCTTTTGCGATAATGTCCAGGTCGATTCCTTCAATTCTGGAATCGGTCCAGGTGAAATATTTGTCGATCACTTTCTGGCTGATTCCAAGCGCCTCAAAAATTTGCGCAGCGCGGTACGATTTGATGGTTGAGATTCCCATCTTGGACATCACCTTCACAATACCTTTCACAACCGCTTTGTTGTACCCCTTCACGGCTTTCTCAAACGAAATATCTTCAAGCAGTTCTTCCCGGATCAGGTCGTGAATACTTTCGTATGCCATATAGGGGTTCACCGCATCCACACCATATCCGAGCAGGGTACAGAAGTGGTGGGTTTCCCTTGGCTCGCCCGATTCGAGTACAATGCTGATTTCGGTGCGCTGGCCGGTACGTATCAGGTGATGGTGAAGCCCGGAAACGGCAAGAAGAGCGGGAATTGGAACCTGTTTGTCATCAAAATCCCGGTCACTCAATATCAGAATATTGGCGCCCTGTTCGATGGCTGCATCGGCTGCGGAAAACAGGTTATCCATCGCCTTTTCAAGACCGTTACCACCGCTGCCAGCTTTAAAGAGAATTGGCAGTACAGTTGTTTGAAACCCTGACAGATCAATATTTTTGAGTGTGTCGATCTCCTCATTTGTCAGCACCGGAGTTTCCAGCTCAATCTGGCGGCAGCTTTGTGGAGTTGGGTTTAAGATATTCCCCTGCGATCCTAAAAGAGTTTCAGTAGATGTAATCAACTCCTCCCGTATCGGGTCGATCGGAGGGTTCGTGACCTGCGCAAAAAGTTGTTTAAAGTAGTTATAGAGCAACTGAGGCTGGTTTGACAGTACGGCGATCGGGGCGTCATTCCCCATCGAACCGACCGGCTGCAGCATATTTTCTGCCATCGGACCCACATTGATCTTGAGATCTTCGTACGTATAGCCGAAAACTTTTTGCCGGTGCAGAACTTGCTCATGATTCACTTCCGGCGCTTTTGGATCCGGATCTTTAACAATGGTATCGAACTTCACCAGGTTTTCATCAAGCCACTTTCTGTAAGGTTGTTCAGTGGCGATCTTCTGTTTAATCTCCTCGTCACTAATGATTCGTCCCTGTTCCGTATCGATGAGGAGCATTCGTCCGGGCTGAAGCCGCTCTTTTTGCACAATGTCTTCGGGGGGGAAACTAAGGACTCCAACCTCTGATGCAAGAACAACGGTATCATCCTGGGTGACATAATATCGTGATGGCCTCAGTCCGTTTCGATCGAGTGTAGCACCCACAACCTTTCCGTCCGTAAATGCGATGGATGCGGGTCCGTCCCACGGCTCCATCAGGCAGCTGTGATATTCGTAGAAAGCGCTCAGATCGTCATCCATATCCTCGTGCTTCTCCCACGGTTCGGGGATCATCATCATCATGGCGTGGGGGAGGGACCGGCCGCTTAAGTACAAGAATTCAAGGCAGTTATCAAACCGCTCCGAATCACTCCCGCCTTCCTGCACGATGGGGAAGAGTTTCTCGAGCTCATCTCCGAAAAGTTCGGTTTCGAGGCGGGCCTGACGTGCGTGCATCCAGTTTTGGTTACCGCGCATCGTATTAATTTCGCCATTGTGAATCACATACCGATAGGGGTGTGCAAGTTCCCAGCTTGGAAACGTGTTGGTACTAAACCGGGAGTGGACCAGCGCGAGCGCGGTTTCCATGGTAGGTTCCCGCAGATCAGGGTAATATCCCTCGAGCTGCTTGGTCGTAAGCATCCCTTTATAAATAATCGTTCGGGAGGAGAGGCTTGCGATATAAAAAATCTCTTTTTCATTGATGAAATATTCAGTTTCGTCAATCTCTTTGGTAATTCTTCGACGAAGAATATACAGGCTGCGTTCAAAATCGAGATCCGTTGTATATTGTTCACCTCTTTTGATGAAAACCTGACGCACGCCGGGTTCATTGGCCCGGGCAGATTTCCCCAATTTGGAGTTATCGGTGGCAACTTTTCGCCAGCCGAGAATTTCATGACCTTCCTCTTTGATGATCTTTTCCATCAATCGTTCGCATTTGAGACGATCATCCCGTTCACCCGGCAGAAATACCATTCCTACACCATAATCCCCGGATTCAGGGAGTTCAATACCTAAACCCTGGCAGGATTGTTTGAGGAACTTGTGCGGGATTTGCAGTAAAATTCCTGCCCCGTCACCGCTGTTCGGCTCACTGCCGGTAGCACCACGGTGATCAAGATTGCTGAGAACCGTGATGGCTTGTCTGACAATCTTGTTAGACTTTTCGCCTTTCATGTTAACGACAAATCCCATACCACACGCATCGTGTTCGTGTACGGGATTGTAGAGACCTTGTTTTCCTGGAGCTTTACGTAAAGTCATCGATAGAAGAATATGTGCTTAAAAAAAATTAAATATAGCTTGGTATGGTAGATATCGGAGAAGCGTCACTGGTAAAAAAAACCTAAGTAAACAGTTTCCGCAAGCCATTAAAAAAGAGCTGTTTTTGTTAACAGATCTTCAAACGGAAATTATTTTTAGCATGAAGAATCGATCGAAACCGATTTTCATCCCGATCAGAAACAATACGTTACAATAAAATTTATATAAACTAAAATTTGTGTAGCTACTCCTTAAACGTCCAAAAGATGTCATTTGATTGCGATAGAGTTTTTATAAAAAAATTACTGCCTGATTATAGAAAAGCGCTTTTGAACGAACTAAAGATTGTGCCTTTAAGACACGGTTTTAGCGATTTTCTGCAGGGATTAAAAAAGTATCTTTAAAAAATGTAACAGAGAATTGAGAGATTTTGTGAGCGAGAGATCAATCCGGGCATCAAGGATTATAGTGATTAAAAGTGACAAGATGAGGCCCTCGTTATAATAAACCTATTCGTGTTACAGTCAGTTTTATGGTGGGATGGGTTTTGTAATGAGATGTTGGGAAGTGATCCGTAATTCAAAGATCCGGGACACACCCCTGATTCTCGAAAGACCACGGAGTCGGCGTGGCTTTCTCAAATCTGTCCCCTCTCGAGAGGGGATTAATTTAACCTCATCTATTTTCTAATTTAGGAAAAACTGTAAGGCAACACTGATTATTGGCTCATACTCATAGACAATGAATTAAATGAGCAAAACATGAAACGACCTATCATTCCTTATAACCCAAGATTGAAACAACGAGCCAGGGAGTTGCGAAATAACAGCACATTGAGTGAGGTTATACTCTGGAATCACCTGAAAGGAAAACAGATGTTGGGCTTTGATTTCCATCGTCAGCGGCCGGTCGGTAACTATTTAGTCGATTTCATCTGCAGTGAACTCTACCTGGTGATTGAGCTGGATGGGTATACGCATTTGCTTGATGAACAAGGTGAGAGAGACGAGCTCCGTGAGAAACAGCTTAAAGCGTTTGGACTCCATACCATCCGGTTCTGGGATGAGGAGGTGTATAATGAGATTGACAATGTACTCAGGGTTATAGAAGCCACGGTTATCAAGCAGAAAAAACAATTAGGACTCTAAAATCCCCTCTTTGAGAGGGGAAATGCACATCAAAAAGCGCGAAGTGCGATTTTGATGGCGAGGGGTGTGTGGATGGGGTAGGTGCTGGGAAAGTGTTTTGAGATTCTTTCAAAGCTCCGGGGACACACCCCTGATTTTCGAAAGGTTCGCTTCGCTCACTTTCTAAAATCTGTCCCCTCTCAAGAGGGGATTTGTAGATGCCTCAAGAAGATTTTTTTGCCCCTATAAAAACTAAGGTCACTAATAATCCCCTCTTTGAGAGGGTTCCTTTTTTTACCCGCGTAAGCGAAAATGGATCTGAAAACTGCGGCACGCAGATTTTCAGGCCGAGGGGTGTGTTGAGTGGGGCAGTTAGTTGAAAAACGATCCGTAATTCCTTCAAAGCTCCGGATCATACCCCTGATTTTCGATTTCCAATTTTCGATCTTGTTTCCTGCACCCTGCACCCTGCACCCTGCACCCTGCACCCTGCACCCTGCACCCTGCACCCTGCACCCTGCACCCTGCTAAAAAACTTTCCCCGGGGTGACAGATATTGTCACCGCTCACCATTATCTTGGCGGGTGTGTGTAACCGTTCATCTTATCAGAAACCGGATATGAAAATTCTTGCAAGCGCAGATCTTCACCTTGGAAAGCAGTCGTCAAATGTGTCAAAATCGCTGAGTGAAAGTTCCGTGAAGTTTACGTGGGAGCGGATTGTGGCATATGCCGTCGAGGAGCAGGTGGATGCATTGCTGCTGGCTGGTGATGTGGTGGATCGCGATAACCGGTTTTTTGAGGCGATCGGGCCGCTCCAGCAGGGGTTTGATACGCTGGATAATGCAGGAATTTCCGTGGTGATGGTATCGGGTAATCACGATTTTGATGTCCTGCCGGATATCATTCGGAACCGGGAGTATAATCACGTTCATCTGCTGGGTGAAAAAGGAGAGTGGGAAGCCAAAATGATCGAAACCCGGTCGGGTAAACTGCAGGTTCTGGGATGGTCATTTCCGAAGCAACATATCATGGAGGATCCGCTGCTGCAGCTCTCGATTCAAAATCTGGACCTTGACCCAAATCTTCCCACCGTTGGACTGCTGCATGGAGATCTGTACGACCGGAAAAGTCATTATGCACCCACAGATTTTACCGGGTTCCCGGCCGGAGTTCCGCATGCGTGGGTGATCGGCCACATCCATAAGCCGGATATTGTCCGGGCCCACGATCCGCTGGTTCTCTATCCCGGATCACCCCAGGCATTGAGTGCCAAAGAGCCGGGAATTCACGGTGCC